>NZ_JBSGEQ010000003.1:104818-300043 GCF_053602975.1 Nocardia sp. NPDC004278
CCGGGTTGGTGGGTTCTTGGTCGCGGGGTGCCGGGTTGGTGGGTTCTTGGTCGCGGGGTGCCGGGTTGGTGGGTTCTTGGTCGCGGGGTGCCGGGTTGGTGGGTTCTTGGTCGCGGGGTGCCGGGCTGGTGGTTCTTGGTCGCAGGGTGCCGGGCTGGTGGTTCTTGGTCGCAGGGTGCCGGGTTGGTGGTTCTTGGTCGCATGCGTGCCGGACCGTTGGTGGTCACATAGGTCCCGGACTGGTGGCTCGCCGATGCATTGTTCCTGGGCCTGGGTTCCCAGCTGCGCCCCGCGTCTCCAGCACCGTCGACCTCTCGCGCGGGCTCACCACCGACGAGGAGGGGTGTGCAACCTCTGGACAAGTGATCACCATGCGCTCATGCAGGTAAACGTCGAGAGCACACCTGCATCAGCGCATTCTCGGCCGATCCATGTTGGGGTGGGCACGGGGCGGGGTGGGTGCTTGGTCGTTGGAGGGGTTTCGGGCGGGCGAGGTTGAACTGGGGATGTGGGGTCGTTTGGGGGCGGTCGGTATTTGGTGTGGCTGTCGGTGGGGGCCGGAAGTGGGGGAGATGCAAAAGGCCCTCCAGGTGGGGGCTGGGGGGCCTTTTGGTGGGGTGGTGGGGCTTTATCCGCTCTTGCGGCGGAACTCGCGTTTGTGGCTGGCGTTGCCGTGGGCGGAGGTTGCCTTGGATCGTCCGTCCATATGATCGGTCGACTTGGCGTGGTGCTGGTTCTTGCGCTCCAGGGCTTCCTTGAATTTGCGCTTGACCTCTTCGGCGCTGGACCCCGCGCTGCCGTTGGAACTATCCGCTTCCGCCATCGTCTGCTCCTCGTCGTCGCGACCGCGCACCGCGCCAAGGGGCGTCGTCGCGCTGCCGATTCGGGTCGAACAGGGTTGACGCTACTGTGCGGGGGCGCGGTGTGTCAGTCGGATATCGCCCGCGTGCCGCGATCAGTCCAGCGATTGCGCGGTGGTGCCGCCGAGGGGCAGCTCCGGCAGGCCGAGTTTGCGATGGTCCCAGCTGCGCAGGCGATCGGGGACCACCCGGATGGCGACGCGCTTGTGCAGCATCTGTTCGACCAGCGGGCGGACTTCCTCGCTGTAGGGACCGGTGTAGCGCTCCCAGACGCTGACGCCGACGGCGAACAGCTTCTCCGGATCGTCGATGATCTCGGCGTGGCCTTCGATGGAGACCCCGCGCAACTGGTCGTAGGTGTGACCCGCCTCGACCATGCAGGTGATGCGCGGGTCGCGGCGCAGGTTGACGGCCTTCTGCGATTTCGCCTTCGTTTCGAACCACAGCTCGGGCAGCTTGCGGACCGAGCCATCGGGTGCGACCTCGCCGTCGAGCAGGGCATACCACATCGCGATGAGATGCGGCGTGCCGTTCGGGCCGATGGTTGCCAGCGTCGCGATGCGGCTGCGCTGCAGGAACTCGGTGATCTCGGCATCGGACATGACGATCTGCGCCCGTTGGTTTACTCCCATGCGCACCAACCTTAGATGTTCGAACTAGAACGTGTTACAGCCTCTTGTGCAATGCGTCCGCGGCGGCGACCAGGTCGGCCGCCCAGCGTGCGCCGGGTCTGCGGCCCATGCGATCGATCGGGCCCGATACCGAAACGGCCGCGATCACATGACCCGCGGCATCGCGCACGGGTGCGGAGACGCTGGCCACACCGCTGGCCCGCTCGGCGGCGCTCTGCGCCCAGCCGCGCTTGCGTACCTCGGCCAGCGCGCGCTCGCCGAAGACCGCATCGGCCAGGATGGTGCGCTGCAATTCCGGATCCGCCCAGGCCAGCAGCACCTTGGCCGCCGATCCGGCGGTGAGCGGCAGTCGCGCGCCGATCGGCACGGTATCGCGCAGTCCGACCGGTGGTTCCAGGGCGGCGATGCATACCCGCGCATTGCCGTCGCGGCAGTAGATCTGGACACTCTCGCCGGTGATCTCGCGCAGGCGCGGGAGAATTGCCGAGGCGGCCTCGTGCAGCGGATCGGTGGCACCGGCGGCGAGTTCGGCGAGGGCCGGGCCCGGCCGCCACAGGCCGTTGTTGTCGCGGGCCAGCAGCCGGTGTACCTCGAGCCCTACAGCCAGGCGATGGGCGGTGGCGCGGGGCAGTCCGGTGCGGGTGCACAGCTCATTGAGACCGCAGGGGTGCTCCGCGACGGCATACAACACTGACACCGCTTTGTCGAGGACGCCGATACCGCTATGCTGTCTCATAGAACGATATTAGCGTCTCGGATGTTGAGAAAGCCACTTAAGCGCTCTGCTCGCTCCCGACGCGCCGGATAGCCAAATTGTGCAGCCGGAACCGCGCCTCAGCCCAGATCGTGCGAACCGGTTGCTCGTCGGAAAGGTGATCGAGAATGGCCGAGCGCCGCACACTGGCCGAAAAGGTGTGGGAGCAGCACGTCGTTGCCCGCGGAGAGGGCGAAGGCGCCTCCCGTGAGCCGGATTTGATCTACATCGATTTGCACCTCGTGCACGAGGTGACCAGTCCGCAGGCCTTCGACGGGCTCCGCGCCGCCGGTCGCCCCGTGCACCGTCCCGATCTCACCATCGCGACCGAGGATCACAACGTCCCGACCATCGATATCGATAAGCCGATCGCCGACCCGATTTCGCGCACCCAGGTCGAGACCCTGCGCCACAACTGCGCGGAATTCGGTGTGCGACTGCATCCGATGGGGGATCTGGATCAGGGCATCGTGCACGTCGTCGGGCCGCAACTCGGTTTGACGCAGCCGGGTATGACGGTGGTTTGCGGCGACAGCCACACCTCGACCCACGGTGCGTTCGGCGCGCTGGCGATGGGTATCGGCACCAGCGAGGTCGAACATGTCCTTGCCACGCAGACCCTCTCACTGCGTCCGTTCAAGACCATGGCGATCACCGTTGACGGCCAATTGCCGCCCGGTGTCACGAGTAAGGACCTGATTCTGGCCGTCATCGCCAAGATCGGTACGGGCGGCGGTCAGGGCTATGTGCTGGAGTATCGCGGCGAGGCCATTCGCGCCATGTCCATGGAGGCGCGAATGACCATCTGCAACATGTCGATCGAAGCGGGTGCGCGGGCCGGAATGATCGCCCCTGACGAAACCACCTATGAATTCCTCAAAGGACGCCCGCACGCGCCGCAGGGAGCCGACTGGGACGCCGCAGTGGCCGCCTGGGAGGCGTTGCAGACCGATGAGGGCGCGGTTTTCGACGCCGAGGTGCACATCGACGCCAATGCGCTGACCCCGTTCGTCACCTGGGGCACGAATCCGGGACAGGGTGCGCCACTGGGTGAGACGGTGCCCGATCCCGCGCAGATTGCCGACGATACGGCGCGGGAGTCCGCGGAGAAAGCGCTGCGATACATGGACTTGGAGCCGGGAACTCCGCTTCGAGAGGTGTCGGTCGATACGGTATTCGTCGGTTCGTGCACCAACGGGCGCATCGAGGATTTGCGCGCTGTAGCCGGGATTTTGAAGGGACGCCGCATCGCCGACGGTGTGCGAATGTTGGTTGTACCGGGGTCTATGCGGGTGCGCGCACAGGCGGAAAAAGAAGGACTGGGCGAGATTTTCATCGCGGCGGGCGCCGAATGGCGTCAGGCGGGCTGCTCGATGTGCTTGGGAATGAATCCCGATCAGCTCGCGCCCGGTCAGCGTTGTGCTTCGACATCGAACCGCAACTTCGAGGGTCGACAGGGCAAAGGTGGCCGTACACACCTGGTTTCCCCGCTCGTAGCGGCCGCGACGGCGGTCCGCGGCACCCTGTCCGCACCGGCGGATCTGGACTGATCGGCGTGCGGACGCGTTGCGCCCGCATCGATTCGCACTTCCGGCCATAGCGACCGCCCACAGGTCACTCGAAACGGCAGTCGTAGCGACTGCTTGCAGGTCGCTCGAAACGGTCGGCTCAAATCGCCTAACGACCCAGGAGAATCAGCAGAAATGGAAGCCTTCACCGTCCACAAGGGGATCGGAGTGCCGCTGCGCCGATCCAATGTCGACACCGATCAGATCATTCCGGCCGTGTACTTGAAGCGGGTGACGCGCACAGGATTCGAGGACGGACTGTTCGCAGCATGGCGATCCGACCCGGACTTCATTCTGAACACCGAGCCTTATAACCGGGGCAGTGTGCTGGTGGCGGGGCCGGACTTCGGTACCGGATCCTCGCGTGAGCACGCTGTATGGGCGCTGTCGGACTACGGCTTTCGTGTCGTCATCTCATCACGCTTCGCCGACATCTTCCGCGGCAATGCGGGCAAGGGTGGTCTGTTGGCCGCGCAGATGTCACAGAACGATGTCGAAATGCTCTGGAAGTTGCTCGAGGAACAGCCCGGTCTCGAATTGGTTGTAGACCTCGAGGCGCGCACGGTGACGGCCGGAACCGTCGTGTTGCCGTTCGATATTGATGACTACACCAGGTGGCGTCTGCTCGAAGGATTGGACGACATCGGGCTCACCCTCCGGCGCAGTGACGTCATCGATGAGTTCGAAAAGGCAAGGCCAAGTTGGAAACCCACAACCCTTCCGGCACATATTTCGCAGGCGTAATCACCCGGTAGTGATAGCTGTACAGCCCTAGGGGCGGTAGCTGGACGTGTGCTAAACCACATGAATTTTGGCGTGGCACATAGACTCTTGCTCAAAGTGGGTTTACCGTGGTACCTAGTCGGTCCGACGACGGGCCATTAGTCTGCGGAGGATTCAATGAACAAGGCGGAACTGATCGACGTTCTGACCGAAAAGTTGGGTACGGACAGGCGCACGGCCACCGCGGCAGTCGAGCATGTGGTCGACACCATCGTGCGCGCTGTGCACAAGGGTCAAAGCGTCACAATCACCGGATTCGGTGTGTTCGAACAGCGTAAGCGTGCGGCTCGAGTTGCCAGGAACCCGCGCACCGGCGAAACCGTCAAGGTGAAGCCCACTTCGGTGCCTGCGTTCCGCCCGGGTGCTCAGTTCAAGGCCGTCATCGCGGGTAAGCAGAAGCTGACCGCGAGCGGCCCCGCCGTAAAGCGCGGCGCGAATGCACCGGTGGCGGCGAAGAAGGCGGCCGCCAAGAAGGTGGCGGCGAAGAAGGCGGCCGCCAAGAAGGCGACCGCCACCAAGGCGCCCGCCAAGAAGACCGCGGCGAAGAAGGCCCCGGCAAAGACGACCGCCCGCAAGGCAACTGCCGCGAAGGCGGTCGCGAAGAAGGCGGCCGTCAAGAAGGCCGTCGCCAAGAAGGCTCCGGCCAAGAAGGCCACGGTGGCCAAGAAGGCCACGGCCGTGAAGAAGACCGTCGCGAAGAAGGCGCCCGCGAAGAAGACCGCGGCCAAGAAGGCTCCGGCCCGCCGCGCTCGCTGACGCAGCGGTTCGAGGCCGCAAATGCGGCTGAAGGTCCAGCGCCATCGAGTGATTCGGTTCCACTGAGCGGAATCACTCCCTGTACCGGCTAAAAACGGCCCTGGGGTTCGCCCCAGGGCCGTTTTAGCTGCCTATGTCCGAATTTGGGGTCCAGTAGCGACCGCGTGACGGTTGCGGTCCCCATTGGGGTCAGGATTTGACGATGGCGGCCGACAGCGACCGGTCGAGGTGGTCGGCGGCGACCAACCGCCCTGAGGCAAAAGACAGTACCCACACGCTGCCCTTGCGGTTGCGCGCGGACGGCAGCGTGATGCCGTCCCGATCGGCCCACCACTGCAGCAGATCGGGAATTACCTTGCCCTGACTGCACAGAACGCGCACCGCGCGATCCGATACCAGGGAGATAGCGCGTTCTCGGGCCTTGTCTGGCGCTGCGGCATAACCGCTTTCGGAAAACAGCGGCTCGATGGCGATGGTTTCGCCGAGTTTCTCGGCCAGCGGCGTCACCGTCTGGACGCAGCGCACCGGATCGGCCGAATAGATCTCGGATGCACCGAACGCCAGCAGATTCGGGACCAGCGCCTGTGCCCGGGCCTGCCCTTCCCGCTCCAGTGGGCGCTGCTCATCCGGGCCGTCGAATCGGCCCCGGCTGCCCGCCTTGGCGTGTCGAACCAGTAGCAGCGTGGCGGTGGCCGCGGGCAGGCGGGTGAAGGCGCGCAGCACCTGGCGGTCCATCGGATACGACAGCTGGTCCATCACCCGGTCCAAGGTGTACCAGGACAGCACATCGACCTCGGAATTGGCGCTGAACGCCCCACCTGCGACCTCGGCTGCCCAGTAGTCCACTCGCTTCAATTTCCGGTGTCCCGGAATCGGATACGTGACGTGCCCGAGATAGCGGCCCAGACGGCAGTCCAGGCCGGTTTCTTCGCCGACCTCACGCACCGCGGCGAGCACCGGCGTCTCGCCCGGATCGAGTTTGCCCTTGGGCAGCGACCAATCCTGATACTTGGGGCGATGCACCACCGCGATCTCGATGGCACCGGAACCGTCGGCCGTCCTGCGCCACAGCACCGCACCGGCGGCGTGAATGTTGGCTGTTACCCGGGGATCCCAGAACGGTCCCCCGTCCATGTCGTATCCCGTCGTACCACTCACTGGTGATCCGGTCTCCGCATTCGCATCAGGAATTCTTGGTGGTCACGTACATGGGCACCGTCTCGGTCGGCGCCGTCGGGCGAAGCCTGCCAGTTGCCGTCAGGTTGAAGGATCCAGCAACGGGTCGTCGGATACAGGGCGGAGTCGAATACCGACCCCAACTGCTCGCACAGCTTCGGATCCTTCACCTGCGCCATGACTTCCACGCGCCGGTCCAGATTCCGGTGCATCATGTCGGCACTGCCGATCCAGTATTCGTCCTGGGCCTGGAAGTGCATGATCCGCGAATGCTCCAGGAAGCGACCGAGAATCGAGCGCACCTCGATGTTCTCGCTCATTCCCTCGACACCGGGTCGCAGACCGCAGATGCCGCGCACCACGATCTGCACCGGTACACCGGCCTGAGAAGCTCGGTAGAGCGCGTCGATGACTTGCTCGTCGACAATTGCATTGGCCTTCATCCGGATTCGCGCCGGGACGCCCTCTTCGGCCAGTTCGGTCTCGCGCTGGATGCGGTCGATGATTCCGGCGCGCACACCCAGCGGAGCGACAAGCAGGTTGCGGTAGTTGGCCTTTCGCGAGTAGCCGGTGAGCGAATTGAACAGATCGGTCAGGTCGGCGCCGATTTCCGGTGCGGCCGTGAGCAACCCGACGTCCTCGTAGAGCCGCGCGGTCTTCGGGTTGTAGTTGCCGGTGCCGATATGGCAGTAGCGGCGGATGGTCGCACCCTCGCGGCGCACCACCAGACAGGTCTTGCAGTGCGTCTTGAGGCCGATGAGACCGTAGACCACGTGCACGCCCGCCTGCTCCAGCGCGCGGGCCCATTTGATGTTGGCCTGTTCGTCGAAGCGTGCCTTGATCTCGACCAGCGCCACGACCTGCTTGCCCGCCTCGGCCGCGTCAATGAGCGCGTTCACGATCGGGGAGTCACCGGAGGTCCGGTACAGGGTCTGTTTGATGGCGAGCACCTGCGGGTCGGCGGCGGCCTGTTCGATGAAGCGCTGCACGCTGGTGGAGAACGAGTCGTAGGGGTGGTGCACCAGGACGTCGCCCTCGCGCAGCGCCTGGAAGACATTGCGCGGGGTTTCGCGCTCGCCGAACGCCGGAGGCGTCGCGGGCACATACGGTGCGTCCTTGAGATTGGGCCGATCGACGCCGTACACCTGCCAGAGGCAGGACAGGTCGAGCAGACCCGGCACCTGGATCACATCCCCGGGATCGACCTCGAGCTCGCGCAACAGCAGGTCGAGCATGTGCTCGGTCATATCGTCGGAGACCTCTAGTCGGACCGGCGAACCGAAGCGGCGGCGGGCCAGTTCGCGCTCCAGCGCCTGCAGCAGATCCTCGTCGCGGTCCTCGTCGACCTCGAAATCGGCATTGCGGGTGATGCGGAACGAGTGGTGCTCGACCACCTTCATACCGGGGAACAGCAGATCGAGGTGTGCGGCGATCAGCGCTTCCATCGGCAAGAAGGCCGCGACGGGGGATCCGGACTCGTTTCGCCGCACCCGGACGAAGCGATCGACGTTATCGGGCACCTTGACGCGGGCGAAGTGTTCGGCGCCGGTGGAGGAATCCTTCACCGTCACCGCGAGGTTGAGACTCAGTCCGCTGATGTAGGGGAAGGGGTGGGCCGGATCCACCGCCAGCGGGGTGAGGACGGGGAAGACCTGGTCCTGGAAATAGCCCGAGAGGCGCTGGCGCTCATCGTCGTCCAGATCGGACCAATCGATGATGGCAATGCCCTCGGCGGTCAGCGCGGGCAGTACCGAGTTGAGGAAAACGCGGGCATGCCGGTCGGCGATCTCCTGGGTACGCGCCGCGATCAGCTCCAGTTGCTCAGTGGGCGAACGGCCGTCCGCCGAACGCACCGAAAGTCCGGTCTCCGCACGGCGTTTGAGACCGGCGACGCGGACCATATAGAACTCGTCCAGATTGGAGGCGAAGATCGCCAGGAATTTCGCGCGTTCCAGCAACGGCAGCGACGCGTCCTCGGCGAGGGCGAGTACCCGCGCGTTGAAGTCGAGCCAGCTGAGCTCACGGTTCAGGTAGCGATCACGTGGCAACCGCTGCACCACCGCATCGTCGGCCAACGGTGTCGCGGCAGGCAGTGGGTTCGGCAGCAGTTGCTGCTTGACGGTCTCGGTCTCGCTCATGCCCATGCCTCGCTGGCACGCGGCACCGACAGGCGCGATGCGCGCTGGTACGGGAATCGCTCGCTTCGCTCACTCACGTTAACGATCATCCCCTACTAACCGGGCCCTGTGCAGCCCGACGTCATCATTGACGTGAGTATCACGCCGGTCGTGGCGATCGGCTAGCACACCCGGCGCACGCCCTCGTGAACGCGAATCGGCCAGCCGATGTCCTGCAGGGCAGCGCACGTCGAATCCCCGGTGCCGAGGTCGATGGCACGATCGAGATCGTCTGCGGTGTCCACATCCAGCCGCAATCCCGGCCAGTCACCGCGCAGATCGACCGCGCCGGCGGCGATATGCCGGACCGCGGAGCCGGGCCCGAAACGTGGGTCCAGCGCCGCGACGGTGTCGCCGACGAATAGCGCGGCGGTGCCGGTGCCCGCGTGGTCCACCACGACCGAGCGCACCCCGACCGGTGCGGTGCTCAGCATGTCCGAGAGCTCGTCCGGGCGCAGGGCGGGCAGATCCGCCTGTAGGGCCAGCAGTTCGACCGGGCCGTACCGGTGCCGCAGCGTGGTCGCCGCATCGGTGAGTGCGGTGTTCAGACCGTCCGGGTCGGTGGGGTCGAGCACCGCACGGCGAGGTTCGGGATGGACCGCCGCGCCGAGCGAGCCCGCCAGCTCGGCGACCACCGGATCCGGGGTCACCACGGTGACCGACGCGATCTGCCGCACCGCGACGGTGGCGGATACGGTGTCGGCGAGCATGGCGAGCACCAGCTGTGCCCGGTGCTCCGGGCGCAGCCGGTCGGCCAGGCGGCTCTTGGCCCGATCGAGGCTCTTGACCGCGATCACGGCGTGCACGGCATGCGGACGCATGGTCCTAATCCTTCCACGAGTGCTTCCGTGGCATATTGGGCAGATGACGAGGGCGGCAGTGCTGGGCGCGGGATCGTGGGGGACCGCGTTCGCGAAGGTGTTGGCGGACGCGGGAACCGAGGTCACGATCTGGGCCCGGCGGCCCGAGGTGGCGAAGGCGCTCGCCACCGAACATCGCAATCCGTTCTATCTGCCCGACGTGCGATTACCGCCGATCGCGGCCACCCACGATCACGTTGAAGCGCTCGATGGGGCCGACATTGTCGTACTCGCGGTTCCGTCTCAATCCTTGCGCGCGAATCTCGAAACGTGGAAGGACTCGATCGGGCCGGACGCGGCGCTGCTCAGTCTCGCCAAGGGCATCGAGACCGGAACGCTACTGCGGATGAGTCAGGTCATCGGCGAGGTCACCGGTGCCGACGAGAGCCGCATCGCGGTGCTGTCGGGGCCGAATCTGGCCAGGGAGATCGCCGCCGAGCAGCCCGCGGCCACCGTGATCGCCTGCACCGATGCCGCGCGGGCGGCCGCGCTGCAGCAGGTCTGCGCCAACGGATACTTCCGGCCCTACACCAATACCGATGTGATCGGCTGTGAGATCGGCGGTGCCTGCAAGAACGTCATCGCGCTTGCCTGCGGCATCGCCTCGGGAATGGGGTTGGGTGACAACTCGATCGCCAGCCTGATCACCCGCGGGCTGGCCGAGATCATCCGGCTCGGGGTCGCGCTCGGCGCGGAGCCGGTCACGCTTGCGGGTTTGGCCGGGGTGGGCGATTTGGTCGCCACCTGCACCTCGCAGCTGTCGCGCAACCGGTCATTCGGGCATGTGCTCGGGGCGGGCGGGTCCATGGAGGCGGCCCAGGAGGCAACCCATGGCCAGGTCGCCGAGGGTGTGAAGTCGTGCACATCCATTCGGGCGCTGGCCGCCGCGCACAATGTGGAGATGCCGCTGACCACATCGGTACACCTGGTGTGTCATGAGGGAGTTTCGGTGCGTGCGGCGGTCGACAAACTGCTGG
Organism: Nocardia sp. NPDC004278; assembly: GCF_053602975.1. Lineage (NCBI taxonomy): Bacteria > Bacillati > Actinomycetota > Actinomycetes > Mycobacteriales > Nocardiaceae > Nocardia > Nocardia sp. NPDC004278. The sequence goes on from NZ_JBSGEQ010000003.1 coordinate 115,362, forward strand.
GACGGCAGATCAAACCGGAATAGGGCCGAACGCTGGCATCGCACGGGCGCGAGGTTGGTTCGCCCCGCATAACGGGTACGGTTCGGTTCATGACGAACCGGATCAGGGTGGCTGTGGTGTTCGGCGGGCGCAGTAACGAGCACGCCGTGTCCTGTGTATCCGCTGGCAGCGTGCTGCGCAACCTGGATCCGCAACAGTACGAGGCGGTGCCCATCGGCATCACCCACGACGGCGCCTGGGTGCTCGGCGGCTCCGATGTGGCCGCGCTGACCTTTTCGACCGACCTGCAGGCAGTCGCTGTGGACGGCTCCAAGGACAATGCGCTGCCCGCGGTGGACAGCACCGGCACCGCGCTGACCTTGGCCGCCGACCCGAGCCGGTCTGGAGCGCTGGTCGCGCTGGACGATCCGAGTGCGACGCTGGGTTCGGTGGATGTGGTGTTCCCGATCCTGCACGGCCCGTTCGGCGAGGACGGGACGCTACAAGGCATGCTCGAATTGGCCGGGGTGCCATATGTCGGGCCGGGCGTGCTGGCCAGCGCTGCGGGTATGGATAAGGAATTCACCAAGAAGCTGCTCGCCGCCGAGGGGCTGCCGATCGGGCGGCAGGTGGTGTTGCGGCGCGGTGCCGACACGCTCGGCGCGGACGATCGGGCGCGGCTCGGACTTCCGGTGTTCGTCAAACCGGCACGCGGAGGCTCCTCGATCGGCATTACCAAGGTCACCGACTGGAGTACGTTGGACGCGGCGATCGCCGCGGCGCGGGAACACGATCCGAAGGTGATCGTGGAGGCGGGCATCCTCGGACGTGAAGTCGAATGCGGTGTACTGGAATTTCCGGACGGCCGGGTCGAGGCCAGCGTGGTGGCCGAGATCCGGATGCCGGATGCCGATGCCGCGGCGCCGGAGTTCTACGACTTCGAAACCAAATACCTTGACGATGTCTGCGAATTCGACGTTCCGGCGAAGCTGGACGACGAAGTGTCCGACAGCATAAGGGAACTCGCGGTGCGCGCGTTCAAGGCGCTGGACTGCCAGGGACTCGCCCGGGTCGACTTCTTCGTCACTGCCGAGGGGCCGGTGATCAACGAGATCAATACGATGCCCGGCTTCACATCGATCTCGATGTACCCACGCATGTGGGAAGCGACCGGAATCGACTACCGGACACTGGTTTCCACGCTGATCGAGACCGCGCTGGCACGGGGTACCGGCCTGCGTTAGCGGCCGAGCGGCCTATCGCTCCAGGGTGGCGGTCAGTTCGGCAGGGGGCCGGGTTCGATCGGTTTCGCCGGCAGATTCGCGGTGATGGTGTCCGAAACTCCTTGCAGCGGAGTCGGTCCGGAGCCGTCGGGAACGGTCAGCGCGATATAGGTTTCGCGGTCGACGGCGAACCAGGTGCTGGCCTTGGCGGCGGCATCGCGGACCTCGAACCACTGCACGCCATTGACGATCTGTAGCGCGGAGGCGCGGTTGAACTCCAGCGGGCGCTCCAGGCCGCAGCGCAGCACGATGGGATCGCCGCCGTCCTTGCGCTGCCAGGCACGGGTCGCGGGCGGAGCGGGTTCCACCAGGGTGGATTTGGTGTAGTCGCCGAGGTCGACCGGTAGTGCGGGCAGTAAGGCGGTGCAGGCGGGTCCGGTCGCGGCGGGCGCGGGGACCGGACCGAGTACCAGGGGTTCGCGTTCGGTCGGCGCGCGGCGGGCCAGCACGGCGGCGACGAGGACGGCGACTACCAGCACCACCGGTAGTGCGACGGCGGTCGCGATCAGCGCGGGTGGGTAGCCCCGGGTTTCGGGGGCCGATTCGGCGCCGGCTGACTCGGCAGCAGCGTCCTCCGGGCCGCTATCGGCCGTTTCGGACTCGGCGTCGACATCTTCGGAGGTCTCGGTGACGGGCAGGGGCGCGTTCTCCGCTGTGGCGCCCGGCGCGACGGCGCTATCGGCAGCCGACTCCGCCGTGTCCGATGACAGCTCGGCATCCTTCGACTTCTCGGCCTTCGACTTCTCGGCCTTCGGCGAATCCGCCCTCGACGAATCGCGCTCCGACGACTCCGCCGCCATGCTCACCGGTCCTTCCTGTTCGCACCGGTTGCGGGGATGGATGCTGCGCACCGGCCTGGTAGTACTCGATTGCCCTGGAAAGGGTACCCTCGGTCGGATTCCAGCCAGCACGACGTCGGGAAGGGACCGGTCATCAGCGAAAGCACGCCACCGCGGACAGTGCGTGAGCTGGGGGAGTTCGCACTGATCGAGCGGATCAACGCGGGCCGGGTCCAGGCGCCCGGCGTACTGCTCGGTCCCGGCGACGATGCCGCCGTGGTGGCCGCGCCGGACGGCCGGTTCGTGGTGACAACCGACATGCTGGTTCAGGATCGCCACTTCCGGCTCGATTGGTCCGATCCCCGCAATATCGGGCGGAAGGCGATCGCGCAGAACGCGGCCGATGTGGTTGCGATGGGCGCGGTGCCGACCGCATTCGTGGTGGCGCTGGGTTGTCCGGCCGATACGCCGGTCGAGGTCATCGACGGTCTCACCGACGGTATGTGGGCCGAGGCGGGGCGGGCCGGTGGTTCGATCGCGGGCGGTGATGTGGTGCGCAGCCCGCAGTTGGTCATCTCGGTCACCGCCTTCGGCGATCTGGACGGTCGCGCGCCGATCACCAGAGCCGGTGCGCGCGTGGGGGATACGGTCGCGGTGGCCGGTCGGCTCGGCTGGTCCGCCGCCGGGCTGGCGGCCCTGACCGCCGAGGTCGATCCGGACGACGAGCTCGTTGCCGAAGCGCTTGCGGCCCATCGGGTCCCGCAGCCGCCCTACTCGGCGGTGCTGGCCGCGATCGTCGATGTTGCTGCCGGACCGGATGATTCGGATACCTCAGGGGAGGGCGTGCTCGGGTCGTCCGCGGCCGCGATCCCCAACTCGCTGACCGATATCTCGGACGGACTGCTCGCGGATCTGGGCCATATCGCCGAGGCGTCCGGCGTGGCCATCGATATCGGTTCGACCGCATTGCGCGATCCGGAACTGGACGCGATTGCGCGACGCCTGGATGCCGATGTGACGCAATGGATTCTGACCGGCGGCGAGGATCACGCCTTCGTCGGAACCTGGTCGGCGCGGCGGGAATTGCCGCCGGGCTGGACGCCGATCGGACGGGTGCTGGCAGGTCACGGCGTCACTGTCGACGGTGCGCGACGGCCGGGCAGCGGTGGCTGGGAATCGTTCAGCGGGGTGGACTCGGCATCCGAGCCCGAGCCACGATAGGTTGTGCGGTCATGGGCGCGAAACCACTGACGGAAATCATGGATCCGGGTTGGGCGAAGGCTCTCGAACCCGTTGCGGAGCAGATCTCGGACATGGGCGAATTCCTGCGCGCGGAGAACGCCGCGGGCCGTGGCTATCTACCGGCCGGTGAGAATGTGCTGCGCGCCTTCCAGCGCCCGTTCGACGCGGTGCGCGTGCTGATCGTCGGCCAGGATCCATATCCGACGCCCGGCCATCCGATGGGGCTGAGTTTCTCTGTCGCCCCCGATGTTTCGCCGGTTCCGCGCAGCCTCGCCAATATCTTCGCCGAATACAGCAAGGACCTCGGCTACACCACACCGTCCAATGGCGATCTGAGTCCGTGGTCGGATCGGGGTGTGCTGCTGCTGAACCGAGTCCTCACGGTCTCGCCGGGACAGCCCGCCTCCCATCGCGGCAAGGGCTGGGAAGCAGTGACCGACCAGGCGATTCGCGCCCTGGTGGCCAGGGATGAACCGCTGGTCGCGATCCTGTGGGGTCGCGACGCGCAGACACTGAAGCCGCAGCTGGCCGAGGCCGAGGTGCCCTATATCGAATCCGTGCATCCGTCGCCCCTGTCGGCCTCGCGCGGGTTTTTCGGTTCGCGACCCTTCTCGCGAGTGAATGAACTACTCGACGAACTGGGTGCCGAACCTGTTGACTGGCGCCTGCCCTGATCCCGGGCGCTGAGGTAAAACAAAGTAGAGGAGCACAATTCAATGCACATCAAGACCGTCCGCGGCGCCACCGTCGCGCTGGCATTCTGCGCGGCCATGGCCGGCGGCGCAGCCACCGCGAGTGCGGCCCCGCTGCGACTGGAGCCCGCCGCGGACACCACCTCGACCGGCAACGCCGCCCCGGTCGGTGAGGAATTCACCTCGAATGGCTCCTCCACCATTTCTTCTTCGGTGAATGCGAAGGTCGCCTGCTTGCTGCAGAACACCCTCAGCGCGCAAGGTAAGTGGAACTGCTGACGTCCCGTTGACCGGGGGTCAACAAGAGGCCCCACGGATGCTGTGCGATCCTCGGATCGTGAGTAATGCGAACAACCTGCTCGATCCGACTCGGCTGCACCTGCGTGGTTCGGATGGGATCGAGCTGGCGGCCGACCAGTTCGGCCCGGCGGACGGCCCGCTCGTGCTGTTCCTCCACGGTGGCGGACAAACCCGACACTCGTGGAAGCAGACGGGGGCGAAGCTGGCCGCCGCCGGGATGCGGGTCGTCACGCTGGACGCCCGCGGCCACGGCGACAGTCAGTGGGCGGCGGATGCGAATTACCGGCGCGACACGATGGTCGCGGATCTGGTCAATGTGCTCGAGCAGTTGGGTGCGCCCGCGGTCGTGGTCGGAGCGAGCATGGGCGGGATCACCGGCCTGCTCACCACGATGGTGCCCGGTGGCGAGGCGATCAGCGCGTTGGTGCTCGTCGATATCGTCACCCGACCCGAACCGACCGGTGTCGCGCGGGTGATCGACTTCCTCGGCAAACATCGCGGCGGATTCGACACACTGGAGCAGGCCGCCGACGCGGTCGCCGAATATATGCCACACCGCCCGCGGCCCAAGAACACCGATGGTCTGCAGCGGAACTTGCGGCAACGCGAGGGGCGCTGGTACTGGCACTGGGATCCGGACATGCTCAAGGACCGCGTGGAGGATGCGAGCGAGATGAGCCAGCAGATGGAGGTCGCGGCGCGTGTCCTGACGATACCGGTGCTGCTGGTGCGCGGTATGCAGTCCGATGTGGTGACGCCCGAGGGAGCCGCGGCGTTTCGGGAGATGGTGCCGCATGCGCAGTTGGTCGAGATCGGTGGTGCGGCGCATACCGCGGCCGGTGACGACAATGACGCCTTCACCGACGCGGTCGCCAAATTCGTGCTGGAGACTCGGGCGATGGAGACCGAATCCGTTTGTGACTAAACGTACTTCGGCTTGCGCTTCTCGATGAACGCATTGACGCCCTCGATGCCCGCCGGACTGTTCGCCGCGGCGGCGATCGCATCGCGTTCATAGTCGAGCTGTTCGCTCAGCGTCGCCGAATTCGACCGTGCCAGTAGTGATTTGATGCTCGCGTAGGTGGATCGTGGTCCGGTCGTGAAGGTTCGGGCCAGGTTCATGGCCTCGTCGCGCACCTGCTCGTCGTCGACCAAGCGGCTGAGGATGCCGAGCCGCACGGCCTCCTCGGCGGTGAGAATCGCATCGGTGAGCAGGATTTCGCGCGCCCGTCCCGCACCGACGATGCGCGGCAGCGTCCACGACATCCCGCCGTCCGGGCTCAGGCCGATACCCGGATAGGCCGGACGCAACTTGGTGCTCGGCCCGCCGATGGCGATATCGGCCGCACATACCAGGCTCATCCCGGCTCCCGCCGCCCAGCCCTGCACCCCGACCACCACCGGCACCGTCGTCTCGTCCAGCGCCCGCACGAAGTCGTGCAGCACCGTCGCCAGCCCATGAATATGTCCCGCCCGATCCTCCGCCTCGGCGAACCCCCGCACATTCCCACCCGCGCAGAAGTTCGCCCCGCTCCCCGTCAACACCACGGCCCCCACCTCACGCCCCGCCGCCCGCAATGCCTCTGTCCCGGCGGTAATCCCCTGGAAGTCCATAGAAGTGCCATTGGCGGCGGTAGCAATCGTGATCTGCAGAACGCCGTCCGCAATGGTGACGTACTCGGTTTGCGCAGTCGAGGTCATGTCCAGCACCCTATCGCTGCCCATCGGCATTGCACCCGGCTGGCGCCGTATCCGGGCACTCACATGCGTGCACCCTTCTCCAGATTGCACCTTCGGCACAGGATCTGGAGATTGGCGACACTTGTCGCGCCACCGCGGCTCAGCGGGATGATGTGATCGAATTCGAGGTAATGCTGGTCCCCGCATTGGCAGCACCGGCCTCTATCACGCTGCCACACTTCGGATTTCACGTCTGGCGGAATCGAGCGGATGTCGCGCTGTCCAGGCGCGAGTACCAGCCGCTTGGCCACTCGCAGGGCTCCCTCCAACACCGCAGCGACATACTCGGGATCCGGTACCTGGTATGTGCCGCCTCCGCGCGCGGTTGTCGCCGCAATGACGACATTCCCGTATTCGGGTGCAACCGAGACGATCTTCGCCCACGGCAGTTCGGTTCCTGCTCCGGTGCCGACGAACCTGACCTTCTTGCTGCTGCCGATCAGCCTTCCGCTGTTGTGCCTCGGCCCACTGGCCAGGTACTTGACCTGGGTTGCGTTCACGTCGATATACAATGTTTCATCGGCTTCCAGGTGCAGCCCGGGCCGTTGGATCCGTGGCAGATCGCCAGCCCGCACCTGAGTGAGCGAGCGACCGCGGAGCATACGCTGACGAAGTTGGCTGACGAACTGGTCCGCGGGCGAGAGCCCGATGGCTGATTGCAGGTCGGCGATGGCATGTTCGAAGTCATCCATCTCGTGCTGTTCGATCTCGTCATCGGCAAACGAGAATGCGACAACGCGCTCCAGATATGCCAGGGCGAGGGGGCGCATTGCCTCGCCCCCGGTGGCCTCGTCGATCCGCTGGAATCGCAGCGCGATCCACAGGTCATCCCATGCATCGCCACGAGGACCAGATGTGGTCAGAACCTGCCATGCCTGTGACCGCCATACCTCCATGAACCCGGCAACCTCGGATTCGCAGGCACGGCACGGTGGAATCGAGCCGAACCGCGGTACCCGCTTCGGCCGTCCACAGCGTTCGCAGATCGCGGGATCGGACGCGAAGAATTGTCGCCTGTCCGCACTCCAAGTCAAGCCGTTCCACCAGCGGATTTGGCCGGAATCGTCTGGATCCTGATACCAGCCCGCGGCCGTACGGGGCATGGTGGCGGGCATTGTTCGGTGGGGCGTGGCGACGGGTGTGCCGACTGGAGGGCTGACGGCTGGACCGGCTGGGGGTTCACCATCGGCTGGATCGTCGATCTCGACACCGAATTCCTCGGCCAGCCCACGCAACCCACTGCCCCAGCCTTGGCCTACCGCGCGAAACTTCCATGCCCCCGCTCTCCTGTAGAACTCGCCGAGCACCATCGCGGTCACCATGTCGGGCTGCTCGGCGTCGAAGCTGAGCAACTCGGTGCCCGAACTGCGAACCGATACCCTGAGACCGGACACATCCCGAAAGGAACCATGGTCGACCGATCCCGCAATTACGATCCGGGTCACATCGGATTCGACGGCCGTCAGGTTGATCCCGATCGTCGCGCTTCCGGGGGGAGTGGTCTCGAGCGCAACGGACCCCGAGGGATTCCGTGGGGCGTTGTAGAACACGAAATCGTCGTTGGATCGGATCTTTCCCGTGTCGGTCAATAGCAGCGCCTGCGGATCGACCTCGTGCTCGGACCCCCATGACAGCACCAGCGCCACCGTTGATGCGTTGACCGGCGCGTTTCCCCCTCGTGTGAGCATCATGCGGGGAAAACCGTTTGCGGAACACGTGTCGTTACGACATTGACCACCGGCGCAAGCGATTTGGGTATTTGGGCCCTAATCGGACAAGTTCTCGCCGCGCTATTCGACTCCGCGCACCATGCGGACTTCGGTGGCGGGGGTGAAGGCTTCTATTCGGGTGGTGCCGTCCAGTTCGAAGCCGTGTTTGCGGTAGAAGGCCTGGGCGCGTGGGTTTTTCTCGAAGACCCAGAGCGAGCAGGGGATGTCGGCGGGGAGGGCGGCGCGGATCAGGGCGTCGGCCACGCCGGTGCCGTACCAGGCGGCGCGGACATAGAGGGCGTTGAGTTCGGTTGGGGTCACCGGGGATTCGTCGCGGGATGCGCCGACGCTGGCGAAGCCGATAACGTGATCGTCGACCAGGGCGACGTGGGTGCTGTTCGGGTAGCGGATCCGAAGGCGTTCCCATTGCTCCGCCCGGCGGTGCACGTCGAAGGCGTCGAGTACGTGGTCCGGGACCAGGCCGCGGTAGGCCTCACGCCAGCAGGTGATATGGCATTCGGCCAGGCTGTGGACGTGTTCGGCGGCGAGTGCCGTGATCCGCCACGGTGGGGTCGGCTCGGTCATCCCGGAAAGCTTGACTGCCCGGCAACTGATTTCGCAAGCACATGGGTAACTCGTCGGGTACGTCCAAGAGTCGACTCGGGCCCGCGACGCATCGTCAGTCGCACCTGACGACCGGCAAAAGATTCGGGGAGGCGGAAAAGACTACGCCCCGAGCACCGGATGGTGTCGGGGCGTATGTTCGGTCTCGGTTGGATCGGCCTCGAGGCAGATCAGCCGCGAACGACCTTTCCGGCCTTCAGGCAGGAGGTGCACACGTTCATGCGGCGGGTGTTGCCCGGGGCGACCTGGGCGCGCACGGTCTGGATGTTCGGGTTCCAACGACGGTTGGTACGCCGGTGCGAGTGCGAGACCGACTTCCCGAAGCCGGGGCCCTTGGCGCAGACGTCGCAGACGGCAGCCATAGTCGCGAACTCCTTCATGTCATGTGGGGACTGCTGCACGTCGGCAGCATGTCCGGAAACGATGTCTTAATGCCCTGCCGACTGACGTCGGCCAGCGCAGACCGGCCTCGGCCGCGCTAGGCAACCCTGCAAGGGTAGCTGGCGGGGTCCGGATCCGCCAAACCGGGTCATGGAGCAACGGCCCGTGGACACCACCGATCGTAGTGGATCGGTGTCGCCGATCGACTGTCGGTCTCGCCAGCTAACCTGGCGAACGGTGGCAGGCCCGTTCGAGCGACCTGCCAGCAGTCGCTAGCGGTGTGGACGATCGCGGAGAGAGGTGGCGGTGCCCGGAGTGCGGGACATGACGAGAGATGGCCGCGGTGACGCAGAACTTCCATCCGCTGTCGGGTCGAATGCTCTCAACGGCCCGGCGTTGCTGCGCTGGGGCCGGGTCTGCCTCGAGGGTCTCGAACAACGGCGCGAGGAGATCAACGCGCTCAATGTCTTTCCTATCGCCGACGCCGATACCGGCACGAACATGCTGGCAACGATGCGGGCGGCGATGCAGGCCGCCGAGGCCGCGATGGCCGCCGCCTCGTCGACAGCCGCTGTCTCGTCCACATATGAGGTGGCCGCCGCGATGGCGCGCGGTGCGACCCTCGGTGCGCGCGGCAACTCGGGAATCATCCTTTCGCAGGTGCTGCGGGGGATCGCCGAAGCGGTGCGGCATGGCCTGCTGACCGCCGATACGCTGCGCGCGGCGCTGGCCACGGCCTCGGCATTGGTGCGCGAATCATTGAGTGTGCCGGTCGAGGGGACCATCCTGACCGTGCTGGATCGGGCGTCCGACTGTGCCGCGGCCTGTCCGGGCCCCGTGCTGGCCGAGGTCGCGGTGGCGGCGGCCGACGGTGCCGCCAAGGCGCTCGGCGACACACCTGCCCAGCTCGGGGTGTTGCGCGAGGCCGGGGTGGTCGATGCGGGTGCCCGTGGGCTCGTGGTGCTGCTCGACAGTCTGGTCGCGGTCACGCTCGGGGAGACACCTGATCGGCCGCAGTATGTGCGCGGCGAGTTCGCAGCCTCGCAGGCGCATGTCGAACGTGGCGACATGGACGTCGTCGCGGCATATGACGGCTCGCCGTCGCGCAGCGGTGCCGAGTCCCAGGGCAGCGTCGAATGCCAGGGCGGCCTCGAATCCCGCAACGGTGCCGAACCTCGGAACAGCGCCGAACCGCACTTCGAGGTGATGTACCTCCTCTCCGATACCGACAACCGACGCATAGCCCGCCTCCGCGATCGCCTCGCCGAACTCGGCGACTCCGTTGTGGTGGTCGGTGACGGCGCGGGCTCCTGGTCCGCGCACGTACATTGCGCCGACGCCGGAGCCGCGGTCGAAGCGGGCATCGCAACCGGCACCCTGAGCGCCATCCGCATCGAAAGTTTCGCCATCACCGCCCAACCGTTCGCGCCTGCCTGGACCGATCACGATGGACGCGCGGACCGCGGAGTGCTGGCCGTGGTGGCGGGCGATGGGGCCGCGGCGCTGTTCGAAGCCGGGGGAGCGGTGGTGCTCGGCGGCGACGGCACGGTCACCAGCGCCGCGCTGCTCGGCGCGATCCGACAGCTGCCGAATCGGGAGGTGCTGGTATTGCCGAATGGCGCTCTGCCCGCGCACGAGCTGGTCGCGGTCGGTGTCGCGGCTCGTGACGCGCACCGCGACGTGCTGCTGTTGCCGAGCGGGTCCATGGTGCAGGGATTGGCGGCACTGGCCGTGCACGATTGTGGGCGGATCGCGGTGGACGATGCCTTCGCGATGTCGGAGGCGGCGGCCGCTACCCGGTGGGGATCGTTGCGCGCCGCCACCGAGCGGGCCCTCACCATGGTCGGCACCTGCGATGCGGGCGATGGACTCGGCCTGGTCGGCCACGATGTGGTGGTGATCGACCGGGATGTGCCGACCGCGGGCCGGACCCTGCTCGACCGGATGCTCGCCTTCGGTGGCGAGCTGGTCACCTTGCTCATGGGCGCGGCGGCCCCCGCCGAACTCGCGGCCGAACTCGCCGCGCATATCGCGGACGGCTTCCCCGGCATCGAGGTGAGCGTGTACTCCGGTGGGCAGCACGCGGATCTGGTGCAGATTGGGGTGGAATAGGGATATGGCGACACTGAGTGACCGGCTGGACCACCTGCTCGGCGTGAAGGCCGCCGAGCCGCTGGCCGATGCCTTCGACATGCACACCGTCGAGGATCTGTTGCGGCACTACCCATTGCGCTATGCGACCCAGGGCCAGCCGCTCACCCAGGAGCAGCCGGAAGAGGGTGCGCACATCACCGTCATCGGCCGGGTGACGAAAACCGAACTGCGGCCGATGAAGAACCGCAGGGGCAGACTGCTCAAGGTGGCCCTCGATACCGGTTCGGTCGCCCCGATCGATATCACTTTCTTCAATGGCGACAAGGTGAGTTACCTTGTCCGCGAAGGTGTCCGGGCGATGATGTCGGGCACCGTGCACTGGTGGCGGCCGGACCGCTGGAACCTCTCGCATCCCGATTATCTGATCCTGCCCGATAAGGAAGAGGCCTCGATCGAGAACCTCACCTCGGTGCGCGGCGGCGGTGCACTGCGCGGACTGGCGCAGAGTGCGAAAGGTAAAGAGGGAGTGGATGTCTCGTTCTTCGAACGGGAATTCATTCCGGTGTATCCGGCGACCGCCAAGGTGCAGAGCTGGGATCTGCTGGCCTGTGTCCGGCAGGTGCTCGATCAGCTCGATCCGATCGACGATCCGCTGCCGAGCGCGCTGCGCGAGGATCGCGGCCTGATGAAGGTCTCCGACGCACTGCGCCTGATCCACCTGCCCGAGCACAAATCCGATATCGAACAGGCCAGGGAGCGTTTGCGTTTCGACGAGGCGCTGGCCCTGCAGCTGGTACTCGCCGAGCGGCGACACGACGCGGAGGGGCGGACGGCCCGACCGTGTCCACCGCGCTCCGACGGCATCGCGGCGGCTTTCGATACCCGCCTGCCCTTCGAACTGACCGAGGGACAGCGGCAGGTGATCTCGGAGATCTCCGACGATCTCGCGCGCAGCCATCCGATGCACCGGCTGCTGCAGGGTGAGGTGGGTTCGGGCAAGACGATTGTCGCACTGCACGCGATGTTGCAGGTGGTCGACGCCGGACAACAGTGCGCACTGCTCGCGCCGACGGAAGTCCTTGCCGCTCAGCACTATCGGTCGCTGCGCGCGATGCTCGGCGATCTCGGCACCGCGGGTGAACTCGGTGCCGCGGACCAGGCGACCAAGGTGGTGTTGGTGACCGGTTCGATGTCGGCGTCGGCGAAGAAGGCCGCACTGCTCGACGCGGTCACCGGCGAGGCCGGCATCGTCATCGGTACGCACGCATTGATCCAGGACGCGGTGGAGTTCTTCGATCTGGGCATGGTGATCGTCGACGAACAGCACCGGTTCGGCGTCGAGCAGCGGGATGCGTTGCGCGCCAAGGCGAAAGCCGGTGCCAGCCCACATTTGCTGGTCATGACCGCGACCCCGATACCCCGAACCATCGCCATGACCACCCTCGGCGATCTGGAGACCTCGACCCTCACCCAGCTGCCCCGGGGCCGCTCACCGATCGTCTCGAAGGTGGTGCCGCGCAAACAGCATCCGAATTGGGTGGACCGCGCCTGGGAGCGCATCCAGGAGGAGGTCGCGGCCGGTCGGCAGGCCTATGTGGTGTGCTCGCGCATCGGCGACGACGAGGAGAACGGCAAGAGCCGCAACGGCAAGAAGTCCGGCAGGTCGAAGGACGGTCCCGAGCAGGAAGGTCCGACCACCGCCGCAGCCGTCGAGGTCTTCGACATGCTGCGTACCGGCCCATTGGCGAACGTCCGGGTCGGGCTACTGCACGGCAGACTGCCGACCGATGAAAAGGACCAGGTGATGCGGGCATTCAACGATGGTGATATCGATGTGCTGGTCTGTACCACCGTCGTCGAGGTCGGCGTCGATGTGCCGAACGCGACCGTCATGGTCATTGTGGACGCGGACCGCTTCGGCGTCAGCCAGCTGCATCAGCTGCGCGGGCGGATCGGCCGTGGCAAACATCCCGGCCTGTGCCTGCTCATCACCGACGCCGGTCCCACCGGCACCGCCATGGCCCGGCTCGACGCGGTCGCCGCCACCACCGACGGCTTCGAACTCGCGGTCCTCGATCTGCGCCAACGCCGCGAAGGCGATGTTCTCGGCGCCGCCCAGTCCGGCACCGCGCGCTCACTGCGCCTGCTCTCCCTGCTCGATGACCTCGAAGTCATCACCGCCGCACAGGAACTCGCGCGCGAGGTCGTCGAAGCCGACCCCGGTCTGCGCAAGCATCCTGGGTTGGCGAGCATGATGCGCGCCGCCGTCGACTCCGAACGCATCGAATATCTGGCCAAGTCCTGATCCGGAGCTCGTCGGTCAACGTCCGATCCGTGGATAGGGCAGATCAGTACTCATATGTTCGGTGATCGCGAGCGGACTGCCGATCTGCGGGAATGCGCGCTGGGGGCAGGAGGGGCGCTCGCAGACCTTGCAGCCCGCACCGATCGGCACCGCGGCGGCCGGATTGTCCAGATGCAGCCCGGTGGAATAGGCCAGCCGGTCGGCGTATTCGATATCGCAACCCAGGCCGATCGCGAAGTCCTTTGTGGCCGTGCCGAATCCGTGCGGCGCCGTCAGTGCGGTGCGGGCGATCCACAAATAGCGGCGGCCGTCGGGCATCGCAGCGATCTGGGTCAGGGTGCGGCCGGGATTCGCGAAGGCCTCGTGCACCACCCACAGCGGGCAGCTGCCGCCGACTCGGGAGAAGTGGAATGCGGTGGCGGACTGGCGTTTCGAGATATTGCCCGCGCGGTCGGTGCGGACGAGGAAGAACGGAACACCGCGCTGCCCCTGCCGCTGCAGCGTGCTCAACCGGTGGCAGATGGTCTCGAAGCCGACCTCGAAACGCAGACTGAGCAGATCGATGTCGTAGCGCAACTCCTCGGCCGACCGCAGGAAGCGCCCGTAGGGCAGGACCAGCGCACCCGCGAAATAGTTGGCCAACCCGATTCGCGCCAGCGTCCGGGATTCGCTGATGAGCGACGGTGTTTCGGCCAGCACAGCATCCAGGTCCCTGCCGTACAACAGAAATCCGAGCGTGGTGGCGATCTGGAAGGCACGCTGCCCGGGACGCAGCCGCCGCGCCAGGGTCAGGGTGCGGCTGTCCGGATCGTAATGCCGTTTCGGGATGGACGGATCCGCGCCATCACCACGCACCAGCACGGTCACTCCGGCGCGCTCCTCGGCCACCCTGGCGAGTTGCCGATCGAGCGAGCCGATGCTCAGGCCGCACTCCTCGAAGAGCTGTTCGGCCGCGTGATCGAGTTGGGCGATGTGATTGTGGTGGTCGTAGAAGAAGTCCCGGACATCCTCGTACGGCATGGGCACACCGGGAGCACCGGTCGGCGCGGCCACCCGGGCCGAGAGCAGATCGAGTTGATCGGTCGCGGCGCGCAGTCGCCGATGCATCGCGACGACGATCCGGGCAACCTCCGGTAGTCGCGTCGCGAGCTCCTCCACCTCGGTCAGCGGCGCACTATCGCCGCCAGCCGCGTCCACCAGCACCTCGTGCAGATCCGATACCAAGCGGGCATCGGAGTCGGCGGCGAAAAATTGCACGTCGAGGTCGAAGGTGGCGTTGAGTTTGAGCAACACCGGAATGGTGAGCGGTCGCTGGTCGCGCTCGAGCTGGTTGAGGTAGCTGGGCGATAGATCGAGCGATTTCGCCAGTGCCGCCTGGGTCATCCGCCGTTCTTCGCGCAACCGCCTCAGTCGGGCGCCCGCGTACATCTTGCGCACCGCAAGATGGTAGCCCTCGGAATTTGCAAACATCGCAAAATGCGTGATTCTCGCCCGCAGAAATCTGCTGTTGCAAGGGATTTTGCCGTCGATCAATCCTGCGTAGCGTGCGAAGTGGGCAGCTGGCCCGCCGCATGTAACCGGAGGATGGATGAAGACACATATCGTACGCGCCCGCGGCGCCGCCGAGGACTTTCCGCGCTCGGAACATCTGGCCGCCAAGATTGCCGAGGTTGCCGCCGATCCGGTCGAGGTGCGCGCCGAGGTGGCCGAGATGATCGTGAACCGGATCATCGACAATGCGGCCGTCGCCGCGGCCGCCCTGGTTCGCGGACCGGTGGCCAGCGCGCGGGCACAGGCTGTTGCGCAGCCGTACCTGCCGCGGCCGGGTCGGGCGGGTGCCACCGTTTTCGGGCTGCCCGCGCCCGACCGGGTGTCGCCGGAGTGGGCCGCGTTGGCCAATGGAGTCGCGGTGCGCGAACTCGACTTTCACGACACCTTCCTCGCCGCCGAGTACTCGCATCCGGGCGATAACATCGCGCCGATTCTCGCCGTCGCCCAGCACACCGGACGCAGCGGCGCCGAGCTGATCCGTGGCCTGGCCACCGGTTACGAGATCCAGATCGACCTGGCGCGCGGAATCTGCCTGCACGAGCACAAGATCGATCACGTCGCCCACCTCGGTCCGTCCGCTGCCGCGGGCATCGGGACGCTGCTCGGACTCGACACCGAGACGATCTATCAGGCGATCGGGCAGGCGCTGCACACCACTACCGCGACCCGGCAATCCCGCAAGGGTGAAATCTCCAGCTGGAAGGCCTATGCCCCCGCATTTGCCGGGAAGATGGCGGTGGAGGCGGTGGATCGCGCCATGCGCGGCGAGGGTGCGCCCGCGCCGATCTGGGAGGGCGCGGACGGCGTCATCGCCTGGCTGCTCGGCGGTCCGGACGCGGAATACCAGGTGCCGCTGCCGAGCCCGGGCGAAGCCAAGCGCGCGATCCTGGACAGCTACACCAAGGAGCATTCGGCCGAATACCAGAGTCAGGCACCCATCGATCTCGCGCGCCGAATGCATTCGCGCATCGGCGATCTCGATCAGATCGCCACGATCGTTTTGCACACCAGCCAGCACACGCATGTGGTGATCGGCACCGGATCCGGTGATCCGCAGAAGTTCGATCCGCAGGCCAGTCGGGAGACGCTCGACCATTCCGTTCCTTATATCTTCGCGGTCGCACTGCAAGACGGCGGTTGGCATCACGAGCGGTCGTATGCGCCCGAGCGCGCACGCCGGGCCGATACCGTCGCGCTGTGGCGCAAGATCTCTACCGTCGAGGATCCGGAGTGGACTCGCCGCTATCACGCCATTGATCCGAATGAAAAGGCCTTCGGGGCACGGGCTGTCGTGACCCTGAAAAGCGGCGAAACGATCATCGACGAACTCGCGGTCGCCGATGCGCATCCGCTCGGCGCGCGGCCGTTCGCCCGCGAGCAATACCTCGCGAAGTTCCGAACGCTCGCCGAGGGTGTCATCGATCCCGCGGAGCAGCAACGCTTCCTCGACGCAGTGCAGCGCACGCCAGCATTGGCCGCCGGTGCACTGGATCAGCTGACATTCACCGTATCGCCCGAGGTCCTGGGGCGGGCGCCGATGGCACGGGAGGGGATCTTCTGATGCTCGCCCTACTCCTCGCCCCAGACCAGCGCCTGTGCGGCGATCACCTCGGTGCCGTTGAATGTGACGGCGGGCGATCCGTGCAGCCGGTAACCCTGATCGAGCAGGCCGCTGATCCGCTCGCAGAAGGTAGCGTCGTCGACGCCGGTGATCAGTCGGTAGCGCAGGCGGTGATCTTCGGACCCACCACCCGGCATCGAATCGCTGTGCGAAGTTTCGCTCATCGGTCCAGCCTAGGGCGGCGGTCGCGGTGACCGGACTGCTGGCCGCCGCCACGAGTGCGGCCGATAAGCGTGCGGCGCTGCGGTCCGGGTTGGCCTCCGGGCGGCTCCAGCGCTGGCCCGGGGCATTCAATCCGCTGGTGGCCAAGCTGATTCAGCAGCTCGGCTTCGAGGGCGTCTATGTCTCCGGAGCGGTGGTTTCGGCCGAACTCGCGCTGCCGGATATCGGGCTGACCACGCTCACCGAGGTGACCGCGCGCGGACAGCAGATCGCGCGGGTGACCGATCTGCCGGTGCTGATCGATGCCGATACCGGATTCGGCGAGCCGATGAATGCGGCGCGCACGGTGACCCTGCTGGAAGATGCCGGGTTGGCGGGCTGTCATATCGAAGACCAGGTGAATCCCAAGCGCTGTGGTCACCTCGACGGTAAGGCGGTGGTTCCGGTTGCCGAGATGGTTCGCCGCTTGCGTGCCGCGGTCGCGGCCCGGCGTGACCCGAATTTCGTCGTCTGCGCGCGCACCGATGCGCGGGGGACCGAAGGGCTGGACGCGGCGATCGACCGGGCCAGGGCATATGCCGACGCCGGTGCGGATCTGATCTTCACCGAGGCGCTGACCGACGCCGCCGAATTCGCGAAGTTTCGTGCGGCGGTGGATATTCCGTTGCTCGCGAATATGACCGAGTTCGGCAAGTCGGAGCTGCTGTCCGCGGGCACGCTGGCCGATCTCGGCTATAACGCCGTTATCTATCCGGTAACCACATTGCGCTTGGCGATGTACGCGGTCGAGCGGGGTCTGCGTGAAATCATCAACACCGGAACGCAATCCGGATTGGTGCGGCAGATGCAGCACCGGGCGCGGCTCTACGAATTGCTGGATTACCAGCAGTACAACAACTTCGATTCCGGAATCTTCAATTTCACCGTGAGCGAGTGACCATGACCGATATCAAGAAGGGCTTGGCCGGGGTGGTGGTCGATACCACCAGCATCTCCAAGGTGGTGCCCGAGACCAATTCGCTGACCTACCGCGGCTATGCGGTGCAGGATCTGGCGCGGCACTGCGGTTTCGAGGAGGTCGCGTATCTGCTGTGGTATGGCGAACTGCCCGATGCCGCCCAACTCCAACGACTGTGCCAGCGTGAACGCGCACAGCGTCGCGTCGATCGGTCGATCCTGTCGCTGATCGAGAAGCTGCCGGACAACTGTCATCCGATGGATGTGGTCCGGACGGTGGTCAGCTACCTGGGCGCCCAGGATCCGGATCTCGATGCCGCGCAGGATGATCGGGCGCTCTTGGCGAAGTCGCTGCGACTGACCGCGGCGCTGCCCACGGTGATCGCGGCCGATATGCGCCGCCGCCATGGGCTGGATCCTATTGCGCCGCACGCACAACTGGGCTTCGCGGAGAACTTTCTGAATATGTGCTTCGGAAAGGTTCCGGATCCGCGCATCGTGCGCGCCTTCGAGATTTCACTGATCCTATACGCGGAACACAGTTTCAACGCATCCACATTCGCCGCGCGGGTGGTCACCTCGACTCGCTCGGATATGTACAGCGCGATCACCGCGGCGATCGGCGCGCTCAAGGGTCCGCTACACGGTGGCGCCAATGAGGCCGTCATGCACATGATGCTGGAGATCGGTGAGCCCGAACGCGCTGCGGAGTGGTTGCGCGCGAAGCTGTCCGGCAAACAGAAGGTGATGGGGTTCGGGCATCGCGTCTATAAGAACGGCGACTCGCGGGTGCCGACAATGCGCGATGCTCTTGCGCGAGTTGCCGAGGTGACCGGCGGTCAGCGCTGGCTGCGCATGTATACCGCATTGGAGCAGGCCATGGCCGAGGCCACCGGCATCGAGCCCAATCTCGACTTTCCCGCCGGTCCCACCTACTACCTGATGGGCTTCGACATCGAGATGTTCACACCCATCTTCGTGATGAGTCGCATTACCGGGTGGACCGCCCACATCATCGAGCAGTCCGCCGCCAATGCCCTCATCCGTCCGCTGTCCGAATACGTCGGGGTGCCGCAGCGCGAACTGCTGGTCTCGGGGGCGGCGGCGCACAGCCTCGACGGATGATCGCGGCGAAGCCCTCCTCGACCAAGCGACTGTTTGGTGTAATCGGTGAGATCGAATCGACCGATGTGCCCATCGCATGGGCGCAAGGAAGCGAGCGAACCGAATGTCGAGTCCCGACGATATCGTCACCGCCATGTGCCGCAGCTGGGCCGATCCCGACCCGGACCGGATCAGTGCCTTCTTCGCCGAAGACGCCGTCTACCACAACATTCCGATGGAGCCGATCCACGGCCGTGCCGCCATACGCGAGTTCATCGCCGGATTCCTCACTAGCTTCGAATCCATCGACTTCGATATCCACCACCAGGTCGCCAGCGGCAATATCGTGATGAACGAACGCACCGACACCCTGCGCGGCCTCGGCAAAGACACCCCGCTGCCGGTAATGGGCGTCTTCGAAGTCGCCGACGGTGCCATCACCGCCTGGCGCGACTACTTCGATATGGCTGCCATAAACCGAGCATTCGGCACCGACGCCGCCGAGTAGCGGTTCCCGCCCGATGTCCGCCCGGAAAGATCTTTGGGAATTCGGGAACCGAATCGTTCGGGCGCGCGTCGAATAGGGCATCGGGGGTGATATCTGATGGCGACGTATGAGGAGGGGTTACGTATGGATCGTTGCTCGGGATGTCCTGCGGGTTGGCGACGGGGATTGAGTGCTCGGTCGCGGATGCGGCCGATTGTGCGCAATGGTGAGGTTTGTGACAGGCACCCGCCCCGCCGCCGGCTGCGACCGTTTCCTGGGACCGAATCACCTTGATACGTAGTGTATTTCATTGATGGCGCGAGTGGTCCCCTCGACCACGCACCCGGTGCCGGATACGCCCGCCCTCCCCGTGAACGGGGAGGGCGGGCGCTATTCGGTCATGCCGAGATATTCAGCGCACCGCGGCCGCGGCCGCGACCAGATTGCGCAGGGAGGCCTCGACCTCGACCGGCCCGCGGGTCTTCAGCCCGCAGTCCGGATTGACCCAGAGTCGTTCGGCGGGAACGGCTTTCAACGCCGCGCGCAGCGAAGCGGTGATCTCCTCGACGCTCGGCACCCGGGGCGAGTGAATGTCGTAGACACCGGGTCCGACGCCGAGATCGAAGCCGCGTGCGTTGAGGTCGTCGAGCACTTCCATATGTGAACGCGCCGCCTCGATCGAGGTGACATCGGCATCGAGTCCGGCGATCGCATCGATGACCTCGCCGAATTCCGAATAGCACAGGTGGGTGTGGATCTGGGTGGCATCCGATACCCCTGAGGTCGCCAGCCGGAACGCCCCGACCGACCACCCCAGATACGCGCCCTGGTCGGCCGCGCGCAGCGGCAACAGCTCCCGCAGTGCGGGCTCGTCGACCTGGATGATCCGAATGCCCGCGGCCTGCAGATCGATCGTCTCGTCCCTTATTGCCAATGCCACCTGGCGTGCCGAATCCGCCAATGGCTGATCGTCGCGCACGAACGACCAGGCCAAAATCGTCACCGGGCCGGTGAGCATGCCCTTGACCGGCTTATCGGTGAGCGATTGCGCGTAGCCGATCCAGTCGACGGTCATCGGCGCGGGTCGGGCCACATCGCCGAACAGAATCGGCGGCCGCACGCAGCGGGTGCCGTAGGACTGCACCCAGCCCGCTTCGGTGGCGGCGAATCCGTCGAGCTGTTCGGCGAAGTACTGCACCATGTCATTGCGTTCCGGCTCGCCGTGCACCAGCACGTCGAGCCCCAATTTCTCCTGCAGCGCAATGACATCGGCGATTTCCGAGCGCATCCGACGCACGTACTCGGCCGCATCGATCTCGCCCTTGCGCAGTGCCGCCCGCGCGAGCCGGATCGCCGAGGTCTGCGGATACGAACCGATCGTCGTGGTCGGCAATGACGGCAGCCGCAGCCGTTCGGCCTGCAGCACCCGTCGCTGCGGCGCGGGGGACCGCCGGGTGGCATCCGGACCGAGCGCCGCCAACCGCGCCCGGACCTGCGGATTGTCCAGCCTGGGATCGGTACGCCGGGTAGCAAGTGCCGAACGGGCGGCGGCCAATTCGGCGGTGATCGCCTCCGGCCCCGCGCTCAGTGCGGTCGCGAGCAAGCGCACCTCGGCGACCTTCTCCGCACCGAATGCCAGCCACGAGCGCAACCGTTCGTCGAGGCCGGTTTCGGGCGCCAGCGTGTAGGGCACGTGCAGCAGTGAGCAGGAACTCGACACCGCAACGGATTTCGCGCAACCCGGCAGCGCGCCGAGTGTCGTCAGCGCCCGATCCAGATCGGCCCGCCAGACATTTCGGCCGTCGACCACACCCGCGACCAGCAGCTTGTTCGCGAGCGCCGGTACCCCAGCCACCGCGGAGAGATCGGCGGCAGTGGTGAAGTCCACTGCGATGCCTTCGATTCCGGTCTCGGCCAGGGCGGCCAGCGCCGGGCCGGGACTGCCGAAATAGGTCGCCACCAGCAGCGCCGGACGATCCGTCGCGGCCGACAGCTCGGCATAGGTGCGCTGGATCAGGTCGATCTCGTGGGCGGTCAGATCGGTGACCACCACCGGCTCGTCGAATTGCACCCACTCCGCACCTGCCACGGCCAGCAGCCGCAACAGCTCACGGTAGAGCGGCACCAACTCGTCGAGGCGATCGAGCGCGGCACCGCCCGTCGCCTTCGCCAGTTTCAGGAAGGTGATCGGACCGACCACCACCGGCCGCGCGGGCACCCCGAGGGCTAGCGCCTCCTGCAGTTCATCCAGCACCTTCGACGGGTGCAGTGAGAACGCGGTCTCCGGGCCGATCTCCGGCACCAGATAGTGGTAGTTGGTATCGAACCACTTGGTCATTTCCAGGGGCTCGACCGTATCGGTGCCGCGCGCCGCGGCGAAATAGCGATCCAGCGGATCGGCGATTCCGGCCACCTGGGGCGGCAGCGCTCCGAGCAGCACGGCGGTATCGAGCACCTGGTCGTAATAGGAGAAGGTGCCGACCGGAATGGCATCGAGTCCGGCCGAATGCAATTCGGTCAGCTGATTGCGCCGCAGGTTGCGTGCGATCGCGTGCAGTTGCTCGGCGTCGATGTGTCCGGCCCAGTACGACTCGGTGGCACGCTTGAGCTCACGGTGCGGCCCCACCCGCGGGAGACCGAGAACCGTTGCGGTGAACGGGTTATGCGAAACAGTCACGAATTTCTCCAGTGCTGAGATCGAAGACCATCGCCCTACGAGCTCACGGAGACCAAGTGACGTGCCGGAAAATCCAACGACTGGAAAAACCAACTATGGAGCCCGACAGGTCGCACTGGTGGTCCGCGCGCCCAATCCACGAGGCGGTGGCCGCCGGATACGGCGTATCCGACACGGCTGGCAGGTCTTCGGACTTGCGGGCACGGGCCTTCTGGCCGACCCCGTACGGGGCTCACCTACTGGCCGTCGCTTCCCGGGCTGACCGTTTCGAGCGATCGGCAAGCAATCGCTACGGCCTACCCAGTGCTGATGACGGCGGTCGTTCCTGCATACCGCTGCGGGACAGTCCCGGATTCTCACCGGGTTCCCTCTCGTCCGCACACCAGTATTCCGGTGGGCGAACTCGACTCCGTTGACGCGACGTCGGGGCTCCATCTCGTCTGCGCACGGCGAACCAGCTGCAACACCAAGCATAGGCGGGCGCGCAACCGGGTTTTGACGGCATACCTGTGATCATGATGTTCGCTGCGCAGGCCCACCCTTCGCCCGACCGCCACCCCCCACCGAATCGCTACGCGATGCTGACTTTCGGGGCCGCGAACACGCCGCGCCGCAGGCGCGGCAAATTCAACACAGTATGTGACGACTGGATGAACACAACTTCGCAAGTCTGCTAGGAATGGTTGTGAAGATTCCTGCGAAGGGGACTTCCCTGTCAGGGCTGCATTCCGGGCCGGGTACCTTAGGTCAATGTTCTCGAAAGTCTTGGTTGCCAACCGTGGCGAGATCGCGATCCGTGCCTTCCGCGCGGCCTACGAACTCGGCATCGGAACCGTCGCGGTATTCCCGTACGAGGATCGCAATTCGGTCCACCGGTTGAAGGCAGCCGAGTCCTATCAGATCGGCGAACAGGGCCACCCCGTCCGGGCGTATCTGTCCATCGAGGCGATCATCGCGGCGGCCAAGTCCGCCGGAGCCGACGCCATCTACCCCGGCTACGGTTTCCTGTCGGAGAACCCGGACCTCGCGGCGGCCTGTGCGCGCGAGGGTATTACCTTCATCGGTCCGTCCGCCGCGGTACTCGAACTCGCGGGTAACAAGGCCCGTGCGATCGAGGCGGCCAGGGCGGCCGGACTGCCGGTACTGCGTTCGAGCGCGCCGTCGGCCGATGTCGACGAGCTGCTCGTGGCCGCTCAGGAACTGGAGTACCCGATCTTCGTCAAGGCCGTCGCGGGCGGCGGCGGCCGCGGTATGCGGCGGGTCGCCGATCCGGCACAGCTGCGCGAATCGATCGAGGCCGCCTCCCGCGAGGCGGAGTCGGCATTCGGCGATCCGACGGTCTTCCTGGAACAGGCCGTGGTGAATCCGCGCCATATCGAGGTGCAGATCCTGGCCGACCAGCACGGCAATGTCATGCACCTGTTCGAGCGCGACTGTTCGGTGCAGCGTCGCCACCAGAAGGTGATCGAGCTCGCCCCGGCACCCAACCTCGATCCGGCACTGCGCGAGCGCATCTGCAATGACGCGGTCGCCTTCGCCCGCCAGATCGGCTACAGCTGCGCCGGCACCGTCGAATTCCTGCTCGACGAGCGCGGCAACCACGTCTTCATCGAGATGAATCCGCGCATCCAGGTCGAGCACACGGTGACCGAAGAGATCACCGATGTCGACCTGGTGCAGTCCCAGCTGCGCATCGCGGCGGGGGAGACCCTGGAACAGCTCGGCCTGAGCCAGGAGAAGGTCACCATTCGCGGTGCTGCCCTGCAGTGCCGGATCACCACCGAGGATCCGGCCAATGGCTTCCGCCCCGATACCGGCCGCATCACCGCCTACCGCACCCCCGGCGGTGCGGGCATCCGTCTCGACGGCGGTGCGAATCTGGGCGCGGAGATCGGCGCCTACTTCGACTCGATGCTGGTCAAGCTCACCTGCCGCGGTCGCGATCTGCCCGCGGCGGTGGCCAGGGCCAGCCGTGCGCTCGCGGAGTTCCGCATCCGCGGCGTCACCACGAATATTCCGTTCCTGCTCGCGGTGCTCGACGATCCGGACTTCAAGGCGGGCCGGGTCACCACCTCGTTCATCGATGAGCGCCCGCAGCTGCTGACCCTGCGCGGCTCGGCCGACCGCGGCACCAAGATCCTGAACTACCTGGCCGATATCACCGTGAACAAGCCGCATGGTGAGCGCCCGACCACGGTGTATCCGCACGATAAGTTGCCCGCCATCGATTTGAGCGTGCCCCCGCCGGACGGTTCTCGGCAACGTCTGCTGCGCTTGGGCCCCGAGGGTTTCGCGCAGGCGCTGCGTGCGCAGCAGGCCGTCGGGGTGACCGATACGACCTTCCGCGACGCACACCAGTCGCTGTTGGCCACGCGCGTGCGTACCAACGGTCTGCTCGGTGTGGCCGGACATGTCGCACGCCTGACACCGGAACTGCTCTCCATCGAGGCGTGGGGTGGCGCGACTTACGATGTGGCGCTGCGCTTCCTGTACGAGGATCCGTGGGAGCGGCTGGCGGCGTTGCGTGAGGCGATTCCGAACATCTGCCTGCAGATGCTGCTGCGCGGCCGCAATACCGTCGGCTACACCCCCTACCCCGAGCAGGTGACGCGCGCGTTCGTCTCGGAGGCGACCGCAACCGGCATCGACATCTTCCGCATCTTCGATGCGCTCAACAATGTCGACCAGATGCGTCCGGCCATCGATGCGGTGCGCGAAACCGGTACGGCCATTGCGGAAGTCGCGATGAGCTACACCGGCGATCTGAGCAACCCGGACGAGACGCTCTACACCCTCGACTACTACCTGAAGCTGGCCGAGCAGATCGTCGACGCCGGCGCGCATGTGCTCGCCATCAAGGATATGGCAGGTCTGCTGCGGGCACCCGCGGCGGCGACACTCGTTACCGCGCTGCGCAGCAACTTCGATCTGCCGGTCCACGTGCACACCCACGACACCCCCGGCGGTCAGCTGGCGACCTATCTGGCCGCCTGGCATGCCGGCGCCGACGCGGTCGACGGTGCGAGCGCCGCGATGGCCGGAACCACCTCACAGCCTGCACTTTCCGCGATCGTCGCGGCGGCGGCGCACAGTGAATTCGACACCGGCCTGAACCTGCAGAACGTCTGCGATCTGGAGCCGTACTGGGAGGCGCTGCGAAAGGTGTACGCGCCCTTCGAATCCGGGCTGCCCGCGCCGACCGGACGGGTCTACACCCACGAAATCCCCGGTGGTCAGCTGTCGAATCTGCGGCAACAGGCCATCGCACTCGGCCTCGGTGACCGCTTCGAAGAGGTCGAGGCGAAATACGCCGCGGCGGACCGGCTGCTGGGCCGCCTGGTCAAGGTCACCCCGTCCTCGAAGGTGGTCGGCGACCTCGCACTCGCACTGGTCGGTACCGGTGTCGACATCGAGAGTTTCGCCGCCGATCCGGGGCGCTACGACATTCCGGATTCGGTAATCGGTTTCCTGCGTGGCGAACTCGGCACCCCGGCCGGCGGCTGGCCCGAACCGTTCCGCAGTCGCGCACTGGCCGGCCGTGGTCCGGCCAAGCCCGAGACACCGCTCACCGCCGAGGACGAAGCCGGACTGAACGGAACCTCCGGACAGCGCCGCGCCACCCTCAACCGGCTGCTCTTCCCCGGCCCGACGGCCGAATTCAACGCCCACCGGGAGAAGTACGGCGACACCATGGGCCTGTCGGCCAACCAGTTCTTCTACGGTCTGCGCCGCGGTGAGGAACACCGCGTGCAGCTGGAGAAGGGTGTCACCCTGCTGATCGGCTTGGAGGCGATCTCCGAACCCGACGAGCGCGGTATGCGCACGGTCATGTGCATCATGAACGGCCAGCTGCGCCCGGTCGCGGTGCGAGATCGCTCCGTCGCCAGCGATATCCCGGCCGCGGAGAAGGCGGATAAGAACAATGCGGGCCATATCGCCGCGCCGTTCGCCGGTGTGGTCACTTTGGCTGTGTCCGAAGGCGATTCGATCGCGGCGGGCGACATCATCGGCACCATCGAGGCGATGAAGATGGAGGCCGCGATCACCGCACCGCGTGCCGGCATCGTCGGGCGGGTCGCGATCGGCAAGGTGCAGCAGGTCGAGGGTGGCGACCTGTTGGTCGAACTGACCGTGCGCGAGTCCGCGGCGGAATGACCCGGATCGTCGCGGGCAGCGCGGGCGGGCGGCGACTGCGCGTCCCGCCCGCCGGTACCCGGCCCACCTCGGATCGGGTGCGCGAGGCACTGTTCAGCGCGCTCGACGCCCGCATCGATTTCGACGGCGTCCGGGTGCTCGACCTGTACGCCGGATCCGGCGCGCTCGGTCTGGAGGCGCTCTCGCGCGGCGCCACCAGCGCCCTGCTCATCGAATCCGATCGCAAGGCCGCCGCGATCGTGCGCGGCAATATCGCCGATCTCGGGCTGCCCGGCGCCGAACTCCGCATCGGGGCCGTCGCCAGCGTTCTGGCCGGTGGCGGTGCGGGGGGCTACGACGTGGTCTTCTCCGATCCGCCCTACGACGTCGACACCACCGCGGTCACCGCCGACCTGCGCGCCCTGGTCGAGCACGGCTGGCTGGCGCCCGGCGCATTCGTCGCCGTCGAGCGCTCCAGCCGCTCACCCGAGATCGTCTGGCCCGCAGGCTATATCCCGGCGAAGGCGCGTAAATATGGCGAAACCCGCATCGAACTAGCCGAATTCGCCTCGGAGTAACTCCGCCATCGCGGCGTCCGAGGTGGCCATCGGAGTTCCTGATACCGTCTGTCCATGGCAGGAGCGATGTGCCCGGGCTCATTCGACCCGGTGACCAATGGACATATCGACGTCTTCGCCCGGGCTGCGGTGCAGTTCGACGAGGTCGTGGTGACCGTCAGCGTCAATCCCAAGAAGCAGGGCATGTTCAGTGTCGAGGAACGCATGGAGATGCTGCGCGAGGCCACCGCGCACCTGCCCAATGTGCGGGTGGAGTCCTGGCAGGGCCTGCTTGTGGACTTCGCCAAGCAGGAGGGCCTCACCGCAATCGTCAAGGGTCTGCGCGATGCCACCGATTTCGGCTACGAACTGCAGATGGCCCAGATGAACAAGAAGCTCTCCGGCGTGGACACCTTCTTCATCGCCACCAACCCGACCTTCAGCTACCTGTCCAGCTCGCTGGTCAAGGAGGTGGCGGCCTACGGCGGCGATGTCACCGATATGCTCCCGCCCGCCGTCCACAAGCGCCTACTCGATCGCCTGGCGGAACGGAAAGGCTGAGCGGAGCTCTTAATACGATTCGCCTCGGTCCCAAGCTCGGGACCGAGGCGAATCGTATTAGGGCTGCTACTGGCCGACTGATTTCGTGCGTACATGGGTAACTCGCCGGGTACGCCCAAACGACATGCAACTCCCAACCGCCGGTCCGGGAGGGACGTGATTTTCGTGGCACTTACGACCGGCAAAAGGCGCGGGGAGGCGGGGGAGCATCTCAGAAGACCAGGCCGCGCAGGGCGAGGAAGCGCATGCCGCCGACCGCGGCGGTAATGGCGAGGATGGCAGTGGCCTGGAACGTGTTGCCCATGCCGGGGGTCCATACCTCGAGCGCGGCCAGCGCGGCGGTGGTGATGCCGAGCCCGACCAGCGCGAGTCCGCCGCCCTCCCACTGTGCGGTGAACCAGCCGACCCGGCCCGCCGCGTGGAAGGTGAGCTGACGGTGCAGTTCATTGGCGATCACAGTGCTCACGATCGAGCCGGCGATATTGGCGACCAGTGGGCCGACGCCGTGCATCGCGAAGAACAACAGCACATAGGCAACGTTGCTGGAACCGCCGACCAGGGCGAAGCGGATCAACTGGGCCAGCGCCCGATCGCCGCGCAGGTACTGCATGAGCTGGGCGAACCGATACGCCGTCGCAATACGCAGGACCGGGTACGGCCCCGCCCACGGCGTATACAAACTACTCGTCGGCAGTGCCGCCGTCCGCGGTAGTTCCAGTACGGTCATTGTCTTTCCGATCCCACACGAGCCTTCGGTACGGATAACCGCGATGGTCATCGCATCCTTCCGCCGACTCTCGAGAGGTTCCTCACGTATTGCGTGTTCAGTATGTACTGAACAATCGGAACTAGTCAATCGTCGGGTGAAGGAATCCGCCCGGTTGGCCTCCTCTATCTCCACAGTCCCGGTCGGGGCCTGCGATCCACTTAAGAAGATCTTGTTCGGACCTTCTGGATAAATGTAACACCAAGTGGAGACGTATCCTCCACTTGTTTTTGTGGCGTACGAGACACCCGCACGACACACCGATGGGTGACTCGGCACGAGCCGTGACGAGGGGCACACTGGGCTTCGGCGGAAATTTCGCCGTAGGTCTGCAGGAGAGTGGGGTAAGAGCATGTATCGCGTATTCGAAGCACTCGACGAGCTGGTCGCCATTGTCGAGGAAGCACGCGGCATCCCGCCGACCCGCAGCTGCATCGTCCCGCGCGGCGATGTGCTCGAACTGCTCGACGATGTGCGCGATGCGCTGCCAGGCGAACTCGACGACGCCCAGGATGTGCTCGACCATCGCGACAAGATCGTCTCCGATGCCCGTTCCGCCGCCGAGACGACGGTGACGACCGCGAACGAACAGGCCGAGCAGACCATCGGATCGGCCCGCGAGGAGGCCGACCGGATCCTCGCCGACGCCAAGGCGCACGCCGACCGGATGGTGGCCGAGGCCAGCGCGCACGCCGATCATCTCGTCAACACCGCCCAGGCCGAGGCCGACCGCGTCGTCGCCGACGGCAATGCCGAATTCGAGGCCGTCACCGGCCGGGCGCGCGTGGAATCCGAGCGGATGATCGAGGCGGGCAAGGCCTCCTATGGCCGCTCGGTCGCCGAGGGTGAGGCCGAGCGCGATCGCCTGGTCACGCAGACCGAGGTGGTGCGCGCCGCGCACGCCGAATCGGCCCGGCTCATCGACGGCGCACATGAAGAGGTCGAACGGATGCGCGACGAGTGCGACCACTATGTCGACAGCAGGCTCGCCGACTTCGAAGAGAACCTCAACGCCACCCTGCGGACCGTCCGCGGCGGGCGTCACCAACTGCGTTCCGGTGCGGGCGCTCCGGATTACGCGGCCGACTATCGCCGCTGATATTCCGCACCGATTCGGCATGTTTCAGTCGGTTTGGGCGTACACCGTGCTCTCGCGTATTGTTGAGTGGTTGCCCATTTCCCCTCGAATGTGAAGTGAGTTCGTGATGTCCGCCGGTTCCGGTTCCGCATCGCGTCCTCGTACGGCCTCGCGCCGCACGCCGGACGCGGGTTTCGTGCTGGATGTCATCAGCCTGGGCCGTCGCCCCGGCACGATGAAAGAGCTGCATCGCGTGGTCACCACCGACGAGCGGATCGGGCTGGATCTGATCGCCATTCCGGCGGGCGCCGAGGTGGATCTCGATCTGCGGTTGCAGGCGGTGTCCGAGGGTGTGCTCGTCACCGGGACGGTCACCGCGCCGACGGCGGGGGAGTGTTCGCGCTGCCTCGAACCGTTCACCGGCACGGTGGACATTCACCTCACGGAACTGTTCGCCTATCCGGACAGCACCACCGAGCAGACCACCGAGGACGACGAGATCTACCGCCTGGTGGACGACAAGATCGACCTGGAACTGGTGATCACGGACCAGATCGGCCTGGAGCTGCCGCTGCAGCCGCTGTGCACTCCGGACTGCGCGGGTCTGTGTCCGGAATGCGGTGTCCGGATGGCGATTGCGGGTTCGGACCACCGGCATGAGATACTTGACCCTCGCTGGGCCGGGTTGGCGAAGTTCGCCACCGAGTCGCCCGGCAATGGCAGCCCCGATGCGGGTGCCGACCCAGACGTTTAGACCAGACCAGTAAGACCGTGCTGCCTAACTGGCGAGCAATAGGACAAGAGGAGAAGTAGTCGTGGCCGTTCCCAAGCGCCGGATGTCCCGTTCCAACACCAGGTCGCGGCGCAGCCAGTGGAAGGCCACCGCGCCGACCCTGATCACGTGCCCGAACCGCGCCTGCGGCGAGAAGACCCTGCCGCATATCGCGTGCCCCTCCTGCGGCACCTACAAGGGCCGCCAGGTTACCGCTGCTGTCTGATCGTTCGACCTGTCGTATCGACGTGACCGCCAGCAAGGACGAACCCGGCCCGTCCAGTGAACATGCGAGCCTACTCGCGGCGCTCGGCGTCGACGTGTCGGCCGATCTGCTGCGGCTGGCGCTGACGCACCGGTCGTACGCATATGAGAACGGCGGGCTGCCGACCAACGAGCGTCTGGAATTCCTCGGCGACTCGGTCCTCGGCCTGAGCATTACCGAGCGGCTGTACCACGAGCACCCGGACAAGTCCGAGGGCGAACTGGCCAAGCTGCGGGCGAGCGTGGTGAATATGCACGCGCTCGCCGAGGTGGCGCGCGGGCTCGGTGCAGGCGGGCTCGGCGTGCACCTGCTGCTCGGTAAGGGCGAAGAGCTCACCGGCGGCCGGGACAAGCCGAGCATTCTCGCCGATGGCATGGAGTCACTGCTCGGTGCGGTGCATCTCGAGCACGGTATCGATGTCGCGCGTGAGGTGGTGCTGCGGCTGTTCGCCGACCTGCTCGAGCGCGGCCCGAGAATGGGCGCGGGGCTCGACTGGAAGACCAGTCTGCAGGAGCTCACCGCCGAGCGCGGTCTCGGTGTGCCCAGCTACGAGATCACCTCGACAGGTCCCGACCACGACAAGGAATTCACCGCGACCACCGTGATCGGCGGTCGTCCGTACGGTCAGGGCGTCGGCCGCTCCAAGAAGGAAGCCGAGCAGAAGGCCGCGGGCGCCGCCTATCAGTCGCTGACCGACGAAGTCTGACGTGCCCGAACTTCCCGAGGTCGAGGTCGTTCGGCGCGGACTCGCCGAACATGTCGTCGGGCGGGTCATCGAATCTGTCACGGTGACCCACCCCAGGTCGGTGCGCCGCCATCTGGAAGGCGCCGACGATCTGACGGCTCGGATGAAGGGTCTGCGGGTCGCGGCTGCCGAACGTCGCGGCAAGTACCTGTGGCTCACCTTCGATGAACCCGATACCTCGCTGGTGGTCCATCTCGGAATGAGCGGGCAGATGCTGGTGCAACCTGCCGATGCCCCCGTGGAGAAGCACGCGCATATCCTGGCGACCCTCGACGACGGCAGCCAGCTGCGCTTCGTCGACCAGCGCACCTTCGGCGGGTGGGCGCTCGCGCCGTTGGTCGAGGTGGACGGCACCTCGGTGCCCGAGCCCGTCGCACATATCGCGCGGGATCCGCTCGATCCGCGCTATGACCCCGAAGTCGTGGTGGCCGCGCTGCGCGCCAAACAGACCGAGATCAAACGCGTTCTGCTCGATCAGACGGTGATCTCCGGGGTCGGCAATATCTACGCCGACGAATCGCTGTGGCGCGCGAAAATCCATGGCAATCGGCTGGCGTCCGGCTTGACCAGACCCGCCGTGCGCACCCTGCTCGCCGAGGTCGGCGCCGTGATGGGGGAGGCGCTTGCCGCCGGTGGCACCTCCTTCGACGCGCTATATGTCGATGTCAACGGCCAATCGGGTTACTTCGAACGCGCGCTCGCGGTCTACGGCCGCGAAGACGAACCCTGCCGTCGCTGCGGTGCGCCCATCCTGCGCGAGAAGTTCATGAATCGTTCTTCCTACTCCTGCCCGCGCTGCCAGCCGAAGGCCCGCCGCCGGTCGCATTAGCGAGCTACCGTTCTTCTAGGCGGTTCGGAAACCAGACCGGCCGTGGAGGAAGGACAAATGCGCAAACTCACCTACTACGTCGCCTCGACAATCGATGGGTTCATCGCCACCGAGGAGGGGTCGGTCGACTTCTTTCCGGTCGGTGGCGATCACGGCCCGGCGATCACCGCGCAGTACCCCGAGACCCTGCCGACGAAGGTGCGAGAGGCCCTCGGCATCGATAAGCGCAACCGTTACTTCGACACCGTGCTGATGGGTCGCAAGACCCACGACTTCGGTGTTCGCACCGGAACCTCGAGCCCGTATGCGCATCTGCGGCAGTTCGTCGTATCGACGACGTTGCCGGAGAGCCCGGATCCTTCGGTCGAGCTGATCTCGGCCGATCCGCTGGCGAAAGTGCAAGAGCTGAAGCGGGAAAACGGACTCGGGATCTGGCTGTGCGGCGGCGGGGAACTGGCGCAGGTGTTGCTGCCGGAGATCGATCAGATCTTCCTGAAGCTGTATCCGGTCGTACTCGGCCGTGGCCGTTCACTGTTCGGTTCCGGGTCGCGACTGCCGGACGCGGCCAGGTTCCGGGTGATCACCAGCCGGGTATTCGAGGACGGGGTGGCCTTCATCAAGTACAGCAGGATTCGATAGCTGCTGTGGTGCAAGATGATTCGGTCGCCGTACCGGATCCGGGCAATGGTCCGGGTCCGGTGGAGGCGCTGCGCGAGATCGGTTTCTGGCTCGAACGTGGACGGGCGCAATCACATCGGGTGAAGGCCTACCGGCGAGCCGCCGATATCGTGGCGGGGATGCCGGACGACGAGCTCGCGACCCATCGTGCGGCGCGCAGCTGGCGCGAGCTCGCGGGCATCGGACCGAAGACCGCCGCCGTCATCGAACAGGCGTATTCCGGTGCGGTACCAGCATATTTGAGCGAATTGCGCCAGGCCGCGCAGCCGATCGGCACACCCGGTAAGCCGCTGCGGGCTCAGTTGCGCGGTGATCTGCATACGCATTCCGATTGGTCCGATGGCGGCAGTCCGATCGCGGAGATGATGGGTGTCGCCGCCGCGCTCGGTCACGAATACTGCGCACTGACCGATCATTCGCCGCGGCTGACCGTCGCGAACGGACTTTCCGCCGACCGACTGCGGCGGCAGCTGGATGTGGTCGCGGAGCTCAACGAGCGGATGGCGCCGTTTCGAATCCTCACCGGGATCGAGGTGGACATCCTCGATGACGGGACCCTGGATCAGCAGGCCGATCTGCTCGCCGAGCTGGATATCGTCGTCGCGAGCGTACATTCGCATCTGCGCGCCGAAAGCGAGACCATGACCAAGCGAATGGTGTACGCGGTCGCGAATCCGAATGTGGATGTGCTCGGGCATTGCACCGGCCGATTGATCACCGGCGAGCGGGGTACTCGGCCAGAGTCGACTTTCGATGCCGAGCTGGTCTTCGAGGCATGCCGGAGTTACGGCACGGCCGTGGAGATCAACAGCCGTCCCGAACGTCTCGACCCGCCCTCTCGGCTGCTGCGGCTGGCCGATGAGATGGGGTGTTACTTCTCGATCGACACCGATGCGCATGCCCCGGGCCAATTGGATTGGCAGGGCTACGGCTGCGAGCGCGCCGTCGCGAATGGTGTTGCGGCGGAACGGGTTATCAATACCTGGCCGGTGGACAAGCTGCTGGCATGGACGGAGTCGGCGACCGCGGACGTGGTTTGATCGCGATGGCCGTCGGGGTGGGCAGATCGACCGCGACCGGCGCATCGCAGTAACGCACACCTGATCGCACGGCCGGGTTGGACGCCGGGTTAACTGTTGCCGAACAATCGTGCGGGATTCGGGATCAGGCCGGATGACGCCCGAAAATGGTTGGCACATAGATCTCTTGGGGGTGGCTGCACTGGTGGGCGGATTTCCGATCGAAATCGTCCTTGCGCTCATCGGTATCGTGGTGCCGATCATCGCATTCCTCTGGGAGTTCGTATTCGTCGGACGCAAGGAACTCGGCTATCGCGTGCAGATGGATACGCCGGTCACCGGTGAGATCGAATCGGTCTTTCCAGGTGTATTGCCCCAGTTGCGTCCGGAACACGATGGGGTGAGTCCGCCGCTGAAGGATCTGTCGGTAGTGCTGGTCCGCATCGAAAACAGCGGTGCGACACCGATCGACACGCACGACTACCAGGCGCCCGAGGCGGGCCGGGTCGGCCTACATCTGAACTTTCCGCAGCGCCGGGTAATCGGTATGGCGGTGACCGAGCTCAGCCATCCGGGGCTGGCCGATTCGCTGGACCGGGATTCGGGCATCGCGGTCCGCGAGGATACGGCCGGGCATATCGGTGTCATTGATCTGCCGAGAGTGCTGCTGAATCGCGCCGATCACTACAAGATCCTGGCGATTCTGCAGCGCTCGGAGGGCACAGGGGAGTATCCGACACCGGTGCTGCGCGGTGGCATCAGGGGTGGGCGAATCATCGAAACCCAGAGTCGCACCGGTATTTCGCGAGTAATGGTGGCGCTCGTCGCCTTCCTGGTCGCGGTGATAGGCGTCCAGCTGGTCGTATCCGCGGTGGAGCCCGACCCGACGCCATTGGATTGTGCCGCTGGCAAACTCACGCTGGTCGGTTCGTCGGCGTTCGAGCCCGTTATTCGAGATGCGGCGGCCCAGTACGGGAAGCGCTGCACCGGAGCGGAATTCGCCTTTGGATTCGAGGGCACCGAACGCGGTCTGGACCGCCTCGCCGAAGCGGGTAAGGACGATCCCGATCTGCTGACGATCAGCGACGGCCCGAAGGGTGATGGCTATCAACCGTTGCTGGACCGTCCGCTCGCGTTGTCGCTGTTCACCGTGATCGTGCACAAGGATGTCGGCATCACCGATCTGACCGTGGCGCAGATCCAGGATCTGTATCAGGGCCGGATCACCAACTGGCGCGAACTCGGCGGTCCCGATCTGCCCGTTGTGCTGGTCAATCGGATACCGGGATCCGGCACCCGAAATACGTTGGAGCGCCGGATACTCGGCGGTCCGCAGCCCGATCGCCCGCATGTGAGCTGTGTCGCGATCAAGGATTCGGTGCCCTCGGCGGCCAAATATTGCGATGTGCAGGTCACCAAGGATATGCAGAAGGCGGTGAGCGAGATTCCGGGCGCCATCGGCTACAGCGAGTTCTCCGAGGCGGTGAAGTCCGGTGCCAAGACGCTGGCCATCGGCGGCGTAACCGCCGACCGTGCCGCCGCCGTCAACCGCACCTATCCGTTCTGGGGCGTCGAATACGCCTACAGCTACGGCGAACTCCCTGGCGATTCGCTCGGCGCGAGCTTCCTGCACTTCCTGACCGATCTCACGGGTAAGGATGTGCTGCGCGAGCACGGCAATGAGCCGTGCGGTGAGCTGCCGGATCGCGGTCGCTGTCTACCGACTTCGTGACGTTGTCACAGATTCGGCGGCCGTCCCGTCTAACTCGGGTAAGCGATATCGAGAGAGGACGACCTATGTCACGCATGCAGCTCGCCGAGGTGGCACCCGAGATCTATCAGGCCTGGTTCGCCGCCGAACAAGCCATCCGCCGCGGACCGCTGGACCCGGTCGTGCGGGAACTGGTCAAGATTCGTGTCTCCCAGATCAACGGCTGCCTGTTCTGTATCGATATGCACACCACCGACGCGCGGATGTCAGGGGAGACCGAACAGCGGATCTATTACCTCAACGCCTGGCGGGAGTCGGTGAAATTCACCGAGGCCGAACGGGCCGCGCTCGCCTATGCGGAAGCGGTCACCAAGCTCGGCGAGCACGGTGTCGGCGATGAGATCTGGGCCGAGGTCGAGAAGAACTTCGATGAGGGCGCGCGGGCCGGTCTGGTCGCGGTCACCGCGATGATCAACCTGTGGAACCGGATCGGCGTGCCGCTGCGCATGCAGCCCGCCGCGGTCTGATCAATGTCGGCGGCTGGCCTTTTCGAGCGCCCCGCAAACGATCGCTACGCCTAGGACAGAATGGGCGCCGTGACGGAATTATCGCTGCGACAGCTCAACCGCACCCTGCTGGTGCGCCAGATGCTGGTGGAACGGGTCGAGTTGAACCCGTTCGAACTCGTCCGGCATCTGGTCGCTGTGCAGGGGCAGGAGCCGAACTGGCCGTATGTCGGGTTGTGGGCGCGGCTGAACGGGTTCCGGCACGAGGATCTCGCCGCACTGCTGCGGGATCGAAGGCTGGTGCGCTCCACCATGATCCGTCGCACCGTCCATCTGGCCGACGCCGAGGACTTTCGCTGGTTGCGCCCGACCGTGCGGCCGGTGGTGCATGCGGCGCTGCAGGCGCCGTACTACCGCGCCGAGATCGAGGGCATCGATCTCGACGAGCTCGCCGCGGCTGGCCGCGAGCTGTTGTCCGGTCGGGAAATGTCGCGTGCGCAGCTGGGCAGGCTACTCGCCGAACGCTTTCCGGATCGCCACACCCGCCGGCTGGCGGAGTCGGTGGAGGTGCTGGTTCCGGTGGTGCACGGTCCGGACACCGGGGCGTGGGGTGCGTGGCGCAATCGGTCCGTCACGATCAATATCGCCGAGGAGTGGATCGGCGCACCCATGGCCGAGGCACAACCCGAGACGCTGATCCTGCGTTATCTGGCGGCCTTCGGTCCGGCGAGCGTGGCCGATGTGCAGGCATGGGCCGGTGTCACCAAACTGGCCGCGGTGATGGACGGCCTGCGTCCGCGCCTGCGCGTCTTCCGCGATGAGTTCGGCAAGGAGCTCTTCGACCTGCCCGATGCACCGCTGGCGGACGCGAATCTCGAAGTGCCCGTGCGCTTTCTGCCCGCCTTCGATAACGCGCTGCTCGGCCACAAGGACCGCCGCAGGGTGATCGATGACGAGGATCGTAACCGGATCGCCAAGGTGGCCTCGGCCGGTGTGCCGATGTATCTGGTCGACGGATTCGTGCACGGTCGCTGGTCGCTGGTCGGCGATACCGTGCGCATCCAGCCATGGCATCCGCTCTCGGCGGCGGACGAGGACGCCGTACGTGCCGAGGCGGAGCACCTGCTCGGCTTCATCGCACCGGAGGCCACCGGCAAGGTGGTGATCGATGCCTGATCAGTCGGTCGACGGCATGATCGGTCGACTGAAGAATTCCTCGACCGGTATCGGACCCGTGTAGCGGCGGCAACCGCATCGAACCCATGCACGCATGCCGTATCCGGTCTTTCGACTTGTCTCGACGTGACAGACGCCCGCCTCTGGATCATGTAGCGCGAGGTCGTGGCCGCAGCCGCAGCGCGCTTTGACAGGTTCGGCGGGCGTGCGCCGCCCGAAGCGCCCGGCCGCCCAGCCGACACCGGCGATTGCGGCCCCGACGGCGAGGCTGATCGGATCGAACATGGCTATATTATATGTATGCGTATACCGCGCATGGTAGAGCGACTATCGATCGAGTCGCGCGGCCCTGGACGCGGGCGTTCCTGAGGAGATCTTTGTGGGGCGCCGTACCGATTTTTACGAAATCAATACGGCTGCTGGCACGGTCGTACCTATCCTGCGGCCTTAGGCTGGCCCATCGTGGCTTCACCGATCGACCTCGTCAAACGTCTCGTTCTGGGGCGACCGTTCCGGAGTGACAGGCTCGGTGAAACGCTTTTGCCGAAGCGACTTGCGCTGCCGATCTTCGCCAGCGACCCGCTGTCCTCGGTGGCATATGCGACACAGGAAATCCTGCTCATTCTCACCCTCGGCGGGCTGGCCTATCTGCATTTGGCGCCGTGGGTCGCCGGTGCGGTGATCGTGCTGCTGGCCGTCGTCGTGCTGTCCTATCGGCAGGTGGTGCAGGCTTATCCGTCCGGCGGTGGTTCCTATGAGGTGGTCGCCAAGAATCTGGGCGCGGTGCCGGGCCTGGTGGTCGCGGCGGCGCTGCTCGTCGACTATGTGATGACGGTGGCGGTCTCGGTCGCCGCTGGAGTGGACAACATCATCTCCGCGGTGCCCGATCTGAATGCGCACCGGGTCGCGATCAATATCGGATTCATTGCCTTCCTGACCGCAATGAATCTGCGTGGCGTGCGGGAATCCGGGCGGGCGTTCGCGGTGCCGACCTATGCGTTTGTGGTCGGGGTAATGGTCATGGTTGTCGTCGGACTCGGCCGGACCGCGCTGGGGCACGCGCCGGTCGCCGAGAGCGCACACTACGAAATCCATGCCGAACAGTTCGGACTCGGCGCGGCCGGGTTGGCCTTCCTTGTCCTGCGTGCCTTTTCGTCCGGCTGTACCGCGCTGACCGGCGCGGAGGCCATCTCCAATGGGGTACCCGCATTCCGTAAGCCCAAGGCGCTCAATGCCGCCCGCACGATGACGGCGATGGGTGTCATCTCGATCGCCATGTTCGGCGGTGTCACCGCGCTCGCGATGATCACCCACACCAGGGTCACCGAGAACACCTGCGATCTCATCGGATTTCCGGGCGACTGCAATGCCGATCCGCAACGCACCGTGATCGCACAGATCGCCGCCGCGGTCTTCGGCGGCAACAGTATTCCGTTCTACTTCCTCATGGTGACGACCGCGCTGATCCTGATCCTCGCGGCGAACACCGCCTACAACGGCTTTCCGCTGCTGAATTCGATTCTGGCGCAACACAGGTACATGCCGCGGCAGTTGCACACCCGCGGCGACCGGCTGGCCTTCTCCAATGGCATCATCCTGCTCGCGGTCATCGCGGGCGTGCTCATCTACGCCTTCGACGGTTCGGCGACGCGCCTGATCCAGCTCTATATCGTCGGCGTATTCACCTCGTTCACCCTGTGCCAGGCCGGTATGGTTCGGCACTGGAACCGCGAACTGGCCACCGCGACAACATCATCGGAGAAGTTGCGCATCCATCGGGGGCGCCTGATCAACGCGTTCGGCGCCTGCTTCACCGGCGTCGTTCTGGTCGTCGTCATGATCACCAAGTTTTCCCACGGCGCGTATCTGGTCGTCTTCGCGATGCCGATCCTGGTGGTGCTGATGTATCTGATCCACCGTCACTACACCGCCGTGCGTGCCGAACTCGATGTCGATGACGAGTCGGAGACCCTGCCTGCCCGGGTACATGCCCTGGTGCTGGTATCGGGCTGGCACAAGGCAACTCGGCGCGCCGTTCAGTTCGCCCGTGCCACCAGGCCGGACACCATCACGGCGATCACCGTCAATGTCGATGACGCCGATACCCGTCAGCTGCACCAGGATTGGGAACGCCACGATGTCGCCATACCGCTCAAGGTGATCGAATCGCCCTACCGCGAAATCACCCGTCCGGTCATCGATTACATCAAGCGGATGCGCAAATCCCAGCCGCGCGATGTGATCAGCATCTTCATCCCCGAGTACGTGGTCGGGCACTGGTGGGAGAACCTGCTGCACAACCAGAGCTCACTGCGGCTGAAGGCCCGCCTGCTCTTCGAGCCGGGGGTGATGGTGACCAGTGTGCCTTGGCAACTTCGTTCCTCGGCCGCCCGAGCCGTGCCGCGCGTCGAGCACAGTCCCGGCGAGGTCCGGCGTGGCATCGCGGATACGGTTGCGCGCTGACCAGCCGCCGCCGGCGTCACTACCATTTCGATATATGTCAAGACCGTGCAAGGCCCCTTGATTTCGAGGGCGGTCAGCGCGGTCTGAAATCTCACTATGTAAGATTTCGGACAAACTGCCTGGTTTGAATGGGTCGCGATGAGGTACGTCTTGGTGCGGCCCCCCTGTTCACGCCGATCGGCGTGACCAGGCCAACCGAGCCCTGATGGACGGCGGTGCAGGCTCTGTCTCCACCTCCGCCGCGGCGGCCAGCTTGTTCGGCGCCCAGCGCACCGAGTCGCTGGGTGGATGTGCCCAAGGTTGTCCCTGGAAGGATGGTCATGAGCGCAGGCTTATTCGCGCCGCTTGCGGCGCCCATTGCCTCTTCGGATCTGCTGTCCACTGAGCACGTTGGTGAACGATTCCGCATTGCCATGGTTGTTCCGCCCTACTTCGACGTACCGCCGAAGGCCTATGGGGGCGTCGAGGCGGTTGTCGCCGATTTGGTCGATGCACTGGTTGCCCGCGGCCACGACGTGACCTTGTTCGGTGCCGGTGAACCCGGTACCAAGGCTAAATTCATCCCGGTCTGGGATCGCGCATTGCCCGAACGGCTCGGCGAGCCGTTCCCCGAAGTCGTCCACGCATTGAAGGTGCGAAGGGCGATCGAGCAGATCGCGAGCACCTCCGGGGTGGATCTGGTGCACGACCACACCTTTGCCGGACCGCTGAATGCCCCGGCCTATATGGGCCTCGGCCTCCCCACCGTGGTGACCGTGCACGGGCCGGTCGACGAGGGCGATTCCCGCCGGTACTACCGCGAATTGGGCCAGGAAGTGTCGCTGGTGGCCATCAGCGACCGGCAGCGCGAGTTGGCTCCGGATCTGAACTGGGTCGGTCGCGTACACAACGCCCTGCATGTCGATCAGTGGCCGTTCCAAGTGGAGAAGGGCGACTACGCACTATTCCTCGGGCGCTTCACCGAGGCCAAGGGGCCGCATTTGGCGTTGCAGGCCGCGCACGAGGCCGGTATTCCGCTGGTGCTCGCTGGCAAGTGCAGTGAACCGCCCGAGCAGGCGTTTTTCGAGAAAGAGGTGCGCCCGCTGCTGACCGAACGAGATCATCTGTTCGGCATGGCCGACGCAACGGCCAAGCGCAAACTGCTCGCGAATGCGCGCTGCCTGCTGTTCCCCATCAGGTGGGAGGAACCGTTCGGCATGGTGATGATCGAAGCGATGGTCTGTGGCACGCCGGTGGTCGCGTTGCGCGGTGGCGCGGTCGAGGAGGTCGTCATCGACGGTGTCACGGGCCGGATCTGCGATGATCCCGCCGAATTGCCCGCCGCGATAGAGGAAGTGCGCGATGTGGATCCGGCAGTGTGCCGCGCGCACGTCGAGGCGAACTTCGGCGCTGGTCCGCTGGGCCGCGGCTATGAGCAGGTCTATCACCGGCTCTTGCGTTCGCGGCGACAGACTCGTGCGGCACGATTGCTCGGGGAGACGATGCCGGTCCGGATTCCCGCGAGCGAACGAGTATGACCGCAGAAGTCGGCAGTACGCCGAGTCCCGCGCCGCTGAATGCCGGTGAGCCATCGGGATTCGGCGGCTGCGGGGGGTCGGTGACCTTGGTCGAGGGCGGCACCTTCTGTCTGTCGGACCGGCTCGGCGATGTCGAACCGGGGCGACCACACGGGCTGTTTTTCCGGGACACCCGCGTCATCTCCCGCTGGGAGTTGCTGGTGGACGGCAAACCCGCCGAATCGCTGTCGGTGCTGAGCCCTGAGGCGTTCGCCGCCAGATTTGTGCTGCGCCGACCGCCGCAGGCGGGAATGGCCGACAGCACACTGCTGGTGGTGCGCGAACGTCTCGTCGCCGACGGCATGCACGAGGTGCTGAGCCTGCAGAATATGGGCAGGGAGGCCACCGCGGTCGCCTTGGAACTGCATGTCGACGCCGATTTCATCGACCTGTTCGCGGTCAAGGAAGGCCGCGCCGCGCACGGTCGGGCCGAGGTCACGGTGGCCGAAGGGGAATTGCTGCTGCACGACCGCGCCGATCGGACCCGCGGGCTCTCGGTCTCGGCGACCGTCGAGCCCGTATTCCTGCCCGGAACGCTGATCTGGCGGGTTGTCGTGCCGCCAGGCGAAACCTGGCAGACCGAAATCGTGGCCCAGCCGACGGTTGGCAATCAGCGGGTGCAGGCGCCATTGGCGCCGGGGGAGCACCATGGTCTCAGTGCGCCGAGCCGGAAGATGGCGGCCTGGCGGCATACCGCGACGAAGATCACCGCGGTGGATCCGGTGCTCACTCAGGTGTTGCGGCGTTCGGAAAGTGACCTGGGCGCCTTGCAGATCCACGACGAAAGCGGCGAGAGCCGTCCATTCGTTGCGGCGGGTGCGCCGTGGTTCATGACCCTGTTCGGTCGGGACAGTCTGCTCACCGCGTGGATGGCGCTGCCGTTGGAAGTGGATCTCGCGCTGGGCACACTGCAGCAGTTGGCCGAACTGCAAGGTCAGAGCGTCGATCCGCTCACCGAGGAGGAGCCGGGACGGATCATGCACGAAATGCGCCGCGGCCCGGCCAGCGGGCATGTGCTCGGCGGCAGTACCTACTACGGAACCGCCGACGCCACCCCACTTTTCGTGATGCTGCTGGCGGAATGTCATCGGTGGGGTGCGGATCCGGAGGTGATCAAGGCGCTGCTGCCCGCTGCCGACGCCGGGGTGCAGTGGATCACCGAATTCGGCGACCGCGACGGCGACGGCTTCATCGAATACCGTCGCGCCACCGACCGCGGCCTGGCCAATCAGGGTTGGAAGGATAGTTTCGACGGAATCAACGATGCCGCAGGACATCTCGCGGAGGCGCCGATCGCGCTGTGTGAGGTGCAAGGTTATGCATATGCCGCATTGCAGGCCCGCGCGGAGTTGGCCGAGGCATTCGGCGACCTCAGTGCTGCGACTCGGTTGCGCGAGCGCGCCGCCGAACTGCGCGGCAAATTCGCCGAACAGTTCTGGCTGCCGGGCCGAGGGTGGTACGCGGTCGCGCTGGACGGCCGCAAACAGCACGTCGACGCCCTGACCAGCAATGCGGCGCAATGTCTCTGGACCGGCATCGCCAGTGACGAGCATGCCGCCCAACTCATCGAGCGGCTGGCGGGCCCGGAGATGGACACCGGCTTCGGGCTGCGCACGCTCGCCTCGACGATGGGCGCCTACAACCCGATGAGCTATCACTGCGGCTCGGTGTGGCCGCATGACACCGCGATCGCCGTTGCGGGTCTGCTGCGCTACCGGCACATACCGGGCGCGGTCGAGCTCGCCACCCGGCTCGCTTGCGGATTACTCGATGCGGCGGCGTCTTTCGGCGGTCGACTACCCGAGCTGTTCTGCGGATTTCCGCGCGACCAGTTCGCGGTTCCGGTCCCGTATCCGACCTCCTGCTCACCGCAGGCCTGGGCGAGTGCGGCTCCGCTGCTGCTGGTGCGTGCCTTCTTCGGCTTGGATCCCGACGTACCCGCCCGCACGCTTACCGTGCATCCGCAGCTGCCATCGGTATGGGGCAGGGTCGCGCTGAGCGATCTGAAGTTGGATTCGGTGACGGTCGATCTGGTCGCGGAGGGTGATCAGATCACTGCCGCGCGCGTGCCCGATGACTGGCAGTTGATCACCTGATGTGGATGAATCGCGCGGGATCGGGTATGCCAGCCATGTAATTGCCATGCTTCTCCACTGATACTCGCAGGCTGGAGGTGCACGATGCAGACATCACTGGATATCAGGGATCTGTGGATCACACAGCACCGTGATTGCAGCGCGGAGCCCATCATGGATCTGGATCTGGACCGGGCGCGGTTCATCTGTAGTACACACGCGGGGCACGGCCCGGAATGCCGTCAGTATCTCGCCGCCGCGGCGTTTTGTTTCGGTTGCGTCGAGGACAGCTGACGGAATGCGCGAAGCGCCCATTCCCGGTGTGATCCAGTGGATTCCGTTCGGGAATGGGCGCTCGTGCCGACGTTGGGCCTACCCGTGGAACGGGTACTTGCTGTCGAGGTCGATATTCAGTTCGACCACGTTGACGCGTGGTTCACCGAGGAAGCCGAGGGTTCGGCCGTCGGTATGCGCATCGATTAGTGCGCGTACCTGATCTGCGGAGATGTTGCGGGCCTTGGTGATTCGCGTCACCTGGATGGCGGCGTACTCCGGCGAGATGTGCGGGTCGAGGCCACTACCACTCGCGGTAACGGCATCGGTGGGGACAGGGGTGTCGGTCGAGGCGTCGCCGTAGATCGGGACGATCCGGCCGATGGTGTAGTCCTCGCCTGGTTTGGCGCATTCGACCTTGACACCTTTGTAGGTGTCGAGGAACGGTGTCGTCGGGCACGCCTCGTTGACGCTGACGACCTGCACCGGATGCGACACCTCGCCGTCGGCGTCGCGTGGTCCGATCACCGAGAGCACCGCGCCGACACCGTCATTGGTGCAGAACGGACGGCTGCCGTCGACCCCCTCACGGTCGCCGATCGCCTTGCTGCGCGAGCACACGGTAGAGAGCAGGCTCAACTTCACGTTCGCCGGATCCGCGTCGAGGGTGTCCACGATGCTCTCCGGGCCGAGGTTGCTCGCCGCGGTCGAGAGGGGGTCGTAGCCGTCACCCGCGGCCGACGGGCGGCTCTGGAAGTACTGCGCCAGCGCGTTGCCGTCTTTATCGGTGAACGACTGCCCGATCAGGCTGGAGCCGACGACCTTGCCGTCGACCGTGATCAGCGATCCGTCCGCCTTATCGTGCAGGCCGGGAATCTGGGCGACCGCGAAGACCGCAATGGGGTAGGCGATTCCGGTGATCGCGGTGAGTACCAGTAGCGCACGCAACGCGGCCAGGTGCTGCCGGATCCAAGTTGACATTCGCATATCAGGACATCCCGGGGAGGAGTTGGACAACGAGGTCGATGAGTTTGATGCCGATGAACGGTGCGACTATGCCGCCGAGGCCGTAGATCGTCAGGTTGCGGGTCAACAGTTTCGAGGCGTTGGTGGGGGTGTAGTTCACCCCGCGCAGCGCCAGCGGGATCAGCGCGATGATGACCAGCGCGTTGAAGATGACCGCCGACAGGATCGCCGATTGCGGGCTCGACAGACGCATGACATTGAGCAGGTCGAGGCCCGGGAACAGCGCCACGAACAACGCGGGAATGATCGCGAAGTACTTGGCGATGTCATTGGCGATCGAGAACGTGGTCAGCGCACCGCGGGTGATGAGCAGCTGTTTGCCGATCTCCACGATTTCGATGAGCTTGGTCGGATCCGAATCCAGATCCACCATATTTCCGGCCTCTTTGGCTGCGGAGGTGCCGGTGTTCATCGCGACACCGACATCGGCTTGGGCCAGTGCGGGGGCGTCGTTGGTGCCGTCACCGGTCATGGCGACCAGCCGACCGCCGTCCTGCTCCTTCTTGATCAGCGCCAGCTTGTCCTCCGGTGTGGCCTCGGCGAGGAAGTCGTCCACACCGGCCTCATCGGCAATCGCCTTGGCGGTCAACGG
This sequence comes from Nocardia sp. NPDC004278, assembly GCF_053602975.1. NCBI lineage: Bacteria > Bacillati > Actinomycetota > Actinomycetes > Mycobacteriales > Nocardiaceae > Nocardia > Nocardia sp. NPDC004278. Next base: position 159,831 of record NZ_JBSGEQ010000003.1, read on the forward strand.
GTTATCACCGGTGATCATCACCGTGCGGATGCCCATGCGGCGCATTTCGTCGAAGCGCTCCCGCATGCCCTGCTTCACTACGTCTTTGAGGTGGATGACGCCGAGCAGCCGGGCTTTGCCGTTGTTGACCTCGCCGACGACGAGCGGGGTACCGCCCGAGGCGGAGATGCCGTCGACGATCACGCCGATCTGGTTGGGCACGTCCCCGCCTTGCGCGCGAACCCATTCCGTCACGGCGCTGGCTGCGCCCTTGCGCAGCTGGTGACCGTCGGCCAGGTCGACACCCGACATGCGGGTCTGGGCGGTGAATTCCACCCAGGTCGCGCCGGTCAGCTCGCCCGGGGTGCGCTCACGTTTGTTGAACGCCTGTTTCGCGTACACGACGATGGAGCGACCCTCGGGGGTTTCGTCGGCGAGGCTGGAAAGCTGTGCGGCATCGGCCAGTTCGTCATCCGGGATGCCGGGCATCGGTACGAATTCCGAGGCTTGGCGGTTACCGAGGGTGATGGTGCCGGTTTTGTCCAGCAGCAGGGTGTTCACGTCACCGGCAGCCTCGACGGCGCGTCCGGACATGGCGAGCACGTTGCGCTGGACCAGGCGGTCCATACCGGCGATGCCGATGGCCGACAGCAGCGCGCCGATGGTGGTCGGGATCAGACATACCAGCAGCGAGACCATCACGATTCCGGTGACGCCGTGCACATCCAGTGCCGAAGTATCGGGCACCCCTGGGTTGTTCGACTTGGCGAAGATCGCCAGCGGCTGCAGGGTGGTGACCGCGAACACGAAGATGATGGTCAAAGCCGCGAGCAGGATGTTCAGCGCGATCTCGTTCGGCGTCTTCTGCCGTGACGCACCCTCGACGAGGGCGATCATCTTGTCGATGAAGCTCGCACCCGGCTCCTGGGTGATCTTGACGACGATCCGGTCCGAGAGCACCGTGGTGCCGCCGGTGACCGCCGATCGGTCACCACCGGATTCCCGGATGACCGGTGCGGATTCGCCGGTGATGGCCGATTCGTCCACCGAGGCAATGCCGTCCACGACATCACCGTCACCCGGAATGACCTGGCCCGCCTCCACCACGACATAGTCGCCGCGTTGCAGCGCAGGAGCCCCGACGCTTTCCTCGACGATGCGCGCGCCGGGCGACCAGTTGACCAGTCGCCGAGCCATGGTGTCGGTCTTGGCTTTACGCAGCGTATCGGCTTGGGCCTTACCCCGTCCCTCCGCCACCGCCTCGGCCAGATTGGCGAAGATGACGGTGAGCCAGAGCCATACGACGATTGCCCAGGAGAAGAACGTCGGCTTGGTCAGCGCGAGCACGGTCGACCAGACCGCGCCGATCTCGACGATGAGCATGACCGGATTGCGCCACATGACGCGCGGATCGAGCTTCTTCACCGCGTCGGGAATGGACGTCAGCAGCATCTTCGGGTCGAGCACGCCCCGCTGGACGCCACGTTTGCGCTCGCGATTGTGGACCGATGCGGTGTTCGGTTCGGTTGCCGTAGTGGACATATCAGTGGATTCCTTCGGCGAGCGGCCCGAGTGCGAGTGCGGGCAGGAAGGTCAGCGCGACCAGGATCACGGTGACGCCGACGACCATGCCGACGAACTGCGGCCGGTGCGTCGGCAGTGTGCCGATCGATTCGGGGGTCTGTCCCTGTTGGGCGAGTGAACCGGCGAGGGCCAGTACGAAGATGATGGGCAGGAAGCGGCCGAAGACCATGGCCAGGCCCAGGGCGGTGTTGTACCACTCGGTGTTGCCGCTCAAGCCGGCGAAAGCGGAGCCGTTGTTGTTGGCTGCGGAGGTGAAGGCGTACAACACTTCCGAGAGTCCGTGTGGTCCGGAGTTGAGCATGCCGGCGCGTTGTCCGGGCATGGCCATCGCGGCGGCCGTGCCGACGAGCACGATGAGCGGGCTGATCAGGAAGTAGGAAGCGGCGAGTTTGATCTCGCGCGGGGTGATCTTCTTGCCGAGGTATTCCGGGGTGCGCCCGACCATGAGACCGGCGACGAAGACGGTGATCACCGCGAGGATGAGCATGCCGTACAGACCTGAACCGGTACCACCCGGTGCGACCTCACCCAGCTGCATATTGAACATGGTCATCATGCCGCCGAGGCTGGTGTAGGAGTCGTGGAAGGAGTCCACCGCACCGGTCGAGGTCAGCGTGGTCGCGGTCGCGAAGGTCGCGGAGTCCGCAACGCCGAAACGGGTTTCGACGCCCTCCAGGGATGCGCCGATCGCGGTCGGGACGGTGCCGTGGTGCTGCAACTGGAAGAAGTTCTGCAGGGTCACGCTGATCAGCGCGATCGTGCCCATCACCGCGACGATCGCGTAGCCCTGCTTCTTGCTGCCGACCATCCGGCCGAAGGTGCGTGGCAGCGAGAAGCTGATCACCAGCAGCAGGAAGATCTCCACCCAGTTGGTCCAGGTCGTCGGGTTCTCGAACGGGTGTGCGGAGTTGGCGTTGTAGAAGCCACCGCCGTTGGTGCCGAGTTCCTTGATCACCTCCTGGCTGGCCACCGGCCCGCCCGTGATCGTCTGCTCGGTGCCGTTGAGCGCCTGAGCGATCTGGTCGTGCAGGTGGAAGTTCTGGATCGCGCCACCGGCGACGAGCACGATCGCGAAAACGAACGCGATCGGCAGCAGAATGCGAATGGTGCCCCGCACCAGATCCACCCAGAAGTTGCCCAGATCACCGGTGTGCCTGCGGGCGAAGCCACGCACCAGCGCGACCGCCACCGCCATACCGACGGCCGCGGAGACGAAGTTCTGCACCGCGAGCCCGGCCATCTGCACCAGGTGGCCCTGGGTCGACTCACCGGAGTAGTTCTGCCAGTTCGTATTGGTGACGAAGCTGATGGCGGTGTTCCACGCCAGCGCCGGGGTCATCTCGGTGCCCGGATCGTTGAGATGCAGTGGGAGTTTGCCCTGGATCAGCTGGAATAAGAACAGAAACAGCACGCTGACCGCGGAGAACGCCAGCACGCTGCGGGCGTAGACGCCCCAGGTCTGTTCGACCTCGGGGTGCACACCGATGGCCTTGTAGATGACCCGCTCGGCGCGGGCGTATTTCTTGGCGCTGTAGACCCGGAACATGTAGTCGCCGAGCGGCACATGAACCAGGGCGAGCGCGATGATCAGGGCCGCCAGGAAGGCGATCCCCGCTGTGGTCGTGTTCACCTAGAACCTCTCGGGGAAAAGCAGCGCCGCCACCATGTAGATCGCGACGAGGACGGCCAGAATCAAACCGATCAGGTTCGCGATCACAGTTTTTCCACCCCCCGCTGGACCAGACCCAGCAGCGCGAAGATCGCCACGGTGAGCACCGTGAACACCACGACAGACATTTACACAACCTCCAATGGCGCTCCCTGTACGGAGCGCGACAGGGTGAGTCAAGCGGTCATTCGAGCTGGTGCCGAGTGTGTTTACGGGTCCTTAGCGGACGATTGGAGAGCATTGACGGTTCATTTACGCGAACCGTTCGGGCACGGTTGAAAGGATGCCGTCAAGGTCGGCCGACAAGCCGTCAACACACCGTAAAGATCGAGTTGAAGGGGGCATACGGGAGTAGAAAGTCAAGGTCCGGCCATGCGGAGCAATCCAGTGCGGCCGGGGTTCTGTCGGTTGGTGAAAGGGTCGTCATGTCGGCTGTCGCGGTCGCGGTGATCATCGGATTTGTGCTGTGCGCGCTGGCCATCCGCGCGCTGTCGACGGTGTTGGAGGGGCGCGATGCGCGGGCATGGCAATCCGCTGCCGCGACAAACCCGCTACGGATCTCCGGCGACACGCCGTGGCGCGCGATGATAAAAGAGTGAAACGCGGCCAACTGCGCATCTACCTCGGTGCGGCCCCGGGAGTCGGTAAGACCTACGCGATGTTGGGCGAGGCCCATCGCCGACTCGAACGCGGCCGCGACGTGGTAGCTGGGGTGGTGGAGACACACGGTCGGGCCAAGACCGCCGAGCTGTTGGCAGGTATCGAGCGGATTCCGCCGCGCATGGTGGCCTACCGCGGCACCACGCTGCCCGAACTCGATGTGGCGGCGGTGCTGCGGCGTCAGCCCACGGTGGTGCTGGTCGACGAACTCGCCCATACCAATGCGCCCGGCAGCAAACATGAGAAGCGCTGGCAGGACGTCGAGGATTTGCTGAACGCGGGGATCGATGTGATCTCGACGGTCAATGTGCAGCATCTGGAGAGCCTCAACGACGTCGTCGAGCAGATTACCGGCATCCAGCAGAAGGAGACGGTGCCCGACGCCGTGGTGCGCAGTGCCGACCAGGTCGAACTGGTCGACATCACACCGGAGGCATTGCGGCGCAGGCTGTCCCACGGCAATGTCTACGCCGCGGACCGGGTCGATGCGGCACTGCGCAACTACTTCCGGCCGGGTAACCTCACCGCGCTGCGCGAGTTGGCGCTGCTATGGCTGGCCGACCAGGTCGACGCCGCCCTGGCGAAATATCGTGCCGACCACAAGATCACGGATCTGTGGGAGGCGCGCGAACGCGTCGTCGTCGCGGTGACCGGCGGTCCGGAGTCGGAGACCGTGGTGCGCCGGGCCAGCCGGATTGCGACCAAATCCAGTGCCGAGCTGATGCTCGTGCATGTGGTGCGCGGCGATGGACTGGCGGGTGTGTCGGCAGAGCGGCTGGCTCGATTGCGCGAACTGGCCGCCAGTCTGGACGCGTCGCTGCATACGGTCACCGGTGATGATGTGCCGAATACGCTGCTGGAGTTCGCCCGCGAGGTGAACGCGACGCAGTTGGTGCTCGGCACGTCGCGGCGCTCGCGCTGGGCGCGCATGCTCGACGAGGGCATCGGCTCCGCGGTGGTGCAGGCCTCCGGCAAGATCGACGTGCACATGGTCACGCATGAGGAAGCTCACCGTGGCATGCGCCGCTACTCGCTGATGCCGCGGCAGCCGATCCGCGCCTGGCTGGCGGCCGTCCTGGTGCCGATGCTGGTCTCGGTCATCTGCTCCTTGGTCGACGGTTATCTCGAACTCGGCGGTCTCAGCGCGCTGTTTTTCATCGGCGTCGTCGCGGTCGCGCTGCTGGGTGGCGTTGTCCCCGCGGCACTGTCGGCGTTGCTGTCGGGCATGCTGTTGAACTGGTTCTTCGTCGAGCCGCGCTACAGCCTCACGATTGCCGAACCGGACAGTTTCGTCACGGTTGTGGTGTTGCTGATCGTGGCGGTGGCGGTCGCGGCGCTGGTGGATGTGGCCGCCAAGCAGACCCGCCAGGCGCGCCGGGCCTCCCACCAGGCCGAGTTGCTGACACTGTTCGCCGGTGCCGTGTTGCACGGAGCGGATCTGCCCAATCTGCTGGAACAGGTCCGCGAGACCTATGGTCTGCGCGCGGTCAGCATGCTGTGCGGCGATGAGGTGATCGCCGCGGTCGGCACCAGTCCGCCGCAGCGCGCATCGGAGGCCGAGACCGCCATCCAGGCAGGCGATGCGACGAGCTGGTTGCTGCTGGCAGGACGCCCACTGGCCGCAACCGACCGACCGGTCCTCAACGCGGTCGCCAACCAGGCGGCCGGATTGGTCCGGCAATCCCGGCTCGCCGAGGAGGCCAGCGCCGCCGCGGCATTGCTCGAGGCCGACCGGTTGCGTCGGGCGCTGCTGTCCGCGGTGAGCCACGACCTGCGCACACCGCTGGCCGGGGCCAAGGCCGCGGTGTCCAGCCTGCGCAGCGACGACATCGAGTTCTCGCCCGAGGACACCGTCGAATTGCTGGAAACGATCGAGGAATCGGTGGATCAGCTGACCGCGCTCGTCGGCAATCTGCTCGATTCGTCGCGCCTGGCGGTCGGTGTCGTACAGCCGCAGTTCCGTCGGGTGTATATGGACGAGGTGGTGCACCAGGCCCTGGTGAGCGTCGGGATGGGCGCGCGCGGGCTGCGGCGGGCGGCCATGGATCGGGTGAAGGTGGAGGTCGGCGAGGTCTCGGTGCGGGCCGACAGCGGTCTGCTCGAGCGCGTGCTCGCCAATTTGATCGATAATGCGCTGCGGCATTCGACGCGCGACACACCCGTGCGGGTGACCGCGGAACGTGACGGCGACCGCGTGTCGATCGCCGTGATCGATGTCGGCCCCGGTGTGCCGCCGGGGGCCGAGGAGCAATTGTTCGAGCCGTTCCAGCGGCTCGGCGATCGCGACAACACCACCGGAGTCGGGCTAGGCCTGTCGGTGGTGCGCGGATTCGTCGAGGCGATGGGCGGCACTGTGCACGCCGAACCGACACCGGGCGGAGGATTGACCATGATCGTGGACCTGCCTGCCGACGAAACCGAAGTGAGCGGCCGATGATGATCACAACCGATGTGGAAGCACCGCTGCCCCGGACCGCACAGGAAGTCGTGATGACCGACAAGAAGCAGGATGCACCGTCGACCAAGGTGCTGGTGGTCGATGACGAACCGCAGATCGTGCGCGCCCTGCGCATCAACCTGTCGGTGCGCGGCTATGAGGTGATCACCGCGGGCACCGGTGCCGCCGCACTGCGCGCGGCCGCCGATAAGCATCCCGATGTGGTCATCTTGGATCTCGGCCTGCCGGATATGGACGGTATCGAGGTATTGGCCGGGCTGCGCGGCTGGACCGCCGCCCCGGTGATCGTGCTCTCGGCGCGGACCGATTCGACCGACAAGGTGGAGGCGCTGGACGCCGGCGCGGACGACTACGTCACCAAACCGTTCGGTATGGACGAACTGCTGGCGCGGCTGCGGGCCGCGGTCCGGCGCGGTGCCACCGATACCGATGCCGCCGATCCGGTGGTGGTGACCTCCTCGTTCACCGTCGACCTCGCCGCGAAGAAGGTCACCAAGAACGGTGAGCCGGTGCATCTGACCCCGACCGAGTGGGGGATGCTCGAGATGCTGGTGCGCAATCGGGGCAAGCTGGTCGGGCGGCGTGAACTGCTGCGCGAGGTGTGGGGACCGTCGTATGCCACCGAAACCCATTATCTGCGGGTATATCTCGCGCAGTTGCGGCGCAAGCTCGAGGTTGATCCGTCGAATCCGAAGCATCTGCTGACCGAGGCGGGTATGGGATACCGCTTCCAGGAATAGCGACGGTAGCGGCAGCTGTTGCGAGCGACATGACAACTGATTTCGGAAGAACATGGGTAACTCGTCGGGTACGCCCAAGACCCGACCAGGCACACGACGCAGGACCTGAGCGGGACTCGAGGGGCACCCAACTGGTATGGCCTGAATATTCGGAGAGGCGGAACTGGCAGGATCGAAACCATGGCTGACCAGACCACCGCATCCGCGACCCCGACCAGCGCGCCCGCCGCGACCGAGCCGACCACGCTGTGGGTCGAGCGCACCGGGACCAGGGCGTACACCGGCCGCAGCTCGCGCGGTGCCGAGGTATTGATCGCATCGCAGGGCGTACCGGGTGCGTTCACCCCGGGTGAGCTGCTGAAGATCGCCCTGGCGGGCTGCTCCGGACTGAGCGCGGACGTCCCGCTCGCGCGCAAGCTGGGTGACAGTTTCGACGCGACCATCCGCGTCTCCGGCGACGCCGACCGCGAGAACGAGGTGTACCCGCAGCTCGACGAGGTGTTCGAACTCGACCTCAGCGACCTGGACGAGCAGGCGCGGGAGCGGTTGCTGGTCACTGTCCAGCGCGCCATCGACAAGGTCTGCACCGTCGGCCGGACGCTGAAGGCGGGTGCCAAGGTGACACTGACCTTCGATATCGAGGCGTGATGGCGGCGCCGCACCCGGAACAGGTCCGGCTGAGCGCGTGGGTGCACGGTTACGTGCAGGGCGTTGGCTTCCGCTGGTGGACTCGTTCGCGGGCGCTGGCGCTCGGTGTGGTCGGATATGCCACCAATTCGCGCGACGGCCGGGTGCATGTGGTGGCGGAGGGGCCGCGACCCGCATGCGAAATGTTGCTGGATCTCTTGCGTTCGGGTGATACACCTGGTCGGGTTGACCTGGTTGTGGAAAGCTGGGAACCCCCGCGGGGCGATTTGTCCGGATTCGAGGAGCGTTAGTGGTAGGTGCGACGACCCAGGGACGTGATCGTTGAGTACGGGGGGTCCGGGTACGGGAGACGATGCGGAGCAGTCCGGTGCGCCCGATTCGGCGCCGGGCGCTGATGCCGCTGGATCGCGGTCGGCCGCACCGGAATCCGCACCGGGCGTCGTACCTTCGGCACCGGCCGCCGGTGCATCATCAACCGGGGCGGGATCAGAGCCGAGTCCAGCCGACTCCGCGGCAGCTCCCGGCTCCGCAGGCTTCGAATCAGAAACACCCGCACCGGTACCGCCGGGCACCGAACCCCGTCGGCTCGGAACACCGCCGCGAGCGGGCAGCATCCAGCGCCAAGAGCCCGGAGTAACCCAGCCTCGTCCGCCGACGGTGGCCGAGGCGCGGGCGCGGGACAAGGCCCGCAAGCGCGCCGAAGAGGCGCAGCAGGCCGCCGCGGCCGCCGCCGAGCACAAGAAGCGCACCCGCAAGCGCGTGCTCATCGGCGGTGTCGCCATCGTCGGTGTCGCGGGATTGGTCGGCGGTGGCTACCTCGCCTACAACGCGCTGACCAAGCCCGACGAGGTGACCGCATACTGCACCGTGATCGATCAGAACGGTCAGGAGATCGTCACACCCGACGACCAGTGCGAGACGGCCTCGAACGCCGTCGGGTCCGGGTCGGGCGGCGCGCACCTGCTCAGCAACGGGATATTCATCTACAACGGCAGCCAATACCGCTACTACTACGGCGGCAACAATACCGTCGGCAAACCGCCGACGGGCGGAACCACGGTGCAGCCCAAGGGCGCTCAGATCACGACCAAGAGCGGCAGCACCGTTACCCGCGGCGGCCTCGGCACCAGTAGCAAGAGCGGCGGCGGTGGTTCGTAATGCGGCGAGTACGGAGTGCCCCACGAGCGGGGTGGCAGCAGATCATCGAAGGGCAGGGGCTGGTCTACGGCGCACCGGGACGGGATGCGAGTGGTCTGCCCCGGCCGTACTGGGACGAATCGGTGCACTACGAATTCGAGATGTCGGAGATTCTCGCGCTGGAGGCCGATGTCGAATTGCTGCATTCGATGTGCCTGAATGCGGTCGAGCAGGTGGTGCTCACCGAGCGGTACAAGGATTTCGGTCTGCCCGAGTGGAGTTGGGGGCCGATCGCCGAATCATGGCGGCGAAGTGACCCACATGTCTACGGGCGCTTCGATCTGAGATATGACGCGCGCCGTCCCGCAAAACTGTTGGAGTACAACGCCGATACGCCGACGTCACTGCTCGAGGCCGCAATTGTGCAGTGGCACTGGCTGACCGCGCTGTATCCCGATGGTGATCAGTGGAATTCACTGCACGAGAAGCTGGTCGAGCGCTGGACCGAGCTGCGCGACATCCTGCCCTCGTCACAACTGCACTTCACCTGGTCCGGGGCGGATGCCACCGGCGAGGACAATGTCACCACCGCGTATATGCAGGAGACCGCCGCCGAGGCCGGATTCGACACCATCGCGCTGCCGATCGAGGAGGTCGGATTCGATAGCGAGCTGGAGCGTTTCGTCGATCTGGCCGAGGGCTCGATCGATGCGATCTTCAAGCTCTATCCGTGGGAGTGGGTGCTCGACGACGATTTCGGCAAGCGGGTGGTCGCGAGTCTGCCGCAGACCATGTGGATCGAACCGCTGTGGAAGACATTGCTCAGCAATAAGGCGATTCTCGCGGTGTTGTGGGAGATGTACCCCGGACATCCGAATCTGCTGCCCGCCTACCTCGATCAGCCCAATGAGCTCACCGAATACATCCGCAAGCCGAAACTCGGGCGCGAGGGCGCGAATATGACCATTGTCGGCGCGGGGCTGGAGACCGCGACGGGCGGGGTCTATGGCGAAGAGGGTTTCGTCTACCAATTGCTGGACCCGCTACCGGAATTCGACGATATGCGTCCCGTTCTGGGTGCCTGGATCGTCGGTGACAATGCGGCCGGACTCGGCATCCGCGAGACCGCGGGATTGATCACCGACGATGGCTCCGCCTTTGTCCCACACCGCATTACGCAATAAGCCAGCACGCGACCTCACCTCGGAAGGATCACGATGACCGCAGTTGCCCTCGAATCGGGTTACTGGAACTCGCTCGGCACCGGCGTCGGAGCCATCATCCTCTACGCCATTGTCGGCTTGGCCCTTATGCTCGTCGGCTTCTACGCCATCGATCTGACCACACCCGGCAAACTGCGCGCGCTGGTCGCCGCGGGTAAGCCCAATGCCATTATCGTCACCGCCGCGGGCATGGTCAGCATGGCCCTCATCGTGGTGCTCGCGACCTACGCCTCGGCGGGCAAACTGTCCGAGGGGCTCATTGCCGCCAGCGTCTATGGGTTGGTCGGCATTGTCGCGCAGGTGATCTCGGTCCGGGTCATCGAGCGGGCACTCGGCATCGATATCGGTGCGGCGCTGGCGGCCGATGCCTACACCACCGAAGTTCTCGTGGTGGCGGCGGCGCACTTCGCGCTCGGTTTGGTCGTCGCCTTCGCCATTCTGTAGTTCGGTCCGCCCGGTCGCGCGAGTACGCCGCTGACAATCGGCGACCGGCCTGCGGTCCAGCTGTATTGGGCGCAGTCGGATTACTTCTGCGACATCGCATTCGAGGTGGCTCGGAATCCGCAGTCCGGCCTGGCCGCGGGAACCGTGACATTCGAGGCTTCGGTGCACGAGAACGGTAGGCGGCCCGAATTATGTGCGGAGCTGAAGCGCGTAGCGAATACCGTGGTGGGGGCTGCTCCTCCTGGTAGATGAAGCACGCGCCGTGGGGTGATCAGTTGTCGTAGGAGGCGACGCCTATGGGGCCTACGCCGATGCAGAGGTCGAGGCCGGGGGTGCGGGGACTGATTCGGAGGGTGGAGCCGCTGCCGGTTACGCGGATGTAGACGGTGTTCAGGCCGGTTCGGACGGAGGCGGGGACTGGGGCGCCGTGTTCGAAGGAGACGGTTATGCGGTCGTCTCGGTTGGCGAGGTAGTTGAGTTGGACGGTCCATTCGTGTTCGAGCATGGGGCCGTCGATCAGGATGTCGGTCGGTTGGGGGCCTCGAACTCGGTAGCCGCAGTTGGAGTCCGGACCGGGCAGGATGCTGCGGTTCCACCAGACGGCCGCTTCGACGATCGTGCCGCTGTCGGTGATCATGCGCAGATGTGTTGTCGAATCGGCGAAGGTGGTGCCGGACGCGAGCGGTGCGAGGACGCGGCTGGTCAGATTCTGGGGGTATGTCGTCGGGTTCAGGACCGTCCACGGCACTTCCTGTTCGAGCAGGGGTGCGCCGTCGGAGTGGGACAGCGCCGACTTCACGTTGGTGACATAGGTTTTGGTCGGGTTTATCTGCCATGAGCGCACGAAGGTGGTTGTGGACCAGAGGCTGCTCACGAGGAACAGCACCGTCAGTGCGGCGGTGGTGCGCGGACCGAGCCGCAACGCGTAGGTGCGGCCACACAAGCTGGACAACAGCAAACGGGCGCGGCCACGTGGCCAGAAACGCGAGTAGTGCGCATCGGCGTCAGGGCCGGGAACCAACACGGGCGCCTGGTCACGCAACACGGGTACGTTGTCACGCGGGCGGGCGCGCAACACGTCACGCGGGCGGGCACGCAATATCAGCGCACCCGCCGCGGTCAACACCACCGCCATATCGGCGAAGTAGCGCAGGGACTGCAGCAGTTCGCCCGCGGTATTCGGCCCACTGCGGGCCAGCGCCACCGGCACTTGGGCCACCAGCACATATACCGCCGTCGCTACCCACACCGGCCCGATACGAAGCCGGGCACGTATCGACAGCACCGCCAGGGCCGACAAACAGACCCACGCGAACACCACCGCCCAGCCCGGCGGATTCGCCCACGGCGTCGACGGCAGCCAGCGCTCCCAGCTCCACGGTCCGCCGAACAGTGTCGGCACAATGCCCAATGATGTTGCGCCGGGCAGCAACTCGCGCAGTTCCCCCGGACTGCTGTGCAGCGCCGAAACATTCACGACCGTGAGATATCCGGCCAGCCAACAGAGCAGCACCACACCGGATCCGGCCCACAGCGCCGCGCCACGCCGTACAACCACGCGGATCGCGGATCCGAGACCATCGACGTGGCGGGTGAGTACGGCAACGGCGAAGGCGGCAAACGGGACGATTGCCGACTTCTCGAAGAATAGCAGCGCTACTGCGAACACCACGGTCCCCGATAGCGCGTACCGGCGCCGACCGCTGTCGGTCAGCCGCACCGCATCGCCGATCACCCAGGCGAGGGCGAATTGCAGCGGCAGCGCATTGAGGGCGGCGGCCCACCATGCGTATGCCGGCAGTGTCAGCGGGCAGAACAGGTAGAACACCAGCGGGACCAGGATCGCCCAGCGCGCGCCGACCAGCACGATCAGCATCCGGAGCACCGCCACCGACGCCCCGAGTTGCAGGACCAGCAGCGACAGCACCGGCCCCGCCCAGGTCAACGGCGCCAGCGCGGTCACCACCCAGGCCGTAGCGAAGGCCAGCGGCATGAAATGTCCATCGTGGTTGTACAGCAGCAGATCCGTCGACCAGAGCGGATAGGTTCCCGCCCGGCCGACCAGAATGAGGTCGTCCCAGTAGAAGTAACCGCTATCGGCCACCCAGTAGCGAACTGCCAACTGCAGCAGGATGAGACATCCGGCCGCGACGACAACCGGCCGGACCGGCCCGATCATTCGCGAGGTCTGCGGGGACGGGACGTCGGCGCGCTCCGGGAGGGCGACGGTGTCCATGACATCCCACCGTAGCGTCGCCGGGCTGGCGAATCCCGATCAAACGCCGAGTGCGCGGGCCAGATGCGGCCAGGAATCGTGCAGGTCGGTCTCGAACTGACCCCAGGTATGCGACCCTTCGGGCCGGTTGACGTGGACGACCGGTAGCCCGAGCTCGCGGAGTCGGTCGGCGAACGCGTCCGTGCACGAGCTGGCGATCGCCTCGATCGGCGGGAAGCCGAGCCCGCCCGCATCGATCGGGCCCGGGGTGCCGGTGGCGGCCGACAGGTAGATCGTCTTGCCCGTCAGCGCGGCGGCATTGGTGAATGCGTCGTGCACCCGCCAAATTCCTTGGCCCAGCTCGCCCCACATATTGACCGGATTGGCGCCACCGCGGATCACCTGAGCACTGATCATCGCCACCCCGAGCGCGTCCGAGGTCCACGGGCAGCCGCTGTAGGCCGCCACCGCGCTGTACACATCGGGTGACTGAATCGCCAGGTCGACCGCGGATCCCGCACTCATCGACACACCCGCGATCGCATTGCGACCGGTGCTGCCCAGCCGGGGGTCGAGGACCGCGGGGAGTTCCCGGGAGAGGTAGGTCTGCCACCGGTTGCGGCCGACCGCCGGATCGTCAGTGAGCCAGTCGGTGTACATGCTGTAGGCCCCGCCGATCGGCATCACCACATTGACATGCTTGTCCGCGAAGAACTGCCGGACATCCGTATCGTCCCACCATGAGATGCCGTCGGTGCCACCGCCGATACCGGTGAGCAGGTACAGCGTCGGTGCCGGACCGCCCGCGGCCCGGATCACCCTGTTGCTCACCACCCGGTCCATCGCGGGCGAATAGATATCCACCCGCGATACCGATCCGTCCAGCGGAGCGTCATCGACCACATGCGGCGCCGCGACGGCAGGGCGAACGGTCAGAACAGAAATCGCGAAACCGGCCACCAGCACACTCACGAGCGAGGCCAAATACTTTGAAGCCCTCACGATTCCGTAATACCACAGCGGATCGATACGCAAACCCGATGTGCGACACCATCATCCGTGTGACACGGCGGAAGGCTCGAGCAGTGCCCGGCTGCCGACCGCGACCACACGTCAGTTGGTGTGGCGCCCGAATCGGCCGGATTCGAAACCGGCCAGCATCCGGAAGGCGAGCACCGCACCCCACGGGCCGATGACCCAGATCGGCCACGGGTAGGTGAATTCACCGACGCTGATCGAGATCGCGCCCCAGATGGCGAGCACCAGCACGCTGACGCCGAGCCACGATGTGCCTTCGATCTGCTGCCAGATCGGGAAGCGCGCGGTCGAATTCTTCTGTACTGCAGACTCTTTCGGCAGTTTCGGCAGATCCGACAGCACCAGTTGCAGATCGTCGCGCACTCCGGTCTCGTAAACACGGGCGACACGCTGATCGTATTCGGCGAGGTCGATCCGACCATCGGCCATATGCCGCCCGAGCAGCCGCACAACCTTCTCGCGCTCCACATCGGAGGCCCGAGTACCAGGCGAGATTTCCATGTCAGGTCCTAACAGCTAGATCCATATTCCACATTGGAAGATGAAATCAGAATGCACCCTCCATTGTGGAATGTCAAGCCTGTTCCTGGCGCAGCGCGTCAGTGCGATGTCAGAACCCGATCCACGCTTGCCCGGCTCAGGGCCTGCCGGGTCTGTTGGCCACCGGGCAAGCCGCGTTCGCAGGCCCGGCCGATGTGGGGGCTGGGCGGTGGGTGGCGAGATTTATCTGCGGCGACGACGTTGGGGTGGTTCGGTCCATCGCTGGCTCTGCGATTCGGACGTGTGCGGCCAAGGGGATTCGGGGTGGTTGGCGCTGGATAGGGCATGACGGTGCGCGCCGGAGTTTTCGGTTCGGGGGCGCGGCGCGATGTTGCGGTGGTGCACGTCCGGTGTCTCGGGCCAGTTGTCCGGGGTTTCGGTATTGCGAGAGTGTGAGTCGTCGCGGCGTCGGTTCGCTGGGTCCGCGCGGCGATCGTTCGATGGCGCGTAGCCGGGTGTGTCCGATCGCGCATGGCGGGACGCCTGGGGTTGGTTCTGGTGGTCGCTCGGCGGTACATCCCACCCGTCGCTCGGTGGTTCGTTCCAGCGGGCGCTCGGCTGCGCCTCCCACCGGTCGCTCGCCGGGGCATCCGAGTGGGAGTTCGGGGGTGTATTCCAGCGGTCGCTCGATGGATCGCTTCGGCGGTCTCTCGATGGTGTGTCCCAGTCGCTGCTCACCGGTGCGTCCCAGCGATCGCCCAGTGCTTCGTTGTGGCGTTCGCTCGATGGTGCGTCCCAACGGTCACCAGGTGGTTCGTGCCAGCGGGTGTTGGGTGGCTCGTCGAAGTCGTCGTCGAGTGGTGCGTCCCAGCGGTCGCTCGCGGGTGCATATCGCTGGGTTTTCGGCGGCTGGTTGCGTCTTCGTGCTGGGAGTTCGCCGCGGCGTGCGGCCGGTTGGTCGGCGCGGTCATCGGCCGAGGGGGTGGGGCGGCGTTGGTCGGCGAGGGCTCTGCGGCGCGTGGGCGTTGGTGCGCTTTGTTCGGGTGCTGGCTCGCGGCCGCGGCCCGAACGTTCAGGCCGATCGTGGTCTGCGGCGCGGGTTCGTCGGTGTGGCGATGTGGTGCGTCGCGTGCTCGTCAGTTCTTGTGGTCCGGTGAATTCGCCGGACGGTGGGGCGTCCCGATCATGGTCGGCGATTTCGGGTTCGGGGTTGATGACCGGCAGGACGCGCGTGGTGCGGCTGGAGGAGTCGCCGCGTTCGCGGAAGGCAGCGGGAATGCCCTGGTTGTGCAGCCAGGCGCCGGGGTCGTAGCGATCCCGGCGATCCCAGTGCGGAACCGTGCGTTCCAGGAGTTCGAGCAGGTCACCCTGGCCGCCGAGGGCGGCGCGGATGGCGGGGAAGGTACCCGCGCGGAAGGCCCAGTCCCATTCGTACGCGGGGTGGGTGCCGCTGGAATCGTGGCCGTGGAAGACCAGGTCGCCGGAGCGGGTGATGCGGGCGCGCACCGATATGCCATCGGATTCGATGAGGAAGCCGCGGATCTCGGTGCGGGCGCGGAGTACCGCGTGGTCGGCGGCTCGCACCTCGAACCAGGCGGTTATCAGGCCGGTCAGGGCGAGCACGGCGGCGATGGCGAGTTGGGTCCATACATCGGACAGATCGCTTTTCCGGCTGACCTCACATGCGTAGAGAAAGACCAGACTGCCCGCGACCAGCGTGGCGATGCGGGTCAGCCGCAGCGTCGTCGCATGACGGACCAGACCGAGCACGGTGCTGGTCTTGGCCGATGGCATGCGCTGCACTCCCCGACGAACGTTTCCCTGGCGAATCAGACTGGATCGTATGCGTCCCGGGAGTTCGGCGATAGCGCAAGCGTGATCCGATTGATTCAGCCGGGAATGATCGCCCTCGAGGTTGCGGAACCGGCCGTCGGCAGTGGGCTATCGCGGCAGCTCGAACCAGGCGGATTATCGCCGAGTTGTTCACTGCCGCAGCGAATTTCGACTGCCATACTGTTCACGGTCGTGGGTTCGATGTCGGTCCGCGATATTCGCGCGGGTCGGCAGATCGCTTGTCCATGGGACACGCAGCAGCCAAGGCGGATGCCGTCGTCGAGGTGGTTGCGGAAGCGATGCAGGATCGCCCGCCACACCACCGCGAGCCCCTGCTCGAGCAAACCCAGAGCACATTGAAATACTGGATATCGCGGGGCGAGTCGATACCCTACGAGTGTCCAGGGTGGGGCACCGATAGCATGGCTGGTCGCTCCATGGGACGGCGTATGTCCGACCACCGCGCACGGAAGGGTCGTCGAATTTGCACCTGAAGAGTCTGACGTTGAAGGGATTCAAGTCCTTCGCGTCCGCGACGACCTTGCGCTTCGAACCGGGCATCACCTGTGTGGTCGGCCCGAACGGTTCTGGCAAATCCAATGTCGTCGATGCGCTCACCTGGGTGATGGGCGAACAGGGTGCGAAAGCGCTGCGCGGCGGCAAGATGCAGGACGTCATCTTCGCCGGTACCTCCGGCCGGGCGCCGCTCGGGCGCGCCGAGGTCACGCTGACCATCGACAACTCCGACGGTGCGCTGCCGATCGACTACGCCGAGGTTTCCATCACCCGGCGCATGTTCCGCGACGGCGCGGGGGAATACGAGATCAACGGCAGCTCCTGCCGTCTGATGGATGTGCAGGAACTGCTCAGCGACTCCGGCATCGGCCGGGAAATGCACGTCATCGTCGGACAGGGCCAACTGTCCGCCATCCTGGAATCTCGCCCCGAGGACCGCCGCGCCTTCGTCGAGGAAGCCGCCGGTGTGCTCAAGCATCGCAAGCGCAAGGAGAAGGCGGTCCGCAAACTGGAGGCGATGCAGGCCAACCTCGCCCGCCTCACCGACCTCACCACTGAACTGCGCCGCCAGCTCAAACCGCTCGGTAGACAGGCCGAGGTGGCCCGCCGCGCCCAGACCGTGCAGGCCGACCTGCGTGACGCGCGCCTGCGCCTGGCCGCCGACGATCTGGTCACCCGGCGCAACGAGCTGGAGAGCCAGCAGAGCAAAGAGGCCTACGCCCGCGAGCAGCAGATCACCGTGCAGACCGAACTCGACGCAGCGAATGCCGCACTGGCGCAGCAGGAGTTCCAGCTTTCCCGGCTGACCCCGAGCGCCGAGGCCGCCGCGCAGATCTGGTTCCAGCTGTCCGCACTGGCCGAGCGCGTCAATGCCACCATCCGCATCGCGGGCGACCGGGCCCGCAACCTGCACACCGAACTGCCTGTCGGCAGCGGCCGCGATCCCGAGCAGCTCGAGGCCGAGGCCGACCGCGTGCAGGCCGAGGAGGCCGAACTGCGCGAGGCCGTCGAGATCGCGGCCGAAACCCTGGAGGCGGCACGCGACGCACTCGCCGAACGCGAGCAGGCCGCCAAGGCTGCCGAACAGGCGCATCTGGCCGCGGTGCGCGCCATCGCCGACCGGCGCGAGGGGCTGGCCCGGCTCTCGGGTCAGGTCGAGACCCTGCGCACCAGGTCGCAGTCGGTGGATGCGGAGATCACCCGGCTGACCGTCGCGATCGGTGAGGCCCGGCAGCGCGGCGAGGCGGCCCAGACCGAATTCGATACCGTCCAAGGCGAACTCGGTGAACTCGAGGCCGGTGAGGCGGGTCTGGACGCCCAGCACGAGCATGCGGTGCAGGCGCTCGCACTGGCCGATCAGCGCGTCACCGAACTGCGTGAACAGGACCGCGACGCCAGCAAGCGGGTTGCCTCGCTCGGCGCCCGCATCGAAGCGTTGGGCATGGGCCTGGCACGCAAGGACGGCGCGGCCTGGCTGGTCGAGAATCGCGCGCAGGGACTGCTCGGCCCGCTGTCCGGGCTGATCCGGGTGCACGGTGGTTTCGAGGCCGCGGTCGCCGCGACCCTCGGTCCACTCGCTGACGCCGTTGCCGCCGACACCGGAGACTCCGCCCATGCCGCGGTGCGCGCGCTGAAGGAGGCCGACGGCGGTCGCGCCGCGCTCGTGTTCGATGCTCACGGCGGTTCGCTGAGGTCCAACGGTGCATTGCCCGGTGCGGCCCGCTGGCTCGCCGACGTGGTGGACGGCCCGGATAGCGTGCGCGGCGCCATTGCCGCACTGACCGCCGGTGTCGCGGTGGTCGACGATCTCGCCGCCGCAGCCGAACTGGTCCGCGCCCGGCCGGAATTGCGTGTGGTCACTCGCGACGGCGATCTCACCGGAACCGGTTGGGTGCTCGGCGGATCCGATCGCGCACCGAGTCAGCTGGAGATCCAGGCCGATATCGACGCCGCCAAGGCCGATCTGATCGCCGCCGAGCGCCGCGCCGAGGAACTCGAGGCGGCTCTCTCCGGTGCGCTGGCCGAACAGGCCGACCGCAAGGATGCCGTCGACCAGGCGTTGCTCGCACTGCACGAATCCGATCAGGCCCTGGTGGTGATCTACGACCGGCTCGGCAGGCTCGGCGAGGTGGCGCGCACCGCCCAGGCCGACGTCGACCGGCTTACCGGTCAGCGCGCGGAAACCGAATCGGGTCGGGACGAGGCGCTGGCGGCGCTGGCCGATCTCGAAGAACGGCTGCGCCGTACCGAGCTCGAATCCGATGTCGACGACGGTATGGGCATGGCGGGTACTGAATCGGCGGGTCGCGACCGGGAGGAGGCCGCCGCCGCACTGGCCGAGGCCCGATCCATGGAGGTCGAGGCCCGCCTGGCGGTGCGCACCTCCGAGGAGCGTGCGGAATCGGTTCGCGGCAAAGCGGATTCGCTGCGCCGGGCGGCCCGCGCCGAACGCGAGACCAGGGCCCGTGCCGAACGTGCCCACGCCGCACGCAAACAGGCCGCCGCCGTCGCCGCCGCCGTTGCCGAATCCGGTGCGAAGGTCGCCGCCGAACTGGAATCCGTTGTGGCCCAAGCGGGTGCGCGCCGCGACGAACTGGTGCGCCGTCGCACCGAATGCGCCGCCCAGGTCGAGCAGGTCAAGGAGCGGGCCCGGGCGCTGACCACCCAGCTGGCCCAGCTCACCGACGCGGTGCACCGAGACGAGGTCGCCAAAGCCCAAGCGGCACTGCGTATCGAGCAGATCGAGGCGACCATCGCCGAACAGTTCGGCATCGCGCTGTCGGATCTGATCGCCGAGTACGGTCCGGATGTGCCGCTGCCGCCGTCGGATCTGGAGTGGCAGGAATACGAGCAGGCCAAGGAGCGCGGTGAGCAGGTCAGTGCGCCGACGCCGATGCCCTATGACCGCAAGACCCAGGAACGCCGCGCCAAACGCGCCGAGAAGGATCTGACCACCCTGGGCAAGGTGAATCCGCTTGCGCTGGAAGAGTTCGCGGCACTAGAGGAGCGCTACAACTTCCTCGCCACCCAGCTCGAGGACGTCAAGGGCGCGCGCAAGGATCTGCTGGATGTGGTAGCCGAGGTGGACGCGCGCATCCTGCAGGTTTTCA
This sequence comes from Nocardia sp. NPDC004278, assembly GCF_053602975.1. Lineage (NCBI taxonomy): Bacteria > Bacillati > Actinomycetota > Actinomycetes > Mycobacteriales > Nocardiaceae > Nocardia > Nocardia sp. NPDC004278. The sequence continues at coordinate 179,565 of NZ_JBSGEQ010000003.1, forward strand.
CCGAGGCGTATGAGGATGTCGAACGCGAATTCGTCGGCGTCTTCGCCAAGCTGTTCCCCGGCGGCGAGGGCAGGCTGGTACTCACCGACCCGTCGGACATGCTGACCACCGGTATCGAGGTGGAGGCGCGCCCACCCGGCAAGAAGGTCAAGCGGCTGTCGCTGCTATCGGGTGGCGAGAAGTCGCTGACCGCGGTCGCGCTGCTGGTGGCCATCTTCCGCGCCCGACCCTCACCGTTCTATGTGATGGACGAGGTCGAAGCCGCGCTGGACGATACCAACCTGCGCCGCCTCATCGGTCTGTTCGAGCAGCTGCGCGAGAAGAGTCAGCTGATCGTCATCACCCACCAGAAGCCGACCATGGAGATTGCCGACGCCCTCTACGGCGTCAGCATGCGCGGGGACGGTATTACCCAGGTGATCAGTCAGCGCCTGCGCGGGGAGAATCTGGCTCCGGTGGGTGCGGCGGCGGGCTGAGCGGGGCAATCGCGCACATCCGGGAGGCGGAAGCACGGCGTTACGGGGTGGTCGAACGATTGATCGGGCCGATTTGCTCACAAAGCCGTTGTGATCGTGGCCTTTTCGATTTCCCGTTGTTGCCCGGGGGCGGGCACGGGCGGAGTAGGTTGCCGAATATGGGCGGGAGGGTGGCGCTGGTAGTCGGCTCGGAGTGCGCAGCGCTGCCCAGATTGGGTTTCACCGGCGAACTCGCCACCGGTCTCTACACCGAACTGCGGGCGCTCGGGGGTTGGCAATCGGCGACCCGCACCGGCGGGCCGCTGTTGGATCCGACGATCGACGAATTGGCCCGCGCCGTAGACGATGCGTTCGAGATCGCCTCGAATCAGCAAGCGACCCTGCTGATCAGCTTTATCGGCCACGGCATGACGACCGCCTCGGAGAATTTCTATCTGCTCGCCCACGATTCCCCACAGCTGCCCAAGCTGCGCAATGCCTTTCATCTGACCCAGGAAATCCAGGAACACCTGAACAGCGCCGCGACGCTGGACGGTCTGATCGTGCTGGTCGACGCCTGCGAGACGGGGGAGGGCGTGCGCGGTGCGGCCCGGCGCTGGCCGGAGGCGTCCGGTCCGAACGGACGTGTCGAACTGTTGGTCGCCACCGGTAATGGACCCGCTTATTTCGGGTGTTTCACTCGAACGATCATCACCACATTCGGCAAGGGGGTGCCGCACGGCGGTGAAAGCCTACTGCCTTCGGATCTGGTGCGACCGCTGCGCCAATGCCCAGCGCTGGAGCCGCAGTCGTTCTCGTTCACCTCCGGAATCCGCACTGCCAGTAGCGATCCCGGTCTGTGGCTGGTGCCCAATGTCGCACGACGTGCGGATGCGGTGAGCGGCAGCGCGGCCGCGGGATTCGTCGACCAACTGATCAACGGTCTGGTCGTCTCGGAGCCATTGCGCGAGCGGCTGGCCCAGGTGGTCGACGCGGGTGCGGATCGGTTGCGCGGCGTGGTCGGCCCCGCGGGTTGTGGCAAATCCACCTTGCTCGCGACGCTGATCCGGCCCGGCTGGGTGGATACGCTGCCGATCAAGGCCGAATACATCACGGCCGCGGTGATTCTCGACGTGACCAGCTCATTGGAATCGTTCACCGCCGAGTTGGCGCAGCAGCTCGGCAGGCGGCTCGACGGCTTCAAAACCGCAACGCGCATGGTCGAATTCGACCTCGCCGAACAGGACAGCAGCCGACTCGACCAGTTCGATATCAAGATCCTACGGCCGCTGGCCCGGCTCGACCCGTCGAAACCGGTGCATATCCTGGTCGACGGACTCGATCATCCGAAGCGCGGCAGTCGCACCCTGCTGTCTTACGCGGTCGCCGAGTTGACCCGTCGTCCGGAACTCGCGCACGTGCATCTCATCGTCGGCATCCGCGAGGGAACCGGCATCGAGAACTCGCCGCTGCTGGCCCATATGCGGCGCATCGACGTGCCAGCTCCGACGACTGCGGATATCGCCGATACCGTCGCGGCGGCCCGCGGCCACACCGAGCACACCAATTGGCGCGAGTGGATCGACGGTCTGCTGCAGCAGACTCCGACCGGTGGGTGGCTGCTGGCCCGGCTGCTGATCGAGATCCACTCCGATATCACGTCCTCGGATCTGGACCGGGGGATCGGCCTGGACGCCCTGGTCCGGCGGCGGGTTCGCGATGTGGTCGACAATGCGGATCCCGCGACGGCACAGGCGGTTTCCGCGCTGCTCGGCATCCTGGTGGCGGCGGGCGCGGGCCCGGTCCTGCCGCTCGAACTGCTGGAACGTGCCCTGGATTTCCTCGGTATCGGGTTGAGCACCAACCGAATTCGTGATCTCGTCGTTCGGCTCGGGGTACTGGTCAGCCGCGGTCACCCGGGCACCTCGGGTGAAATGCTCGGCTTGGCGCACAATGCGTTTCGGCGCTCACTCAGTGCCGCGGGGCACACGGTGGCGCGCCGGGACGCGCATCGGGCGCTGGCGCAGGCAATCGAGCAGGACGCGCGCTCGACCCGACCCGCGCCCCAGATAATTGATTACGGCCGTCGATCGGCCGTGCGGCACTATCTCGGCTACGGCGATTCGGCCGCCGCCTTGATATTCCTGGAACGGTTGAACACCCCGCGCGCCGCAGACAATCGCGATCTGTGGGCCGCCTGGATTCCGGCGTTCGAGGCGTCGGTCGGCCCGGAGCACCCCGATACGTTCACCGCCCGAAACAATCTCGCGTTCTGGCGCGGAGAGAGCGGCGATCTGGCGACCGCCACCATCGACCATCAGAACCTACTCGCCGAGAGCACCCGGGTGCTCGGCGCCGATGCCCTGGGCACCCTGACCATCCGCACCAATCTCGCCCGCTGGCACGGGGAGAGCGGTGCTTTCCCCACCGCCATAGCCGAATTCGAGCAGTTGGTCGCCGACCGGACCCGGCTGCTCGGTGCCGATGACCCGGCGACCCTGCGCACCCGTGGCGACCTCGCGCATTTTCGTGGCGAACAGGGCGAGACGGCCGAGGCCATTGCCGAATTCCAGCGGCTGTTCACCGATCGACTCGCCGTACTCGGGCCGGATCATCCCGACACGCTCACCGCTCGTTACGAACTCGCTTACTGGCGCAGCGAAAGCGGTGATATCGATACCGCCATTATCGAGCTGCACCAGCTGCTCGTCGATCAGCAGCGCATCTCCGGCACTGCCGATCCGGCCTTCTTCAAGACCCGTCACCGGGTTACCCAGCTGCACGCCGAGAGCGGCGATCATGTGCGGGCGATCACCGAGTTCCAACAGCTATTGGCCGAGCAGGAGCGCGTGCTCGGACCCGACCATCCGCACACCCTGATCACCCGCAACGACGTCGCCCGCTGGCGTGGCGTGAGCGGTGACCACGCCACCGCCATCGCGGAATTCCAGCAATTGCTCACCGACCGGACGCGCATTCTCGGTCCCGAGCATCCGCGCACATTGCGCACCCGCAACAACATCGCCTACTGGCGGGGCGAAAGCGGTGATCACCGCAGCGCCATCGCCGAGTTCGTGGCGCTGATCGCCGATGAGCGGCGCATCCTCGGCCTCGACCATCCGATTACCCTGCTCTCGCGCCACAACCTGGCCCACCTGTACGGCGAAATCGGTCACTACCTCACCGCCGTAGCCGAATTCGAACAGATACTTCCGATCCGGATCCGCATCCTGGGCCCCGACCATCCCCATACTCTGCGCACCAGGCACGAACTGGCCTGCTGGCGCGGGGAGAGTGGCAATCCGGCCACCGCGGTCGAGGAGTACCAACAACTGCTCGCCGATCGGCAGCGGGTGCTGCCGATCGACCATCCCGATACCCTGCGCACCCGCCATGCCGTGGCGTACTGGCGTGGGGAAAGCGGCGACCCCGCCACCGCGGTAGCGGAGTACGAGCAGCTGCTCCGCGATGAACTCGCGGTCCTCGGTCCGCACCACCCCGAGACCTTCAGCACCCGGCACAGTCTCGCGTTCTTCCGCGGTCAGAGCGGTCAGATCGGCACCGCTATCACCGAATACGAGCAGCTGCTCGACGACGAACGCACGATCCTCGGACCCGACCACCCCGAAACCCTGCACACCTGGCACCGCCTCGCGCTGTGGCGCGGCGAGAGCGGCGATCTCACGGCCGCGCTCGCCGCACTCGAGGAGCTACTGCCGGTCCGGCTGCGTGTGCTCGGACCCGATCATCCCGATACCCTGCGCACCCGGCACAATCTGGCCAGGTGGCGCGGTGAAGCGGGCCACTACGCCACCGCCATAGCCGAATACCGGGAACTGCTGAACGACCGGCGCCGGATACTCGGAGCCGACCACCACGACACGCTGACCTCACTGCACAATCTCGCATATTGGCGCGGCGAGAGCGGCGACCCGACCACGGCCGTTGTCGAATTCGAGCAACTGCTCCGGGCCCGCGAGCGGGTACTCGGCCCCGACCATCCCGACACGCTGCGCACCAGAGCCAATCTCGCGCACTACCGTGCCGAGAGCGGCGATATCGCCACCGCGCTCCCGGAATTCGAGTACGTACTGGCCAATCGCATTCGGGTGCACGGACCGCAGCATCCGAACACCTTCCGCACCCGCCACGATCTCGCGTGCTGGCGTGGCGCGCACGGTGATCCGGCCACCGCGGTAGCGGAGTTGGCCGGACTGCTCACCGATCGCATCCGGGTGCTCGGCGACGATCACCCCGACACACTGCTGAATCGCAATGAATTGGCCCGCTGGCGTTGTGCATCCGGCGATTCCCGTGCCGCCGTCGGTGAGCTCGAGCGGCTACTCGCCGATGAACGTCGAATACTCGGCGTCGACCACCCGCGCACCCTCGCCACCCGCTACCACCTGGCCCACGCGCGCCACCGCGCTGGCGACACCGCGACCGCCGCAATCGAATTCGAGCAACTGCTCGAAGTGCAACTGCGGGTCCTCGGTCCCGACCACCCCGACACCCACCGCACCGGCGCCGCGTGCCGCAATGGAATCGCCAGCAGCACCAGCAGATTCGACATGCTCACCCGGATCCGCCGCGCGCTCGGCCGCACCAATGGCGATCCGGATACGCACCTTCCGCACTACTGAGCCGGTCGGCCCACCAGAGGGGTGAGCGTGGCGACGCCGGAGTCGAGGTCGACGAGCGGATCATCGCCGGATTCGCGGTCGTCCGACTTGGCCACCGCCACCCATTCCTTGCGCTCGTGAATGTGCTTGCGCGCGGGGCTGAATATCTCGTCGACCTCGGCGCCGATCGGATCGCGGCGCTTGCGGTTGGTCCACTTTTCGCGCAGATTCACCACATCGAGCGTACGCCGCAGCCGGTGATATACAGCCGCACCCGCCTTCGGCCTTTGCACCTGGGCGCTACTGCCGCTGCGTTCATCCGTGGAGCTTGCCACGGCCACCAGCATTGCGGCCGCGGCAAGGCGCGGACAAGGAGTGCGGCTGTTCGGTCAGCGCGCGGCGACGCGGCCGTCGTTGTCGAATTGCGCCTTGATCAGGGCGGCTCCGGTTGTGGTGAGCCAGGATTCGAGTGTGGTGAGGGCGGGGTAGATCTCGCGCAACGCCGGGATGTCGGCGTGCCAGCCGCCGTTTTGCCGGATGAGCCGCCAGGTATTGCCGATCTGTTCGCCGAGTTCATCCGCTTCGGCCTCGCTCGCCTCGACGTAGCGCACCGTGAGGCCGGTGGCGCGGTTGATCGCCGCCACCGCCGCGACGGGGTTGATCGCGTCACCGGCCAGTTCGAGGGTGCGGCCGTGGAAGCGGTCCGGATCGTCGAAGGCCAGTGCGGCGAAGGCCGCGATATCGGCGATGGCGATCATCTGCAGCGGCCGGTCCGCCTGGAACAGGTGCCTGTGCACGCCGTCGATGATGCCGTCCACCGGACTGCCACGCAGGACGTAGTTCTCCATGAAACGCACCGGGCGCAACAGGGTGTAGCGCAGACCACTGGCCGCGATCGCATCCTCGATGCGACCCTTTCCAGCCATGCCCCAGGAGCGGTCATCGGTCATCGAGGCGACACCGGTGAAGACGATCTGCTCGACACCGGCGCGTACGGCCGCGTCGATCACTGCGATGCCACGCGTGGCTTCCAACTCCGCGTCCCAACCGTTCGGGCCGAAGGCGGCTGGTGGAACCAGGAATACGGCGCGCGCACCGGCGACGGCGGCGTCCAGCGTTTCCGGTGCGTCGAAGTCGCCGGTCACCAATTCGGCGCCCGCGTCGGCGAGTGCGTGCGCCGCGGGCGCGTCGGGATCGCGGACCAGCGCACGCACCGCGACGCCGTCGGCCAGCAATCGGTGCGCGGTGGCGCCGCCCTGCTTGCCGGTTGCGCCGGTGATCAGTATCGGGTTCTGCTGAGGGGACATGCTCGCCTTCTCATTCGATCGGACTCTGCTCGATACAATCGGGTCGGATAACCCGTATTCGGACGATATGGGTGCGATCACCCGATTGGCCAGGTCCCGGCACGGAAGGCCGTAACGAAATGTCTGCTCCGCAATCCCCGCCCGCGCAGCCCGGCGCCGCCGCGCGCGCCGATGCCCGCCGCAACCGGGCGCTGGTGCTGGCCGCCGCGCAACGTGCCTTCGCCGAACACGGCACCTCGGTCTCCCTGGCCGAGGTCGCGCGTCGTGCCGGGGTGGGCGCGGGCACGGTCTACCGGCATTTCCCCACGAAAACCGATTTGCTGGAAGCGGTTATGCAACACCGCATCGACCGGCTAGCCGCCGTTGCGGCCGCGCATCTCGACGCGCCGGATCCGGGTGCGGCGTTCTTCGCGCTCTGTACCGAGGTGGTCGTCTCGGCCCCACGCAGCCAGGCGCTCTGCGATATCGTCCAGTCCGATGACGGCTGGCCGAAGGCACTGCTACGCAGCGCGGGCGACCGGTTCCACCATGCACTCGGCGCCCTGTTGACGGCCGCGCAGCGCCAGGGCGCGGTCCGCACCGATATCGAAATCGCTGACGTACTGGACATTTTCACCGGATGCGTGGCGATCCAACGACGTCAGCGCTCGGACGGCCCGATGATCCGGGCCGCCGCCATCATGCTCGACGCAATGCGCGTGAATCCGGAAAATCGGACCGTTACGAAACACGATGTCGAGTCCAAACCTCGTGACGAAACGGACTCGCGTAACGAAACAGGTGGCGCGCGCTGCCCGATCTGCGGTACCGCGATCCGACCGACCGGGACCGGCCGCCCGGCCCGCTACTGCGGCGCCGCCTGCCGCCAAAAGGCACACCGCCGACGAACCGCCCGCGCCGCCCTGGCCGGGGCAGTCGCGAGAGGTTGACGGCGGGTCCTCGGTATAGCGCTAGAGCAGATCGCTCACATCGTCCGGAACGTCGACGGCATATTTGCGCAAAATGTCCATCGAGATCACTTCCAGGGCGTTTTCATGGGTGGCCGCCAGCACCACCGGTGCGGCGACACCGTCCTCGTGGGCGTGCAGCCAGCGCACGGCCACCACACACCACCGGTCTCCCGGTTGCAGGCCGGGGAAGCTGTTCTCCGGGCGCGGCGTACTCAAATCGTTGCCGATGGACGCCTGGTGCTCGAGAAACTCAGCCGTGACGACGGTGCACACGGTGTGGCTACCGAGATCCTCCGGCCCGGTGCTGCAGCAGCCGTCCCGGTAGAACCCGGTGAGAGGATCGGCGCCGCACTCTTCCAGCGGCCCCCCAAGCACGTTTCGATCGGTCACGTCGCCGATCCTATTGTCCATTCGCGAGAAGTTCCGCAGGACAAGAAATCTCGGGGGCTGTGTGTCGGGGCCAGGATGGCGTGGTAATGCGAAGAATCCGGTTCTGCAAGGATGGTCGTCGTGAGTTCCGAAGCCTGGATCCTGATTGCCGCTGTCGCCGCCGTGCTGGTGGTGGCGTTTGTCGCTGGATTCGTCCTGTACAAACGCCGTCGCGTCACGCTGACGTCGCCCACCGTGGAGAAAGAACTGACCGACCGGTCGGGTGGGTACACGGCCTCGGGCGGCTTCAACTTCAGTCAGGGGGGCACGGCCACCGCGACACGCCCGGAACCCGCACCGATCGAGCGAACCGATACCGAGGGCCAGCCGCATATCGGCGACGACGCGGCGATTCCGCGCGACGCGCCGAAGCGCGGCATAACCAATGTGTCGCTGCCGGAGGGCGATGTCGACACCGCGGAGTCCGCCCCGGCCGAAACCGACGGTGCGGTCGAATCCGCAACGGCCACCGCTGATTCGGATACCTCGGTCGATTCGGGCGTGATAACCACCCAACCCGAAGCCGCCGCCCCAGCGGATGTCGACACGGTCGCACCTGCGGACACCGCCGCACCGACGACTCCCGCGCCCGGCCCGGAAGCTCCGGTCGAAACCGCCCCCGAGCCCACCGCCGAGGACGCCGCGGTCGCCCCCGCGCTCGAGGAAATCGAGCCGACCGCGGGCCGTCTGGTCCGCCTGCGCGGCCGCCTGTCCCGCTCGCAGAACGCCGTCGGCAAGAGCCTGCTCGGCCTGCTCGGCGGCGGTGACCTGGACGAGGACTCCTGGGAAGAGGTCGAGGACACCCTGGTCCTCGCCGATCTCGGCACTGCGAGCACCGCGGCGGTGGTCGAGCGCCTGCGCGAGGAAATGGCGGTCCGCAGCGTCCGCAATACCGAACAGGCCCGCGCCGTCCTGCACGACGTGCTGATCGAGGCCCTGCGCCCCGAGCTCGACCGTTCGGTCCGCGCGCTCCCCCATGACGATCACCCGTCGATCCTGCTCGTCGTCGGCGTCAACGGCACCGGAAAGACCACTACCACCGGCAAGCTCGCCCGCGTCCTGGTTGCCGACGGTCGCCGGGTGCTGCTCGGTGCGGCCGATACCTTCCGCGCCGCGGCCGCCGATCAGCTGCAGACCTGGGGTGAGCGGGTCGGCGCGGACACCGTCCGTGGCAAGGAGGGCGGGGACCCCGCGGCCGTCGCCTTCGACGCGGTCAGCGCGGGCATCGACCGCGGCGTCGACGTTGTCATGATCGACACCGCGGGCCGCCTGCACACCAAGACCGGTCTGATGGACGAACTAGGCAAGGTCAAGCGCGTGGTGGAGAAGAAGGCCAAGGTCGACGAGGTGCTGCTCGTCCTCGATGCCACCGTCGGCCAGAACGGTCTGATGCAGGCCAGGGTCTTCGCCGAAGTGGTCGATATCACAGGCGTGGTGCTTACCAAACTCGATGGAACGGCCAAGGGCGGCATCGTCTTCCAGGTCCAGCACGAACTCGGCGTGCCGGTGAAACTGGTCGGCCTCGGCGAGGGCGCCGACGACCTGGCCCCGTTCGAACCCGGCGCATTCGTCGACGCACTTCTCGGCTGAACCGAATAGCCAGCCCGTCGCGCGGCACCGTCTCGTGTGCGCGCGCTCGACCCCCGCTACCGATCAGGGAGCGGGGGTCGAGCGCTGAGAGCCGGAAGTTTGCCGTATCTACTCCTCGGTAAACGCATCCCGACCTCCGGCAACACCGCCTCACACCCGCCGGGAAACCCGGGGCGAACATTACGAAACGTGGTAGCAACACAACTGCTCCATCCGTTCACGCAGGTGAAACACCACAGCTCTGTGGATGAAACACCGAATGAGGACCCTTCTCTGCAGGTCCATTTGCCGGAGTCGGCTGGGCCCGAGATGAGGAGGACATTAAGGTGGCTTTTCCCCTTACCGGTGCACCGGACACCGGTGACACCGCCTGGATGCTGGCGAGTTCGGCACTCGTATTGTTGATGACGCCCGGTCTGGCGTTCTTCTACGGCGGCATGGTCCGCTCGAAGAATGTGCTCAACATGATCATGATGAGCATCAGCGCCATGGGCTTGGTCGGCGTGCTGTGGTCGCTGTACGGATACTCGGCCGCATTCGGCGACAACAAGTTCGGCGTAGTCGGTGATCCGGCGCAGTTCTTCGGCCTCAAGGGTCTGATCGGCGGCAATTCGGTTGCCGAAGTGAAGGATGCCAGCGGCGCCGTCACCACCGCAGCCGTGAATATCCCGCTCGCGGGCACCATTCCCGCGACCGTATTCGTCGCGTTCCAGCTGATGTTCGCGATCATTACGGTTGCCCTCATCTCGGGTGCTGTCGCGGACCGTCTGAAGTTCGGTGCCTGGCTGCTGTTCGCGGGTATCTGGGCGACGGTCGTCTACTTCCCGGTCGCGCACTGGGTCTTCGACTTCGATGTCAAGGATGCCGACGGCAACGTCGTGCACGAGGGCGGCTGGATCGCGAACAAACTGCTCGCGGTCGACTTCGCCGGTGGTACCGCGGTCCACATCAACGCCGGTGCGGCGGGCCTGGCCCTGGTGCTGGTGCTCGGTAAGCGCAAGGGCTGGCCGAGCACCCCGTTCCGGCCGCATAACCTGCCGTTCGTGATGCTCGGCGCCGGTCTGCTGTGGTTCGGCTGGTTCGGATTCAACGCCGGTTCCGCGGTCACCTCGGGCGGTCTGGCCGGTTCGACCTTCATCACCACCACCCTCGCGACCTGCGCGGCGATGCTGGCCTGGCTGCTGGTGGAGAAGTTCCGCGACGGCAAGCCCACCTCGCTGGGTGCGGCCTCGGGTGTGGTGGCCGGTCTGGTCGCGATCACCCCGTCCTGTTCCTCGGTGAACGTGGTCGGCGCGCTGGTGATCGGCTTCGTGGCCGGTGCGGTGTGTGCGCTGGCGGTCGGCCTGAAGTTCAAGTTCGGCTTCGACGACTCGCTCGACGTGGTCGGCGTGCACCTTGTCGGCGGCATCATCGGCACCCTGATGGTCGGCCTGGTCGCCGCGCCGGAGGCGGGTGCGGGCAAGACCGGCCTGTTCTACGGCGGCGGTTTCGACCAGCTGTGGCGCCAGGCCGTCGGTGCCGGTGCGGTACTTGCGTTCTCCTTCATCGCGAGCCTGATCATTGCCTATATCGTGAAGTTCACCATTGGGCTGCGCGCCAGCGAGGAAGCCGAGTCGGTAGGCATGGACGAGTCCGAGCACGCTGAAACGGCATACGATTTCGCTGCTGTGGGTGGCACGGCACGTACCGCCGTCAAGGAGGCATGACGACATGAAACTGATCACCGCTATCGTCAAACCGTTCACTCTCGAGGACGTCAAATCCGGGCTCGAGCAGGCGGGTGTGCTGGGCATGACCGTCAGCGAGGTACAGGGCTACGGTCGCCAGAAGGGCCACACCGAGGTCTACCGCGGTGCGGAATACTCCGTGGATTTCGTTCCGAAGGTTCGCGTCGAGGTCGTTGTCGACGATGCCTCGGTCGACAAGGTCGTCGAGGTGATCGTCGAGGCCTCCCGCACGGGCAAGATCGGTGACGGCAAGGTCTGGGTCACCCCGGTGGAGTCGATCATCAGGGTCCGGACCGGGGAACGCGGTACCGACGCTCTGTAGGCAGATATCGAAATCGAGCGGCGGCCCCGCTCCCACCGGATTGCCCGGTCGGGGCGGGGCCGCACGCATCTTGATGGGCGGTGGGTTTGTGGGTAGTCACGAGCAAGACGGCGGACAGGTAACCGAGGACGGCGGCACGAATGTCTCCAACGGCGCGGCCGATCTGGTCCGGGCACGTAATCAATTGCTCGAGGGCGGACTGCCCAGAAATCCACGGCTGGATGCCGAATCCCTGCGTTCGGCGCTGGTCGATCTGTTCGAACTGTGGCTGACCACCAAGGGCACCGAACTCGGCATCACCCGCGACAGCGGTCTGGCGGTGGTCGCCGTCGGTGGTCTCGGTCGCAAGGAGATGCTGCCGTATTCCGATCTGGATCTGGTGTTGTTGCACGACGATGTCGATCCGGCGCGGGTGGCCGAGGTGGCCGATCAGCTGTGGTATCCGCTGTGGGACGCGCACATCAAACTCGATCACAGCGTGCGCACCGTTCCACAGGCGCTGCGCGTCGCGTCCGGCGATCTCGTCGCGGCCCTCGGCATGCTCGAGACCAGGCATATCGTCGGTGATATCGAGTTGAGCAATCTGCTCATCGGTGGGGTGCGTCGGGAATGGCGGACCGGAATTCGTTCGCGCTTCGACGAATTGATCGAACAGGCCGAGACCAGATGGCAGCGGAGCGGCGCGATTGCCCATCGCGCCGAGCCCGATCTGAAGAACGGGCGCGGCGGACTGCGCGATATCCAACTGCTCGACGCACTGGCCATCGCCCAGCTGACCGACGCCATGCCAGGGCTCGGTCCGGACGTGCCGGGCGGCGGTCTGAAACAGGCGCACCGGCGGTTGCTGGATGTTCGCACGGAGCTGCATCGGGTGGCGGGTCGGGCGCGTGATCAGCTGCGTGCCCAGGATGCCGACGAGATCGGCGCGGCGCTGCGCATCGGTGACCGCTTCGACCTCGCCCGCACCCTCAGTGATTCCGCGCGGACGGTGAGCTACTCCGTCGATGTCGGTCTGCGCACCGCCGCCAATGCGCTGCCGCGTCGTGGCCTCGCGCGACTGCGCCGCATGCCGGTGCGTCGACCACTCGATGAGGGGGTGGTCGAACATGCCGGTGAGGTCGTGCTGGCGCGGGATGCGCGGCCGCAGCGCGATCCCGGACTGATCCTGCGGGTGGCCGCGGCGTCGGCGCAGACGGGGTTGCCGATGTCGGCGACGACACTGAATCGGCTCTCCGAGGACGCGCCGGAGCTGCGTGAGCCCTGGCCCAAGGATGCGCTCAACGACCTGTTGATCCTGCTCGGCGCGGGCCGTGGCGCCATCGATGCGGTCGAGGCGCTGGACCGAACGGGCCTGTGGGGCAGGCTACTTCCGGAATGGGGCGCGGTGCGGGACCTGCCGCCGCGCGATGTGCTGCACACCTGGACCGTGGACCGGCACCTGATGGAGACAGTCGCCTATTCGAGTGCGCTGAGCACTCGGGTCGCCCGCCCGGACCTGCTGATGTTGGGTGCGCTGCTGCACGATATCGGCAAGGGGCGGGCAGGCGATCACAGCGTCGTCGGGGCCGAACTGGCCACCCACATCGGGCGGCGGCTCGGGCTGTGGCCGTCGGATGTGCAGACACTCAGCGCGATCGCGCGCCACCACCTGCTGTTGCCGGACACCGCGACGCGACGTGACCTCGCCGATCCCGATACCGTGCAGTTCGTCGTGGACACCCTCGGTGGTGACGTGCAGCTGCTGGAACTGCTGCACACCCTGGCCGAGGCCGATTCGCTGGCCACCGGCCCCGGGGTATGGGGCGATTGGAAGGCTTCACTGATCGGTGAGCTAGTGCGGCGCTGCCGCCTGGTGATGGCGGGCGACCAGCTGCCCGAGCCGGAGCCGATCGCACCCGAATTGCTGGCCAAGGCCGCGGCTGGTGGTGTGCATGTCGATCTGCGGCCCGGCGAGGGCAAGTACATCTACACCGTCACGGTGATCGCACCGGATACCCCGGGTCTGCTCTCGGATGCTGCCGGGGTGCTGGCCCTGCACTCACTGCGGGTGCTCTCGGCCACCGTCGGCGGCGAAGCCGATTCGGCCGTCAATACCTTCGTGGTGTCGCCCAAATTCGGTGATCCGCCGGACGTCGGGCTGTTGCGGCAGGAGCTGATCCGGGCGACCGCCGGCGATCTGGATCTGCACGCGCTGCTGGCCAAGCGCGAGCGCGAGGCCACCGGCGCCCGGCCGAGCCCGTATGCGCAGGCGCAGCCGCGGGTGATCTGGTCGGCCAACTCGACCGGCCAGTTGGTGCTCGAATTGCGCGCCGAGGACCGGATCGGGCTGCTCAGCAGGTTGGCGGCGGCGCTTGCCGAATGTCGTGCCGACGTGCGGTGGGCGAAGGTGGTGACCATGGGTTCGGCGGTGGTCGACGCCTTCGGTCTCGACCTGGTCGAGGACACCCCGCAGCGCCGCGAGACCATTGAGAAGGCGATCTTGGCGGTGGTTCCCCGGCCCGCGCCGAAGCCGCCCGAGGGCGTGGCGCCCGGATCGAGCACGGGCTCCTGACCGAGCTAATTTAGATTTGCAGATGATTTGCTGAAACGGTAGGCGCTGGCCCCCTCGCACCCTAGTATCAGAGCGTCTGGCTATCGCGAGCATGAGGGGAGCAGGTCGGTGGCAATTGAAGTCGTTTCGGCGTCGATGATGACGAGTGATGAGACCACGCATATGGCGCGCTGCGTCGGCGGTGATCGCTGGGTCGTCTCCTGGCTACCCGGCCGGACCCTGTCCGGACAACAGGCTGTCACCGCTATGACGATCGCCACCACTGTCGCCACGCACGATGTGCCGACCGGCACCGGTTGGGCCATGCTCGACGACCTGGCCCTGGAACTGGGCCTGACCGCCCGCGAGGCGGTATTCATGGTTGCGCTGGAGAACCACGACTACCGCAAAACTGCCAAACCGCGCCGTCGCGTACTCGAATAGTCCCTGGAAAGTGCACCGCTTGCGCGAACTGGTGGGCTGTCCCATTACCCTGGGATACCAAGTGACGTCCCACGAGATCAGGAGCGCGATCGGTGTTCGAATCCCTGTCCGACCGGCTTACCGGTGCCCTCAAGGATCTTCGCGGTAAGGGGCGTCTGTCACCGGCCGACATCGACGCCACCTGTCGCGAGATCCGTCTCGCCCTGCTCGAGGCCGACGTCGCGCTGCCCGTGGTGCGCGGTTTCATCGCGAAGATCAAGGAGCGGGCCAAGGGTGCCGAGGTTTCGGCCGCCCTCAATCCGGCCCAGCAGGTCGTCAAGATCGTCAATGAGGAACTCATCGGCATCCTCGGCGGTGAAACCCGCAGGCTGACGCTGGCCAAGAACCCGCCGACGGTGATCATGCTCGCCGGTCTGCAGGGTTCCGGTAAGACGACCCTGGCGGGCAAACTCGCGAAATTGCTGAAGGGGCAGGGGCATCAGCCGCTACTGGTGGCCTGCGACCTGCAGCGCCCCGGCGCGGTTACCCAGCTCCAGGTCGTCGGTGAGCGTGCGGGTGTGCCCGTTTTCGCGCCGCATCCCGGTACCTCCGTCGGTGGTGGCGAGAATCCGCTCGGCATCTCGGCAGCCGATCCGGTCGTGGTGGCCGAGGCCGGTGTCGCCGAGGCCCGCAGCAAGCAGTACGACGTGGTCATCGTCGATACCGCCGGTCGCCTCGGCATCGACGCCGAGTTGATGGCACAGGCCGCTGGCATTCGCGATGCCGTGCAGCCGGACGAGACGCTGTTCGTGCTCGACGCCATGATCGGCCAGGACGCGGTCAACACCGCCGAGGCCTTCCGCGACGGCGTCGGCTTCACCGGCGTGGTGCTCACCAAGCTCGATGGTGACGCCCGCGGTGGCGCGGCGCTGTCGGTCCGCAATGTGACCGGCGCGCCGATCATGTTCGCTTCGACCGGTGAGAAGCTCGAGGACTTCGATGTCTTCCATCCGGACCGGATGGCCTCGCGCATCCTCGGCATGGGTGATGTGCTCAGCCTGATCGAACAGGCCGAACAGGTCTACGACCAGCAGCAGGCCGAAGAAGCCGCCCGCAAGATCGGCAGCGGCGAGATGACGCTCGAGGACTTCCTCGATCAGATGCTCGCCATCCGCAAGATGGGGCCCATCGGAAATCTGCTCGGCATGCTGCCCGGTGCGGGTCAGATGAAGGATGTGCTCGCCCAGGTCGACGATAAGCAGCTCGACCGGGTGCAGGCGATCATTCGCGGCATGACCCCGGCCGAACGCGCGAACCCGAAGATCATCAACGCATCCCGCCGCCTGCGCATCGCCAATGGCTCCGGCGTCCAGGTGTCCGAAGTCAATCAGCTGGTGGACCGGTTCTTCGAGGCCAAGAAGATGATGACCATGATGGGTCGCCAGATGGGGCTGCCCGGGTCGCGACGGGCCAATGCGAAGAAGGGCAAGAAGGGCAAGAAGGGGGGCCGTGGGCCGACGCCGCCGAAGGTGCGCGGTGGCTTCCCGGGGATGCCGGGCATGCCTGCCGGTATGCCCGATCTGTCCGGTATGCCCGCTGGATTGGACCAGTTGCCGCCCGGGCTCGAGGGTTTCGATATCTCGAAGCTGAACTTCCCCAAGAAGTAGCACTGCGGTCCGCAGCCAATGTTGTTGCGGCGCAGGGCAGGTCGTGCTGCGCGCGGCTCGGCACCGGACTTGGGCGCGGTCTGCGGCGATGAATTCGTCCGGCTCGGCCGGGTGCCCGCTACCCGGGTGCCCGGCGCGTAGGAGGGCGGCACGGATGCCAACGCGGTCTGCGCCGGCTGAAACGTTGCGCGGGCCGACGAAGTGGCCGTCAAGGGGTGTCGGCACTAGGTTGGAGGCGGCCGACGACGTCGAGGAGGTTGCTTGTGCATCTGCGAGGTGTGGTTCTCCCTGATGCCGAGGTGCGTGATCTGTGGGTGCGCGACGGTGTGGTGTCGTTCGAGCCGGTCACGGGGGCCGAAACCCTCTGCGACGCGGGGTGGATCGTGCCGGGGCTGGTCGATGCGCACTGTCACGTCGGGGTTCGGTACGGCGGGGGACACGAGGACCGGGCCGGGGCGATCGCACAGGCCGAAACCGAGCGGGATGCGGGCGCGCTACTGCTGCGCGACGCGGGTTCACCGGTCGACACGCGCTTCATCGACGAGCACGAGGAACTCCCGCGGATCATTCGCGCTGGCCGCCATATCGCGCGACCGCGGCGCTATATCCGCGAGCTCGGCATCGAGGTCGACGATGAGCGCGATCTGCCGGATATCGTCGCCGAGCAGGCTCGTTTCGGTGATGGCTGGGTGAAGGTCGTCGGGGACTGGATCGACCGGTCGGTGGGCGATCTGCGGCCGCTGTGGAGCGACGCGATCCTGAAGGAGGCGATCGACGCCGCACACGCCAATGGCGCGCGGGTGACGGCTCACGTCTTCGGCGAGGACGCATTGCCGGGGCTGATCAATGCCGGCATCGACTGCCTCGAGCACGGCACCGGCCTCACCGACGACACCATCGAGATGATGGTCGAACACGGAACTGCACTGGTGCCGACCCTCATCAATATCGATACCTTCCCCGAAATCGCCGCCAGTGCAGGCAAATTCCCCATTTACGCCGCGCATATGCGTGATCTGCACGCGCGGGTCCGCCGCACGGTCGCCAATGCGCACGATGCGGGTGTGCCGATTTTCGCGGGCACCGATGCCAGCGCCTCCATCCGGCACGGCCGTATCGCAGACGAGATCGCCGCGCTGTCCGGGGCCGGGCTGTCCGAACACGATGCGCTCGGCGCCGCCTCCTGGAATGCCCGCAGCTGGTTGGGCCGACCGGGCATCGAAGCTGGTGCACCGGCGGATTTCGTTGTCTACCGGGAGGATCCACGTATCAGCCCGGCCGCGCTCATCGATCCCCAGTACGTCGTCCTGCGGGGCCGGGTCGTCAAGCGCCGCAACCCGGTCACCGGCCACCGGTGACCTCTGCCGCGTGCCGGGTGGGCGTACTGTAGGACAGCTCGTGTGACGGCCGGTCCGGACGTGCTGCTGCCCAGGTCAGCGGGTTGATACGAGCAAGAACCGGAACTCGCGGCGGCGGGCGCGTATGGTCGGTTCCGTGACCATTCGCCTCGGCTATCAGATGCCCAACTTCAGCTATGGCCGGCCCGTCAGCGAACTGTTTCCGACTGTGGTGGCGCAGGCCAGGGAGGCCGAAGCCGCTGGCTTCGACACCGTCTTCGTAATGGACCACTTCTACCAGTTGCCCGGTCTCGGTGTGCCGAGCGATCCGATGCTGGAGGCATACACCGCGCTGTCCGGCATCGCCGCGTCCACCGAACGAGTTCAGTTGTCGGCGTTGGTAACCGGCAACACCTACCGCAATCCCGCGCTGCTGGCCAAGACCGTAACCACCCTCGATCTGGTGAGTGGCGGCCGGGCCGTACTCGGTATCGGCGCGGGCTGGTTCGAACTCGAGCACCAGTCCTACGGCTTCGAATTCGGCACCTTTACCGAACGATTCCAGCGCCTCGACGAGGCGCTGCAGATCATCACACCGATGCTGCGCGGCGAACATTCGACCTTCGACGGCAAGTGGTACCACACCGATAACGCCATGAACGAGCCTCGGCTGCGCAACGATCTGCCGATCCTGCTCGGTGGCGGCGGCGAGAAGAAGACCTTCGCGCTTGCGGCCCGCTTCGCCGATCACATCAATATCGTCGCCAACGCCTCCGAACTCCCGCGCAAGATGGCGGCGCTGCACCAGCGTTGCGCCGAAATCGGTCGCGACCCGGCGACTTTGGAAGTCAGCTTCCTCTGCTTCCTGATGATCGATGAAGACGGCGACCGTGCGCGCAAACAACAGCAGGATATGCTGCGCGGCATCGGCGTCGACCTGTCCACCCTCTCCGAGGACGAGCGCAAGCAGACCATCGCCGACCGCCAATTCGTCGGCACCCCCGCCGAAGTCGCCGAGCAACTGCAGACCCGGGTGCTCGACAGTGGTGTCCAGGGCCTCATCGTCAATATGGTGACCACCGGTCACGAACCCGGTGCTGTCGATCTCGCGGGACGCACGCTCGCGCCACTGGTTCGCTAGGGCGGTCTCGCCTCGGCCCGTGGATTCTGCTCGCGGGTGGTGTCGGCCGCCAGTGGCGGTCGACGCGGTGAGATGTTTTCGCCGCCAATGGCTTTGGTGATCGCTAGGATCGGTTCATGACGGCTGTCCGAGGACATGCGTCCTATGGTGTCGACGCGCCACCCGTGCTGCTCGTGCTCGGGGCGCTCACGGGTGGGTACCTGATCGCGACGGTGATCGTCGGGTTGGCACTATCCGGCGGCGTCGTGGTGTGGGTGCTGGCCGCGATCACCCTTGTCATGGCGGCGCAGTTCGGGCTGTATCTGCACGCCACTCGGCGCGGCAAGTTCCAGGTCTGGGCTCGACTGCTCGATGATCTCGCGCTGCGCGGCGAGGAGCGGGTCCTGGATCTGGGCTGCGGTCGCGGAGCGGTACTGCTGGCCGTCGCACGGCGGCTGCCCACCGGGCGGGCGGTCGGCGTGGATCTATGGCGCTCCGCCGACCAGTCCGGCAACAGTCAGGAGACCACGGCGGCGAATGCGGCGGCCGAGGGCCTCGACGATCGGGTTGAACTGCATACCGGCGACATGACCGACCTGCCGTTCGCCGACGGCGCATTCGACGTGGTCGTGTCGAGTCTGGCCATCCACAACATCAAGAAGTCCGAAGGGCGCGCCGCCGCGGTCCGCGAGGCGCTGCGGGTCCTGCGCCCCGGCGGCCGCCTCCTGCTCGCCGATATCAGCAAGACCACCGAGTACCAGACCACCATGACCGACGCCGGTGCGATCGACGTCACCATCCGCCCACTCGGCTGGCGAATGTGGTGGGGCAGCCCCTTCATGTCCACGAAAGCAGTCGCCGCCACCGCGCCCAGCCGAGGGTTCGTCACGTCCGGCCCGTCCTAGCTCGGCGGGTTACCGCTTCCTGACATCGCGATTTCAGGGGAGGGTGGCCAGTCTGGCAGAATGGACCATCGTCCTCCTGGACAAGTGTCAGCCCGTCTCCGGTTACGTACCGCGCGGCGGTCACACACTCCAAGCGCAAAACCGGGCTCGCAGACCGTGCGGGTCGCTGAATTGTGCCGTGACCATCCACTGAAAGGCAGATCAGCACATGGCTGTTCGCATCAAGCTCACCCGCCTCGGCAAGATCCGCAACCCGCAGTACCGCGTGGTCATCGCCGACGCCCGCACCCGTCGTGACGGCCGCGCCATCGAGAACGTCGGCAAGTACCACCCGAAGGAAGAGCCGTCGCTGATCGAGATCAACTCCGAGCGCGTGCAGTACTGGCTGGGTGTCGGCGCGCAGCCGACCGAGGCCGTGCAGCGCCTGCTGGAGATCACCGGCGACTGGCAGAAGTTCAAGGGCCTGCCGGGCACCGAGGGCACCCTGAAGGTGAAGGCTCCGAAGCCGTCCAAGCTGGACCTGTTCAACGCCGCGCTGGCCGCCGCCGATAACGAGCCGGTCGCCGAGGCCGTCACCCCCAAGAAGAAGGCCAAGAAGGACGAGGCCGCCGAGACCGAGGCTGCCGAGTAGTCGTGAGCGAGCGCAGCGAGCGAACCGAAGACACTGCGCCCTCGGCGCGCACGACGGAGCCGAGCGTCAGCGAGGCGGAGTCGTGAGCGCCGTAGTCGCCGATGCCGTTGAACACCTGGTTCGTGGCATTGTCGCCAATCCGGATGACGTCCGGGTCGAGCTGATCACCGGCCGCCGCGGACGCACCGTCGAGGTGCACGTCAATCCCGAGGACCTGGGCAAGGTGATCGGTCGCGGCGGTCGTACCGCGACCGCGCTGCGCACCCTCGTTGCCGGTATCGGCGGCCGGGGCATCCGGGTCGACGTGGTCGATACCGACGCCTAGATGGAACTCGTCGTAGGCCGGGTCGCCAAATCGCACGGTGTGCGCGGCGAACTGGTCGTCGAGGTACGCACCGATGATCCCGACGCGCGCTTCGCACCCGGTGTGCGGCTGCGCGGTCGGGCGGCGCGGTCCAACGAAGTCCGTGAGTTCACCGTGGAGTCGGCCCGAGAGCATTCGGGCCGACTTCTCGTGCAGCTGGTCGGGGTCTCCGATCGCACCGCCGCCGATGCGCTGCGCGGCACGCTGTTCGTCGTGGACAGCGCGGATCTGCCGCCGTCGGAGGATCCGGACGAGTATTACGACCATGAGTTGGAGGGCCTGACCGTCCAGCTCACCGATGGCACCGTCGTCGGCGAGGTCACCGAGGTACTGCATTCGGCCGCGGGTGAACTGCTTTCGGTGCGTGCCGCGGACGACGGCCGGGAGATTCTGATTCCGTTCGTCACGGCCATCGTGCCGACCGTCTCGCTGGCCGATCACCTCGTGGTCATCGATCCGCCCGAAGGCCTGCTCGATCCCGAGTAGCGGCGTGCGCCCACATCGATGGGCGCGATCAATAGGTATCTCCCGCCAGAAGCAGGGGGCAGCATGAAACTCGATGTCGTCACGATTTTTCCGGAGTATCTGGAGCCGCTGCGAACGGCGTTGCTGGGCAAGGCGATCGACAAGGGGCTGATCTCGCTCGACGTGCACGATCTGCGTCGCTGGACCCATGACGTGCACAAATCCGTGGACGACTCGCCATACGGCGGCGGGCCGGGCATGGTCATGAAGCCGACCGTCTGGGGCGACGCCCTCGACGAGGTATGCCCCGCTGACGCGCTGCTCGTGGTGCCTACGCCCGCCGGTGTGCCCTTTACCCAGGCCACCGCCCAACGCTGGGCGAGCGAGGAACACCTCGTATTTGCCTGCGGTCGTTACGAAGGCATCGATCAACGCGTCTTCGACGATGCCGCCCGCCGGGTTCGCGTCGAGGAGGTCAGCATCGGCGACTATGTCCTCATCGGCGGCGAGGCCGCGGTCCTGGTCATGGCCGAGGCCGTGGTCCGCCTGCTCCCCGGCGTGCTCGGCAATCAGCAATCCCACCAAGAGGATTCGTTCTCCGATGGACTGCTCGAAGGTCCCAGCTACACCCGCCCGGTCTCCTGGCGCGGTCTGGATGTTCCGCCGATCCTGCTGTCCGGAGATCACGTCAAGGTCGCCGCATGGCGACATGAACAGTCGCTGGCTCGGACCCGCGAACGGCGTCCGGATCTGCTCGCCAACCAGGACGGCGGCTGAGCTTCGCCGCGGCGCCCATCCGCGTGTCGCACCCGAATGAACAGATATCAACCCGTCGATGAATATATCGTTAACTAACGGTACATCGACTGACGGGTAGGTGACTGTGCGGACAGCAGCTGGGCTCGGGACGGTGCGTCGAGTAATGGCCTCAACTCTCATCGGTGGCGCGGTGCTGGTTGTATCTGATCTTGGTATGCCAGAACTCGTCGTAGTCAGAGTGGCCGCGGATCGAGATACGCATGATCGGGACTCCGGTCGCGAGGGGCAGCGCGCCCTCAGCAGCAACCATGGACAGTACAAAGGACGCGACGAGCGTCCCTGCCAGTACACCCCCGAAGGGTTTTGCACCGGCGGACGCTGACCACATCGCGGCGGCCACGCCGTCGGGATGATGGCGAAGGTGCCGTTCTTGTCGGGGATCAGCGTGCCCCACCGTGCCGACTTCAGATTCTCGACAGGTTCACCGCCGGAGTGTCCGACGAGTCGGCCCGTGGTGTTCCGGCGTATCGGACCCGCACGCAGCGATGCCGCCATCGGCCCGGCCGCGAGCCCGGCACGCAACCACGCGATAGGCGGTGCACGCGTGCCGATGTCGATTTCCACCCCGAGAATTTCACGCCGTGATCATTGCGCGCGCCGAAAGCGGCCCGTCAGGGCAGCAAACCGAGGCGGCGGGCGGTGACCACGGCCTCGTGGCGCGAGTGTGCGTCGAGTTTGGTCATCGCGTTGCGCAGGTAGCTCTTCACCGTCTCGGTGCCGAGGGAAAGGCGTTGGGCGGCTTCCTGATTGGTGCAGCCGAGGGCGATCTGGGAGAGTACATCGAGTTCGCGGCGGGATAGGCGTGGGGCGTCCGGCCGCGGGTCGCCGACCAGGACCCGGGTGAGGCGTTCGCAGATCGAGTGCAGGCGTTCGCGGAGCTGTTCATCCGCGGCCGAGCGCGCCGCGCCGCGGAGTTCGGCGCTGATATCGCGGAGTTCCTCGGCGATGGCGGGTGCGGTATCGGGCGCGGGGGTCGTCATCTCCAACAGGCGCAGGCGGCGGTCGACCTCGTCGCGGATGGTGATCTCGGTGGCCAGGCGGCGGCTGGCCGCGACGACCAGATCAGCGGTGCGGTCGCCGAGCGGTGTGCCGCCGCGGTTGGCGGCGTAGAGCACCGCGCGCGAGCGGTTGTCGACCACCACGGGGACCGCGACGACCGATCGGATGCGTTCACCGAAGACCGGGCCGTCGTAGTGGTGGGTGATCGAGGAGGCGTTGCGGTAGTCGGCGACCGAGGCCGGGCGACGCATATCCATGACCCGGCCGCCGAGTCCGGAGGTGCGCAGCACGGTGAGTCCGCGCAGACCATTGGTAACGGTGCCGACGAATTCGGTGAGCAGCAATGCGTCATCGTGCACCTCGCCGCCGAATACCACCGGCACCCCCGCCTTGGTCGCCACCCAGCGGATCTCGGAGCGCAGCGCGTCGCCGTCGCGCGGGCGCAGCAGGGCGCTGGTGTGGGTCAAAAGACTCACCCCTTTTCGGGGGTAGTGCCGGACGTGATGTGACCCACATCCTATTGGACATCGAGGTGGTCTGGATCACCGATGAGGAGAGGCGAGATGACTGCGGACCTGAGCGCGCGCGTGCGCGAGTTACTGGAGACCTACGACGGACCCGATGCCAGCGCGGCGGATCTGCTGTGCGACCGGCATCCCGCCGACCGGGTCGCGTTCACCATCGTCGACCCCGATCTGACCGCAACGGATCTCACCTACGGTGAGCTGCGCGAACGCTCCCAGCGTTTTGCCGCCGCCCTCGCCGATCTCGGCATTGAACCGGGTGACCGAGTCGCCACACTGATGTCGAAGTCCGCGGATCTGGTGGTGGCGCTGCTCGGCATCTGGCGCCGCGGCGCGGTGCACGTCCCGCTGTTCACCGCCTTCGCCCCGCCTGCCATCGCCTTCCGCCTCGAGGCCAGCCGTGCCTCGCTCGTCATCGCGGACGCGGATCAGGCGAGCAAACTCGTCCCCGGTGACGACATCCCGGCCGAGCCGACGTGGCGGGTCATCATCGTGGGGGACGGTCGGACGACCGGTCGCACATCAGCGACCGTCGCAGCCCAGGACTCCGCCGAAAAGCCGATAGCGAGTTCGGTTGCCGAGGATGCCACTGCGACAGTCCCGGGGCATGTCGCCGAGGAGCAGACGCCTATTGCGGGCCGCGACGCCGAGGTACGGGCGGCGACACCGCTGAGGTTCGCGGATTTGCTCTCGCAACATTCGGCTGACGACCCGCGAGCCGCTGCCGCAACCGTCGGTGGCGATGGGCTGCTGGTTCAGCTGTTCACCAGCGGCACAACGGGCACTCCGAAGGGCGTACCGATTCCGGTGCGTGCGCTCGCGGCATTCCATGCGTACCAGGAGTTCTCGCTCGACGTCCGCGCCGACGACGTCTACTGGAACGCCGCCGACCCGGGTTGGGCGTACGGCCTGTACTGGGCGATCCTGAGCCCGCTGGCCTCCGGTATCCGCAGTCTGCTGCTGCACGCCGCATTTTCCGCACCGCTGACCTGGCAGGTACTCGAACGGTTCGGCGTCACCAATTTCACCGCCGCGCCGACGGTCTACCGCGCCTTGCGCGCCGATAGCGCCGCTGCCCCATCCGGTCTCCGGCTGCGGCGGGCCTCATCGGCGGGCGAACCACTGACCCCGGATGTGGTGACCTGGTCGATCGATACCCTCGGCGTCGCGGTTCGCGACCACTACGGGCAGACCGAACACGGCATGGTCATCTGCAATTCCTGGCACGATGCGCTGCGGGTGGACGCGCCAGAGGGCTCGATGGGGCGCACGATGCCGGGTTGGCATTGTGCGGTGCTCGCCGACGTTGCCGATGTCGAAGCGCCGATCGGCGAGTTGGGCCGGGTCGCCATCGATACCGAACGCAGCCCCCTGCTGTGGTTCCTCGGCTATCTCGACGCTCCGGAACGCACCGCGCAGCGCTACACCGCCGACGGCCGCTGGTATCTGACCGGTGATGCCGGATCACAGGATGCGGATGGCTTCTTCCGCTTCTCGGCCCGCGACGACGATGTCATCATCATGGCCGGATACCGCATCGGCCCGTTCGAGGTCGAGAGCGTATTGGTACTGGATGAGCGGGTGGTCGAGGCCGCCGTGGTCGGCATGCCCGACGAACTGCGCGGCGAGGTGCTGGAGGCATTCGTGGTGCTGCGCAACGGATTCGAGGGCAACGCCGAAATCGAGGCCGAATTGCAGGCCCTGGTGAAACGAAAATTTGCCGCGCACGCCTATCCACGCAAGGTGCATTTCGTGGAGGCACTGCCCAAGACGCCCAGTGGCAAGGTGCAGCGGTTCATCCTGCGGCAGCAGGGGGTTCGGTGATGTCCGCTCTCCCGAGTTACTCCTCCGGCACCGCGGAAGCCCCGCTGCTCGGCGACACTATCGGCGACGACTTCGATCGCATGGCCGCCGCCTATGCGGACCGGGAAGCGCTGGTGGACTGTCCAACCGGTCGTCGCTGGACCTATCGCGAACTCGCGGCCGCGATCGACGCACTCGCGACCGGGCTTTCGGCGCGTGGCATCGGCAAGGGCGACCGTGTGGGCATCTGGGCGCCGAATTGCGCGGAGTGGTTCCTCACCCAGTACGCCACCGCGAAACTCGGTGCGATCCTGGTCAATATCAACCCGGCCTACCGCACCAGCGAACTGGAATATGTACTGCGCCAAGCCGGAGTGCGTCTGCTGATCGCCGCGCCGGAGTTCAAGACCTCGAACTATGTTGCCATGATCGAGCAGGTCCGCCCGGCATGTCCGGGTCTGGAGCAGGTGCTGGTGCTCGGCACGCCCGAATGGGATGCGTTGGCGCGGACCGATATTGATGCTGAGCGACTTGCGGCGATCGCCGCGACCCTGTCCATGGACGACCCCATCAATATCCAATACACCTCCGGCACAACAGGCTTCCCCAAGGGTGCGACGCTCAGTCACCACAACATCCTCAACAACGGCTACTTCGTCGGCGAACTCTGCGGCTACACCGAACAGGACCGGATCTGTGTGCCGGTGCCGTTCTATCACTGCTTCGGGATGGTCATGGGCAACCTGGCCAGCACCAGTCATGGTGCGGCCGTGGTGATTCCGGCACCCTCGTTCGATCCGGTCTCGACCTTGGACGCGGTCGCGGCGGAGCGGTGCTCCTCGCTCTACGGTGTGCCGACCATGTTCATCGCGATGCTCGCGGAACTGGATTCGGGCACCGATGTCGACCTGTCCAGTCTGCGCACCGGCATCATGGCCGGATCACCCTGTCCGGTCGAGGTCATGAAGCACGTGATCGATCGCATGGGGATGAGCGAGGTGTGCATCTGTTACGGCATGACCGAAACCTCCCCGGTTTCGACGCAGACCCGCCGCGATGACAGCATCGACCGCCGCACCGCGACCGTCGGCCGGGTCGGACCGCATCTGGAGGTCAAAATCATCGAGCCCGCAACAGGTTTAACGGTGCCGCGCGGTGTGCCCGGCGAACTATGCACCCGCGGCTATTCGGTGATGCTCGGCTACTGGTCCGAACCGGAGAAGACCGCCGAGGCCATCGACGCCGCCCGCTGGATGCATACCGGCGATATCGGCGTCATGGACGATGACGGATACCTGGCCATTACCGGCCGGATCAAGGACATGGTGATCCGCGGCGGCGAGAATATCTACCCGCGCGAGATCGAGGAGTTCCTCTACACCCATCCGGACATCCTCGACGCTCAGGTGGTCGGCGTCCCCGACCCGAAATACGGCGAAGAGCTGATGGTCTGGATCCGAATGAAGGACGGCACAACACCATTGGACGCCGACGCGGTCCGCGCGTTCTGCACCGGCAAGCTCGCGCACTTCAAGATCCCGCGCTATGTGCACGTCGTGGAGGAGTTCCCGATGACTGTCACGGGCAAGATCCGTAAGGCTGAAATGCGTGAGCTGGGTGCGGCAATGCTCGCCTCTTCGGACGCGCGCAGACCGAGCGACCGCTGATTTCGCGCATACGTGGGTGACTCGCCGGGGACGTCCAAAACTCCGCCAACTGCTCGACTGTCGGCCTGCGACTACACTGTTCGAGCACCTCACGACCGGCAGAAGGCCCAGGAGGCGCGAGCTGTCCAAGGCCATACCGGACCTTTCCGACCGACGGTGACACCGCGCAATTCGGGCATGCCCGTACCGGTTTACCTGGGCGTGGGCCGTTTGTCGGGTGACAACGGTAGTGTCTCGGGCGTGACGACAGCGCCCGAGATCGCCAGTTCAGCGACGAACACCGACACGACCGCCGCCGCACCGGCCGCGACCAGAGCGCTGGCCAGCGTGGGCCAGCGCATCGCCGAGGAGCTCGGCGTGCGCGAGAGCCAGGTCCGCGCCGCCGTCGAGCTGCTGGATGCTGGTTCGACCGTGCCATTCATCGCGCGATATCGAAAAGAGGTCACCGGCGGCCTCGATGATGCCCAGCTCCGTCAGCTCGACGAGCGCCTGAGCTATCTGCGCGAACTCGACGAGCGCCGCGGCGCCATCATCGAATCCATCAAGGGCCAGGGCAAACTCGATGACGCACTGCTCGGGCAGTTGATGATGGCCGAGACCAAGGCCCGGCTCGAGGACATCTACCTGCCGTACAAGCCGAAGCGGCGCACCAAGGCGCAGATCGCCCGCGAGGCCGGTCACGAGCCGGTCGCCGACGCGCTGATCGGCGATCCGACCACCGATCCGGCGCAGTACACCGCCGAGCAGCTCGACGGCGCCCGTGCCATCCTGGTCGAGCGTTTCGCCGAGGATGCCGACCTGGTCGGCGAACTGCGCGAGCTGATGTGGAACCGCGGTCAGGTCAGCTCGAGCGTGCGCGCGGGCAAGGAGGAGGCGGGCGCGAAGTTCGCCGACTACTTCGAGTTCAGCGAGCCGTTCAGCAAGCTGCCCTCGCACCGGATCCTCGCGCTGCTGCGCGGCGAGAAGGAAGAGATCTTGCAACTGCAGCTCGAACCGGATACCGAGGAACTCGAGCCTGGTGCGCGATCGGTCTACGAGGGCCGAATCGCGGTGAAGTTCGATATCGCCGATCGCGGCCGGGCCGCCGACAACTGGCTGCTGGACACGGTGCGTTGGGCATGGCGCACGAAACTTCAAGTGAGCCTTGGCATCGACACCCGCATGCGGCTGCGTCAGGCGGCCGAGAAGGACGCCGTCGATGTGTTCGCCGCGAACCTGCGCGATCTGCTGCTCGCCGCACCCGCGGGCACCCGCGCCACCATGGGGCTGGATCCGGGTTACCGCACCGGCGTGAAGGTCGCGGTCGTCGATGCGACCGGCAAGGTCGTCGCCACCGAGGTCATCTACCCGCACAAGCCGCAGGGACAGACCGAGAAGTCCCTTGCCGTACTCGGTGCGCTGGTGGCCCGGTTCGGCGTCGAGCTCATCGCCATCGGCAATGGCACTGCCTCGCGCGAGACCGATGCCCTTGCCGCCGAACTGATCTCGCGCATTCCGGAGAACAAGCCGACGAAGATCGTGGTGTCCGAGGCGGGCGCGTCGGTGTACTCCGCATCTGCCTACGCCTCGCAGGAACTACCCGATATGGATGTCTCGCTGCGCGGCGCGGTATCGATCGCGCGCCGCCTGCAGGACCCGCTGGCCGAGCTGGTGAAGATCGACCCGAAGTCCATCGGCGTCGGCCAGTACCAGCACGACGTCTCCGAAACGCTGCTGGCCCGCTCGCTCGGCGCGGTGGTCGAGGATGCGGTGAACGCGGTCGGTGTCGACGTCAACACCGCGTCGGTGCCGTTGCTGTCGCGAGTATCCGGCATCGCCAACTCGATCGCCGAAAGCATTGTGGCGCACCGTGATCAGCACGGCCCGTTCCGCAGCCGCACCGCGTTGCTGAATGTGCCACGCCTGGGCCCGAAGGCCTTCGAACAGTGCGCGGGCTTCCTGCGCATCCGCGGCGGCGACGATCCGCTCGACACCTCCGCCGTGCACCCCGAGGCCTATCCGGTGGTGCGGCGCATCCTGGAGTCGACCGGACGCGGCATGTCGGAACTGATCGGCAATACCGCGACACTGCGCGCGCTGAAGCCCGTCGATTTCACCGACGAGAAGTTCGGTATCCCCACCGTCACCGACATCATCACCGAACTCGAGAAGCCGGGTCGCGACCCCCGTCCGGAGTTCAAGACCGCCGAATTCGCGGCGGGCGTAGAGAAGGTCGCCGACCTCGAGCCGGGCATGGTGCTCGAGGGTGTGGTCACCAATGTGGCCGCATTCGGTGCCTTCGTCGATATCGGCGTGCACCAGGACGGACTCGTGCACGTCTCGGCCATGTCGCACAACTTCGTCAAGGATCCGCGCGAGGTCGTGAAGTCCGGCGATGTCGTCAAGGTGAAGGTGCTCGAGGTTGATGTCGCACGTCAGCGCATCGGGCTGTCGCTGCGGCTGGACGACGAACCGGGTGCCGTCAAGGCCGAGGGCGGCCGTGGACGTGGCCAGGGTGGTCGGGGCGGACCCGATCGCGGCGGGCAGCGGCAGAATGGACAGGGTAAGCAGCAGGGCCAGGGGCGCCAGCAGAATCAGGGCCGCAACCAGGGCAACCAGCGTCGTAACACGCCCGCGCCGAGCGGTTCGATGGCGGATGCACTGCGGCGGGCCGGTTTCGGACAGTAGGGCGATACGGGCGGAGGTTGTAGGCGGCCATGCGACGGTGGCTCGAAGATGATGTGATCGCGCATGGTCGTCTGCCGTTGGCATGCTTTCTGCTCGGATTTATCGTCGGGTTCCTGCTGATCCGGCTCAGCGTCCGGTTGATCCGTAAGCAGGTCCGCTGGTGGCCCGGAAATCTGCGCTCCGGCGGCGTGCACATCCACCACATGGTGTTCGGGGTCATCCTCGTGCTGTTGTCCGGCATCGGGTTGGTCACGACCTACCAGAGTGCCGATACGCTCACCGCGAGCCTGCTCGCCGCCGCCTTCGGTGTCGGTGCGGCCCTCACCCTCGACGAATTCGCGCTGATCTTCTATCTGCGCGATGTGTACTGGGAGGAACAGGGCCGCACCTCGGTCGACGCGGTCTTCGTCGCGCTCGCCGTGACGGGACTGCTGCTGCTCGGCTTCCATCCGCTGTGGTTACTGGATGTCAACGACTTCCGCCGCGACCCCAGCATGGAGGTCCGGATCTCCATCGTCGTCTTCGCGGTGGTGAACCTCGGGCTCGCGGCGGTCGTCATCGCGAAAGGCAAGATCTGGACCGGCCTGTTCGGCATGTACTTCCTACCCCTACTCGTCGTAGGCGCGCTACGCCTGAGCAGACCGGGCGCACCATGGGCCCGCTGGCGCTACCCCGGCAAGCGACGGCTGATGTACCGCGCCATCGTCCGCGAACGCCGATACCGCCGCCCAGTAATCCGCGCGAAAATCTTCGTCCAGGACCTGGTCGCCGGAAAACCCGACGTAGTCCACGTCCGCGAGGCCGCCGAAGCCGAATTGGCCCGCACCGTAGTCCCCGCCCCACCCGCTCCCGCCCACTGGCACCTCCCCATGGCCGACCACTCCCACCACAACTGACCACCCCCAAGGCTCTCGCGTTCACGAGAATGCGCTGGTGCAGGGTGCTCCCGGCGTTTGGTCGGCCGCGTGACCGAGGCGGCGGCGGTGCACCGCGCGGTCACCCGCTGAGCGGGGCCTTTCCCGCGGCAGGACCGGGGCGATTTTTCCGGTGCCCCGCCGATCTGGCACAATGCACAGGTTGCCCTGGGTGCTTTCGGCCCATGGAGCACCCCTTATTCGGAGCATGAACCGGTCGAGTACGCGAGTGCCGCCAGGGTCCTCTGCTCGTGCGAACATCAGAAGGATGAAATGAACACCCTTGACTTCGTCGACGAAAAGTCGCTGCGCAGCGACGTCCCCGACTTCCGGCCGGGTGACACGCTCAACGTGCATGTGAAGGTCATCGAAGGCTCGAAGGAGCGCATCCAGGTCTTCAAGGGCGTCGTGATCCGGCGCCAGGGCGGTGGCATCCGCGAAACCTTCACCGTCCGCAAGGTGTCGTTCGGTGTCGGCGTGGAGCGCACCTTCCCGGTGCACAGCCCGAACATCGACCACATCGATGTCGTGACCCGCGGTGATGTCCGCCGGGCCAAGCTGTACTACCTGCGCGATCTGCGCGGCAAGGCTGCCAAGATCAAGGAAAAGCGCTGACCTTGTAGCACAACGCAGCTCGGCACGATAGTTCTTCAGTAGCCCGGCACCGGACGTGAGTCATGGTGCCGGGCTAATCTGTTCGGCGTGGCAGACGAAAGTGGGTCGATGACTGTGTCCGGTTCGGACGACGAGGGTGCGGGCCGTCGCTCGCGACGCGCGAAGCGCAAGCAACGCCCTTTCTGGCAGGAACTGCCGGTCCTCATTGTCATCGCCGCGGTGATCGCGGCCCTGATGGTCAGTTTCGTCGGACGCCCGTATGTCATTCCGTCCCAGTCGATGGAAGAGACCCTGCTCATCGGCGACCGCATCTACGTGGAGAAGCCGAGCTACTACTGGGGCAATCCCGAGCCCGGTGATGTCGTGGTGTTCGTCGGTCCGCCGTCGTGGAATACCCGCTACCAGTCCATCCGGTCGAGCAATGTCGCAGTGCGCGGCGTGCAGAACTTCTTTTCCTTCTTCGGGCTCGTGCCGCCGGATGAGAACGATCTGGTGAAGCGGGTGATCGCCGTCGGCGGCCAGACCGTGCAGTGCTGTGACGCACAGGGCCGGGTCCTGGTGGACGGCAAGCCCTTGGACGAGCCGTATGTCAAGAACGACTACCCGTGGTATCCCGGACAGCAGAATGCGACATACCCTGCGGGCCGGGTGTTCGGCCCGGTGAAGGTGCCCGAGGGCAACCTGTGGGTGATGGGCGACAACCGCAATCAGTCCGCCGACTCGCGCGCCCACGTCAGCGACAATCTGCAGGGCACCGTCCCGATCGACAATGTCCGCGGTAAGACCGTCTTCAAGATCTGGCCACCCACCCGCATCGGCCCGGTGAAAGCGCAGGATCCCCAGACGAACTGATCGGTGCGGGCCGCAGGATAATTAGACGGTGGGGCAGGGTCGAGTGGCACAGGCTAAGGGCGCGACTCCGGGCAACGGGTGGCCGCCGCGCGTTGTCATGCGTCGGGCAGGCGGATTGCGCACCCTGGAGGCAGCACTGATCCGCAGCGGACTAGGACCCGTCGCGGGCGTCGACGAGGCCGGGCGCGGCCCCTGCGCCGGACCGCTGGTGGTCGCCGCCTGTCTGCTCGCTCCCAAGGCCTACGACAAGCTGGCCGGACTCGACGATTCCAAGAAGCTCACCGAATCGGTGCGCGAGCAGCTGTACCCGGTCATCACCCGGCTGGCGCTGGCCTGGAAGGTCGTGGTCGTTCCGGCCTGGGAGATCGACTCGATCGGCATCCATGTCGCCAATATCGAAGGTATGCGCCGCGCGGTCGCCGGGCTCGGGCGGACGCCCGGATATGTGCTCACCGACGGATTCCGGGTGCCCGGTATTCCGGTGCCGTCGCTGCCGGTCATCGGTGGTGACGCGGCCGCAGCCTGCATCGCGGCGGCGAGCATTCTGGCCAAGGTGACCAGGGACCGGATAATGGTCGAACTCGACGAGCGCTTTCCCGGCTACGGTTTCGCCGCGCACAAGGGCTACAACACGCCCGAACATACCGCCGCGCTCGAACGGCTCGGACCGAGCAGTGAGCACCGCCGATCCTGGCGCAATGTGCGGGAGGCGGCGGGGCTGCGGCCGGTCGCCGCCGCCGAGTACGCCGACGCGGTACTGGCCGATGAGGTTTTGGCCGGTGCAGTTCTGGTCGACGGCGCCGAACCGGATAGCCGAGTGGCTACCGACCCGGCGCATGCGAGATGATGTCAATATACGCAGTGCGGCGAGAAGGAGGACGTCCCACCCGATGAGTGCCGAGGACCTGGAGAAATACGAAACCGAGATGGAGCTCTCGCTGTATCGGGAGTACAAGGACATCGTCGGTCAGTTCTCGTACGTGGTGGAGACCGAGCGCCGCTTCTATCTGGCCAACTCCGTCGAATTGCGGCCGCAGAACGCCGACGGCGAGGTGTACTTCGAGGTGCGCATGAGCGATGCCTGGGTATGGGATATGTACCGGCCCGCGCGCTTCGTGAAGCATGTTCGGGTGATCACGTTCAAGGACGTGAATATCGAGGAACTGGAGAAGCCGGATCTGCGGTTGCCGGAGTAGGGCGCCCACACTGCGGGGTGGTCGCATGGGCGCCGATCCGGCTCCATAGCACGGGGTACCGACAAATACGGCGCACGTGAATACCGGGCGCTCGGGTTGTGCACAGCTCAGCGGTTATCCACAGGTTTTCTGTCCGCCCAGGTCGCTGGCGTCGACCGGAGGTGCGGTCCGGGCACGCTGGGCTGGTGGCAGATAACCGGGCGCTCGGCGCACAAGGGGAAGAGCTGGCGGCACGATTCCTGCAGGCCGCCGGGATGGAGATCATCGGCAGGAATTGGCGGTGCAAATACGGCGAGCTGGATCTGATCGCCAAGGACACCGAGGTCACCGCCTTCGTAGAGGTCAAAACCCGAACCGGGGCCAAGTTCGGCACGCCCGCCGAGGCGGTCACCTTCGATAAACAGCAGCGGATACGGCGGCTTGCGCTGGTGTGGCTGGCCGAACAGGACGGTCCGTGGCGCAAT
Source organism: Nocardia sp. NPDC004278 (assembly GCF_053602975.1). NCBI lineage: Bacteria > Bacillati > Actinomycetota > Actinomycetes > Mycobacteriales > Nocardiaceae > Nocardia > Nocardia sp. NPDC004278. The sequence continues at coordinate 212,929 of NZ_JBSGEQ010000003.1, forward strand.
ATCCGGTTCGATGTCGTTTCGGTGTTGCTGCACCGCGGCCACCGTCCGGTCATCGACCACCTGAAAGCCGTGTTCTGATGGCGCTGGGGGTGGCGTATTCGGTCGCGGTGACCGGGGTGGATGGTCAACTGGTCGAGATCGAAGCGGATATCGGACAGGGCCTGCCCTCGGTGCATCTGGTCGGACTGCCCGACACCGCGCTGCAGGAATCCCGGGATCGAGTGCGCTCGGCGGTGGCGAATACGGGGGAGAAGTGGCCCGACGGCAGGGTGATTCTGGCGCTGTCCCCGGCGACCTTGCCCAAGATCGGCAGCGTTTACGACCTGGCCCTTGCGGTCGCGGTACTCGACGCGGCGGGCGCGATTCCCTCCGATCGGCTCGGAAAGACTGTGCTGTTAGGGGAATTGGCGCTCGACGGCCGGGTGCGCCGCGTGCGCGGCATACTGCCCGCGGTGATCGCGGCGCGCAGTGCGGGCTGGTCTCGGGTGATCGTGCCGGAATCCGCGCTGGCCGAAGCCGGTCTGGTGGATGGTATCGAGGTCTTCGGCGCCGCCAGCCTGCGCACCGTTGTCGCGTGGCTGCGTGGCGAGGGCGTCCTCGTCGAACCCAATGGCATCCTGCCCGACACCGGTCGCTACGGCGGCGATCTGAGCGAGGTGGTCGGCCAGGACGAGGCGCGGTGGGCACTGGAGGTGGCCGCGGCGGGCGGTCATCACCTGCTGCTCACCGGACCGCCCGGAATCGGCAAAACCATGTTGGCGCAACGTCTTCCGGGCCTACTGCCGCCCCTCACCGAATCCGAAGCCCTCGAGGTGACGGCCATCCACTCGGTCGCTGGCGCGCTCTCCGACGACCACCCGTTGATCACCATGCCGCCCTTCGTCGCGCCCCATCATTCGACCTCGGCGAGCGCTATGGTGGGCGGCGGATCGGGGACGGCACGCCCGGGTGCGGTCAGCCGCGCCCACCGGGGCGTGCTGTTCCTCGACGAATGCGCGGAGATCGGCACCAAGGTCCTGGAAGCGATGCGAACTCCCTTGGAAGAGGGCGAAGTTCGCATCGCCCGCCGCGACGGAGTGGCGCGCTATCCGGCCCGATTCCAACTGGTGCTCGCCGCGAACCCCTGCCCCTGCGCACCGGCCCGCGATGTCGACTGCATCTGCCCGCCGCTCGCCCGCCGCCGATACCTCGGCAAACTGTCCGGACCGCTGATGGACCGCATGGACATCTGGGTCCAGATGCACGGCCAGTCGGGCGCATCGCTCGCCGACGCGGAGGCCGAGAGCAGTGCGGTCGTGCGCGGCCGAGTAGCGGCGGCAAGGCAAGCCGCAGTACACCGTTGGAGGGATTTTGGCTGGGCTACGAACGCCGAAGTCCCAGGTCACATACTCCGCCAACGATTCCGGCTGCCCTCCGAAGTAACGGCCCCGGTCGAGGCCGCCCTCCGCCTGGGTCGCCTCTCCGCCCGCGGCGCCGACCGCGCCATCCGCGTCGCGTGGACAATCTGTGACCTCCGCGGCGCGGACCTTCCTGGAGCCCAGGATGTACTGGCGGCGTTGAACTTTCGACAGCGGGGTGCACAGTGAGCGCTGGCGGCGTCGAACTTCCACGGCGGGGTGGGCGATGAATGAGGACTGGACAGCTGGGGCGTCGGCAGCAGGCGAGCATGCGGCGGATGACGGCATCTCTGGGACGGATTGCGGTTGGGCGAGAGGTGCCGAGGGGGCGGATGTGGGATACGTATCAGGGGCGGCGGGGTGTGCTGGTGGGGTGGTGAGCGGGCGATCCCCTCGCTCAGGGTATGGGATTGTGGACCTGGACGATCGGGGGTCGGCGAATACCGAGGTGGTTGTTGGCAGGGATGAGCGACGGTTGGCGTGGGCATATTTGTCGCGCGTGGTGGCGGGGCCGTGTGCGGCGCTGTCGTTGTTGATCGAGTCGGTTGGGGTGGTGGAGGCGGCGCGGGCGGTGCGGGAGTGTGCGTTGCCGGAGTCGTTGTTGGGGCCTACTTCGAGGCGGCGGGAGATCGATTGTGCGGCAAGAGATCTCGAGGTGATGAAGCGGATCGGTGGACGTTTGGTTACTCCGGATGATCCGGAATGGCCTGCCTGGCGGATGTTGGGTCTGAGCCAACTCGAGCCGGGACGCGATCGGGACGGGGCCGTGCCGCTGGTGCTATGGGTGCGTGGGCCGCGGTCGCTGCTGGAGTCGAGTGAGCGCGCCATCGCGGTGGTCGGGGCGCGGTGCAGTACCGGGTACGGTGATCGTGCCACCGGTGAGATCGTCGGTGATCTGGCCGCGCAAGGCTGGACGGTCGTATCCGGTGCTGCCTTCGGTATCGACGGTATGGCGCATCGCGCCGCTCTGGCCGTTGGCGCCCCGACCATTGCCGTCCTCGCCTGCGGCGTCGACCGCGCCTATCCCGCCCAGCATGAGCGGCTCTTGGCCGAGATCGCCGAAACCGGTTTGGTGATCAGCGAATACCCGCCCGGCACGGTTGCCCACAAGAACCAATTCCTGGCCCGCAACAGGCTGATCGCGGCCCTGGCGGACGGCGTTCTCGTGGTGGAGGCGGGGCTGCGCAGCGGTGCACGAAACACTGTCAAATGGGCCCGCCGCCTCGGCCGCCCCGCCCTCGCCATCCCCGGTCCCATCACCTCGGCATCCTCGGTGGGCTGCCACCGCATGATCCGCGAAGGTGAGGCTCTGCTGGTCACCCGCGCCGAGGAGGTCATCGATGAAGCAGGCCCGCTGCGTCTTTCGCTACCGACTCAGCAGTCGTCCGACCCAGGCGACCGCTTGCTCGGCGACGAAGCATCGGTCTTCGCGGTACTGCCGAAAATCGGCTCCCGCCAGCCACGAGCCATCGCCGAAGACGCCGGTCTCGAACTGGCCGCCGTTCGCGCCATTCTCCCCGCACTCGAATTGGCCGGACTCGTCGGAATGGACGAAAACGGCTGGTACCGAACCACGAAGAAGACGCAACAATGACTGTCCCGCGCTCTCGAACCCCAAGAGCTCGAGCACCGGGTCATGCCCGTGCGCTCGACGGTGCTGGCCCTCCCGCTCCGCTGACACCGTGAAAGGTTCGCCCTTCGAGACTTTGCAGCGCTCGCACCTCGGACCGACGCTGCTCGGGTGCGGGTGGAAGGTAGACGAATCCGCTGTCGGTGCGGCGTGCTGACTTGCCAACAGCGGGTGGGGTGGTGACGGTAGAGAGATGGAGTTGCCGGAGGATCTCGAGGGGTTGCTGATGGAGTATGGGCGGCATCTGCGGTTGGGGCGGAACCGGTCGGCACATACGGCGCGGGCGTATGTGGGGGATGCGCGGTCGTTGCTGGGGCATTTGGTTGCGCGGTCGCCAGATTCGGCAGTGCGAGAGATGGATTTGGCGTTGTTGCGGTCATGGCTGGCCGCGCAGTCGGCCGGTGGTGCGGCGCGCACCACCGTGGCGCGGCGGGCGTCTTCGGCAAGGACATTTACTGCGTGGTTGACCAGTACCGGGCGGCTCGCGATCGATCCCGGACTTCGGCTCGGTTCGCCGAAGGCGCATCGGGTGTTGCCTGCGGTGCTCGGCACCCAGCAGGCCGTGGCGGCCATGGATGCGGCGGAATCCGGTGCGGTGCAACGTGATCCAATGGCCTTACGCGATCGGCTGATCGTGGAGCTGTTGTACTCCACCGGAATCCGGGTCAGCGAATTGTGCGGACTCGATCTCGACGATATCGATCGAGAGCGGCGCCTGGTCCGCGTACTCGGCAAGGGCAACAAGGAGCGATCGGTGCCCTTCGGCGTTCCGGCCGATGCAGCGATCGCGAATTGGCTGCGGTACGGCCGCCCCACATTCGCCACCGCCGATTCGGGTCGCGCCCTGCTGCTGGGCCGCCGCGGCAAACGCCTCGATCAACGCCAGGCCAGAACGGTTGTCCACGAGGTCGTTTCGGCGATCCCCGGCGCACCAGATATGGGCCCGCACGGATTGCGACATTCGGCGGCAACCCACCTGCTCGAGGGTGGCGCCGACCTACGCATCGTGCAGGAGCTGCTCGGCCACGCCAGCATGGCCACCACCCAGCTGTATACCCACGTCTCCATCGAGCGCCTGAAGAAAGTCCACGACCAGGCCCATCCTCGCGCCTGACCGGTCGGCTAAGGCCGTAGGCACCCCAGTATCAGGTTCGCGATCCGCCCATCGTCTCTGCGGTACCGCTGTGCCGCGAGCGCTGCGACCACGACAGCCTGGACGTCCTCGCCGTTCACATCGCTTCTGACCACTCCCGACTCTCGTGCCTCGTTCAGTAGCGCGCCGAACACGTTTTCGACATCATTGCGCTCGCCCATGGGCGCGCTGGATTGATCACCTGGTTGCGCACCTACTCCAATCCGCTCGATGGTGTGATCGCCTTCGATGCCGTCGCGGACCTTGTCGAGGCGCTGTCCATCAAGTAGGCCGCGACAATTGGCGAACATCGGGCCGGTCGAAATTCTGAAATGTGTTCGCGTGGCGGGAACTGATGAAGGTGGGGTGAAATTATCGCTATTCTGAAACGGGTTCTAGTTTGGAGGATTCGTGAACGCCGCACGATTCGTTGACCGGCCCGCAGTCGGCTCACGCCGCGGCCCACGGCGGGAGGTTCGATGAGCACCCATACCGTGTTGGGCAAGGAAGTCCGGATGCCGGTGCGGATCCGGCTCGCGCACGCGTTCATGGCGACCTATGCGGTGTCCGCGGCAGCCGCGCAGCGGGTGATCGACTATTCCGGGCTGGAGATTCTTCGGCTGCCCGGCGGGCGCGCCATGTGCACGCTCGTCTTCGTCGACTACATCGACGGAGATCTGGGTCCGTACAACGAATTCGGCGTGTCGTTCATGGTCCGCCACCACACCTCCGGACCCGCCGCCGCACTCGGCGATCTCCGGGCCCTGTCCACGGGCGGAGCTGGTGTCTTCATCCATCGTCTCCCGGTCGATGGTGAATTCACACTCGCCGCGGGCCGCGGGATCTGGGGATTTCCCAAGGAGATCGCGGATTTCGATGCACAGCACGAAGGCCGTGTGCGTCATGGCGTGCTGCACCAGAACGGGCAACTGATCGTCGATCTCACCGTCCGGCCCGGCCTGTCCGTCCCGGGACGCCGCAACGGTGCCGCATCGTTCGACGCCTACTCCCATATCGACGGGATCACCCGATGCACACAGTGGCAGATGGAACCGTCCGGTATGCGTGCCCGGCCCGGCGGCGCCGAGTTGTCCCTCGGCGACCATGCCTGGGCCGATGAGCTGCGATCCGTCGGCTTACCCAAACGTGCGCTCATGGCGTCGGTCGTGGATCGACTCGCGATGACCTTCCAGGACGCCAACCCCCTCTGACGGTGGATCTGCCGCAAGGTCGCATCCGCGAGCAGCGAACTCAGTGGACGACCACATCGACGGCGGTAACCTGACGTAGCGGATTGTTTGCTTACGGCAGGAAACCGGCCAGCGATGGAGAGGTGTCCGTGAATCCCGACGAGCAGCACATTGCGGCCCTTGACCGGCAGCAACATAGAAACGTGCGCGTCGAGATCTGGGGCAGGTTCCAGGCGATGCATGGTCCGCGACACATCATTGATGGGGCAACACCGGCCATCGGGTTTCTGCTCGGCTATTCCGTGGCGGGCGCGGAAGTGGGTGTCTTCATCGCCATCCTGATCGCCGTCGTATTGGCGGCCTTCCGGTTGATCAGGGGCGATTCGGTCCGGGTCGTCGCTGCTTCGGTATTGGTCATCCTGGTCTTCTCGCTCTTCGTCGAGATCACCGGCGAGGGCCGGGGTTTCTACCTGCCCGAAGTGGCACTGTGCCTCGTGCTGACCGTGCTGTTCGGATCGACCCTGCTCACCGGCAAACCGCTGAGCTACACAGTGAGCCGCCGAATCCGGCTCGAACCGGCGCAACCGGCCGATCCCGCGGTCCGGTTGCCCCTGCATCGTCGAATCACCCTGGCCTGGTTCGTGTTCTGGGCCGTCCATGTGGCCGTCATGTTGCCGCTGTATCTGGCGAACAAGGTAGTTATCCTCGGCACCGTGGCCTTGATTCTCGGCAAGCCCGCACTGGTCGTCATGCTCGCGGTGACCTGGCTATGGGTGCGCGCCAACGGGCCCCGCCCCTCCGAAGCCGAGGGGTCGATAGTCGAAACCGAGGTGACGTGACTCTCCCCAATCCCGCTGAGGAATCCGAAGAGGGCGAAGAGGAAATCGATTACCGGTTCACCCTCGCCAACGAGCGGACCTTCCTGGCCTGGATCCGCACATCGCTCGGGCTGCTCGCCGGTGGTGTTGCGGTACATACGCTGGTGCAACCGTTCCGGATGGCGGGCCTGCGGCGGGCGCTCGCGATGAGCTGCATCGCGCTCGCGGTAATCGTCGCGGTTGGTGCGTACGGACATTGGCGGCGCGTCGGCGCGGCGATGCGCAATGGCGAGCCGCTGCCCAACACCGTCATGGTGCCGATCCTGTCGTTGGGCATCGCCATCGTGTCGGCGCTGGCCTGTATTGCGGTATTGCTGCGATGAGCGACGGTCTGGCCGCAGAGCGCACCGCGCTCTCTTGGCGGCGCACTGCCACCAGCGCGATGGCTGTCGCCGCGCTGCTGCTCAATCATGCGGTGACCAGCGGGTGGCGACCCGCTGCCGTCGCGACGATCGGTGCGGCTATCGCGATGGCGGCGCTTGCGGGATTGTGTTTTTCGCGTAATCGCACATTGCACGAAGGTCGCTTCGGTCACGGCCGCGGCGCGGTTGCCGCGACGACGGTGGCGGTGCTGGTCGTTGCTGTCATCGTGGCAGTGATCGCATCGACGGAAACACCGCCCTGAAGCACCGAGGCTCGATATATCAGCGGCAGGCCCAGAAAGTTCAGCTGACAAGGAGGGTGGACATGACGACATCGACCGAGCCGAGCGAGTTGATCGTTGAGAGCCAGCGGCGTGCGGCCACGACGCTGCCGTTCGCGGACACCGCCGACCTGGCGGACGCGGACCGCGGGTTCATCGCCGCGCTCGAACCGGGCATTGTCACCGCTGCTGACGGAACGGTGGTGTGGGATAACGACTCCTACGACTTCTTGCGCGAGCCGTGCCCGGCGTCGGTGCACCCGAGTCTGTGGCGCCAGTCCGGCGTGGTGGTCAAACAGGGTCTGTACCAGGTCGTCGAAGGGATCTATCAGATACGCGGCCTCGATCTGTCGAATATGACGTTGGTCGAGGGCACTGCCGGTGTGATCGTCATCGATCCGCTGATCTGCGCGGAAACCGCCGCCGCCGGGCTGGCCCTCTATCGCGCACACCGCGGCGACCGCCCCGTCACGGGACTCATCTACACCCACTCGCATGTGGACCACTTCGGCGGCGCGCTGGGCGTGACCAGCGCCGAAGACGTTGCGGCGGGCCGCTGTCCGGTGCTGGCTCCGGCCGGATTCCTGGAGCACGCGGTGGCCGAGAACGTCTACGCGGGCCCCGCGATGGCGCGCCGCGCCGCCTATATGTACGGCGCGGCACTGCCACGCGGTCCGCTCGGTCAGGTCGGTGCGGGTCTGGGCCAGACCACCTCCTTGGGCACCGTGACGCTGATCGCTGCGACCGTCGATATCACCGCCACCGGTCAGCAGGAAACGGTGGACGGGGTGCGCATCATCTTCCAGATCACCCCGGGCACCGAGGCTCCGGCCGAGATGAACTTCTACTTTCCGGACCACCGCGCGCTGTGCATGGCCGAAAACGCCACGCACACCCTGCACAACCTGCTCACCTTGCGCGGCGCGCTGGTGCGTGATCCACATGTGTGGGCCGGGTACCTGACCGAGGCGATCAATCTGTACGCCCGTGATTCCGATGTGGTGTTCGCATCGCACCACTGGCCCACCTGGGGCACCGATCGACTGGTGGAATTCCTTTCCCTGCAACGAGATCTGTACGGCTATCTGCACGACCAGACGTTGCGGCTGCTGAATCAGGGCCATGTCGGCAGTGAGATCGCGGAGTTGATCGCGCTGCCGCCCGCCATCGAAAATGCTTGGCACACCCACGGCTATTACGGATCGGTCAGCCACAATGTGAAGGCCATCTACCAGCGGTATATGGGCTGGTTCGATGGCAATCCGGCGCATCTGTGGGAGCATCCGCCGGTCGAATCCGCCAGGCGGCATGTGGAATTCATGGGTGGTGCCGACGAAGTGCTCCGCAAGGCGCAGGTGTCCTACGATGCCGGTGACTACCGATGGGTCGCCCAGGTGGTCAATTACGTCATCTTTGCCGATCCGGACAACCAGGCCGCGAAAACATTGCAGGCCAATACCTTCGAACAACTCGGCTACGGCGCGGAGAATGCCACCTGGCGCAACTTCTACCTCAGCGGTGCGTATGAGCTGCGCAACGGCTCGTTCGGCACGCCGACGACGACGAATGCTCCCACCATGTTCGCCGCCCTGACCGTCGAGCAGATCTTCGACGCCATGGCATTGCGCGTCGACGGCCCCAAGGCGTGGGATATGCGGGTGGTGACCGACTGGCATATCACCGACGAAAACCGCATCCACCGCCTCGAACTGTGCAACGGTCGCCTGACGCATTACGACCGGCCCGACGGCGTTGCCCTTCCCGAGCCCGACGCCTCGTTCACCCTGACCCGGCCGATACTGATCCGAGTCCTGCTGTCGGGTGAGGACTTTGGTGCACTGGTCTCCTCCGGCGCCATCACGCTCGGCGGCGACCCGACCAAACTCGCCGATATCGTCGGCGTCTTCGACCAGCCGGACCCGGACTTCGCCATCGTCACACCGTGAATGAATCGGCGTCGAACTCGCCGTGACCTCGCGGGTCGTCGGATAATCCCTCGACCCGCGAGGTCTCCGGCGCGTACGGTCGGCGACCATGTCCACCGAAGCCATCGACAAATCCGTGCCGCTGCGCGATCGCCTCCGCACCGCCCTGTCCGCTGCAATGAAGACCCGCGACCGAAGCGCCATCGCTGGTCTGCGCTCTGCGCTCGGTGCGATCGATAATGCCGAGGCCATCGACATCATGGACCTCGAGGCCGGTGCCATCGAGACCAGCGCCGTAGGCCTCGGTGCGGCCGAAGTCCGCCGGCGCGACCTCACGGAGTCCGATATCGAAGAGATTGTTCGTGCCGAAATCACCGACCGCCACAAGGCCGCCGACGAATACGACACCCTGGGCCGCTCCGATCACGGCGATGTACTTCGCGCCGAAGCAGCAGCACTGACCGCGCAGCTCTGAGCCACGGTCCAGCTGGCATCGATACGGATTCGGTTGTTCAGCAGCCGAATCCGTATGCCCCGCCTGGTGCTGCCTAGATCGAGGTCGGGAGGGTGTCGATGTACTTTCCGGCGATGATGTGCTGGATGGCTCGGACAACCGGTCCGCCGAGGCGGACATACCACGTGCCCGGGCGTGAGAATGCGGTCACCAAGCCGTAGACGCTGTCGTCGGTGGGGTCGTATTCGACGGCGAACAGCTCCTCGCCGATCTCCGGGTGGCCGGGCAGTGTGCCGTAGGCGAAGCCGCGGCGGTCGGGTTCGTCCAGGACGTACACCACCCGGCACGGTGCGGTGATCCCGAGCGGACCGACGCCGAGTCGGACCGTCAGCCGGGTCCCCGGCGCTGCGGTCGGGGTATCGGCTTCCCGAAATATGCCGGTACCCTTCTGCATTCGGTACGCCAGCAGCTCCGCGCCCGCGCGCTCGAACAGTGCACGTCCGCGCCCGATTCGGCGGCGCAGTCGAAACCGGTGGTAGCCCGCCGGGAGCACACCCTTCGTCGCGCCGACCTCGGCATAGGTGAACGGCGGATCCCCGAGCGCATATCCCATGGGTCGATCCTCGTCCCGGAACCATTGCGATGGAAGAGCGCGGTCCGACACATCCGGCTGGACTGTCGTCCACTAGGTGACCGGTTTCAAACGCAGCGGAGTCGGATGCAGCAGGCCGAGCGGATCGACATACTCGTGTCTGCTGTGCCTGCCCGCGTCCCGTCGTGCACCCCAGTGCAGGCACGCGGCCGCCCCACAACCCTCATGACCCGCCTCCAAGGTGCCGATTCGCATCCCGCGACCGACCCGCAGCCCCACCGCAACCTCCGCTCGGACCGGCTCATATGTAGTCCGAAGCCCACCCGGATGGTCGATCGACGCCGCCGGTTTGCCCGCGACCGTCCCCGCGAACACCACGATCCCGTCTCCGGCCGCGAGCACTGCCTGCCCGGGTGTGCCCGCCAGATCGACCCCGCGATGTCCGGGCAGCCAGTCCCGCACCGGTTTGTCGAACTGTCGCTCGACCCTCGGCCGCGGCTGCAACGGCCAGCTGAACTCTCCCTGCGGAGCAGCCGAAACCGCCTGCTCCGCAACGAATCCCAGTAAAGCGATGACCGCGACGACAATCGAAACCAGTCGCCGCCCGCGCGACCATCCCACCCTGCAGACCGTATTCATTCGAGATCAGCGAGGCAGCTGGAGCGGAGCTCGGTGGACCAGTTCCAACAGCCGCGACAGCAGATCATCGACCACCCGGGGCAAGGAACTCGCCGATCCGGTGCTCTGCCCACGGACGATATCGGTCGGGAGCGGAGCCATACCTGTACCTGCCCTAAAAACCGGCGTCGGCGCACTGTCCACCCGCAGCGCGTTCGGCCTGACATTCACGACAAGTGGCGCCAACTGGAGCGGCACCGGCGCCAGCCCACCACCCGGATGCGGCGCGGAACAGGCCGAACCTGTGCACTCCCCGAACACGACTTCCGATGCGTAAGGCCGAATACCGCCAGGCGGAGCGATTGCCCCGGATCCCCACGGCGCGGCCACAGCAGCGGCGCCATCCGGCTGCGCGGCTGAAACCGGCTGTGCCACAAACAGCGACAACAGGAACAGCGGCGGGAGGATCATGGTTATCGAGATGGCTATGCGATTCATGCCTCCCAGCGTCGGCCGGGCACGGCATCCGCAGTAGCCCCGATCCGGCGAGTGTGGACAACTTTCCCGTTTGTGAACATCGCCCGTTTACGTCGATGACAGGGCGATTTAGGAACTGACCCGCTGAGACCGTAGACTGGTCGAGCGGTCTGTGCTTGCACGGATCGACTTCGCGCGCCACCCCGTGCTTGTTCGTAGCGGCGCTGTTCGAACGGAGCTCGACTTCGTAATCGGCAGTGCGCATGCGGAGCAGGGAATCATCGGCTGGTCCTGATCCTCGTGATCGGGTCCGATGGTTCGGAGGCGCCAGGGCGGTGGATCGCCGATTCACCGCGTCAACCGGCAAACGAAAGAGAGATACGAGAGCCATGGCTGTCGTAACCATGAAGCAGCTGCTCGACAGCGGCGCACACTTCGGACACCAGACCCGGCGCTGGAACCCGAAGATGAAGCGGTTCATCTTCACCGACCGCAACGGCATCTACATCATCGACCTGCAGCAGACGCTGACCTACATCGACAAGGCCTACGAGTTCGTCAAGGAGACCGTCGCCCACGGTGGCACCGTCCTCTTCGTCGGCACCAAGAAGCAGGCCCAGGAGTCGATCGCGGCCGAGGCGACTCGCGTCGGAATGCCCTACGTCAACCAGCGCTGGCTGGGTGGCATGCTCACCAACTTCTCCACCGTGCACAAGCGTCTGCAGCGCCTCAAGGAGCTCGAGGCGATGGAGCAGACCGGTGGCTTCGAGGGTCGCACCAAGAAGGAAATCCTCATGCTCACGCGTGAGATGAACAAGCTCGAGCGCACCCTCGGCGGTATCCGCGATATGGCCAAGGTGCCCTCAGCCATCTGGGTCGTCGACACCAACAAGGAGCACATCGCCGTCGGCGAGGCGCGCAAGCTGAACATCCCGGTCATCGCGATCCTGGACACCAACTGCGATCCCGACCTGGTCGACTACCCGATCCCGGGCAACGACGACGCGATCCGTTCCGCCGCTCTGCTGACCAAGGTCGTCGCCTCCGCGGTGGCCGAGGGCGTGCAGGCGCGGGCCGGTCTTTCCACCGGTGACGAAAAGCCGGAAGCCGGCGCGGGCGAGCCGCTCGCCGAGTGGGAGCAGGAGCTGCTTGCGCAGGCCGCCCCCGCCGCGGCCGAGACCGAGGCGGCCGACGCCGAGGCTCCCGCCACCCCGGCCGAAGCCTGATCGTCGCAGTGTCCGATGGTGGCGGGCAGTCTGGTTACCCAGACTCCCACCGCCGCGGAGCGTTTGTTCACCTTGCCGACCTCTCCTGGTAGGAGCGGTCGGCAAGGTGGTGTTACCACCCGAGACAACACACAGGAGGATCGCCACCCATGGCGACTTACACCGCCGCGGATGTGAAGCGGCTGCGGGAGCTCACCGGCTCCGGGATGATGGACTGCAAGAACGCGCTGGTCGAGACCGACGGTGATTTCGACAAGGCCGTCGAGGTGCTGCGCATCAAGGGCGCCAAGGACGTTGGCAAGCGCGCCGAGCGCGCGACCGCCGAGGGCCTGGTCGTCGCCAAGGACGGCGTGCTGATCGAGATCAACTCCGAGACCGACTTCGTCGCCAAGAACGAAGAGTTCCAGGGCCTCGCCGACAAGATCGTGACCGCCGCCGCGGCCGCCAAGCCCGCCGACCTGGACACGCTGAAGGCGCTGAAGCTCGACGGCCAGACCGTCGAGGAGGCGCTGCAGGCGCTGGCCGCCAAGATCGGCGAGAAGCTCGAATTGCGTCGCGTCGTCGCCTTCGACGGCCCGGTCGCCGTCTACCTGCACAAGCGTGCCACCGACCTGCCGCCCGCCGTCGGTGTGCTGGTCGAGTACCAGGGCGAGGGTGACGCCGCCGCCGAGGCCGCGCGTGCCGTCGGCATGCAGGTCGCCGCGCTCAAGGCCAAGTACCTGACCCGCGACGAGGTCCCGGCTGATGTGGTGGAGAACGAGCGCCGCATCGCCGAGCAGACCGCCAAGGAAGAGGGCAAGCCCGAGGCTGCGCTGCCCAAGATCACCGAGGGTCGCGTCAACGGCTTCTTCAAGGACGTCGTCCTGCTGGAGCAGGCGTCGGTCACCGACTCGAAGAAGACCGTCAAGGCCCTGCTGGACGAGGCCGGTGTCACCGTGACCCGCTTCGCCCGCTTCGAGGTCGGCCAGGCCTGATAACGTCCGCGAACCCCTCGTACCCGGATACGGTGTACGAGGGGTTTCGGCTGTCCGGACGCTGCGCGTTCATCCGCAATTCCCGAGCCTGACCGGGCGAGTTCGTTGCGTCCGAGGGGGGTCTTCTACCCACTCCGAAACCGAATAGGGCAGGATAAGGGCGCTCTGTAAGTGAGGGTCTTGGTATCTGAGAGCCTCCGCGCTGCCATCCGGCCCTGCCGAGACCGAATCCACCGCAGAAGGAGACGAACACCCATGACGAACCTCGGGACCGAACGCCCAGGATATCGCCGGGTGCTCCTCAAACTTGGCGGAGAGATGTTCGGCGGTGGCAAGGTCGGGCTCGATCCCGATGTGGTGCAGACCGTCGCCGAGCAGATCGCCGAGGTGGTCTCCAGCGGAGTGCAGGTGGCCGTGGTGATCGGCGGTGGCAACTTCTTCCGCGGCGCAGAACTCGAGGAGCGCGGTATGGAACGTGCCCGCTCGGACTACATGGGCATGCTCGGCACCGTAATGAACAGCCTTGCGCTGCAAGACTTTCTGCAACAGCAGGGCATCGACACCCGGGTACAGACCGCGATCACCATGGGGCAGGTGGCCGAGCCGTATCTGCCGCTGCGCGCCAAGCGGCATCTGGAGAAGGGCCGTGTGGTCATCTTCGGTGCGGGCATGGGCATGCCCTACTTCTCCACCGACACCACCGCCGCCCAGCGCGCGCTGGAGATCGGTGCCGATGTGGTGCTGATGGCCAAGGCGGTCGACGGGGTGTTCACCGCGGATCCCCGGGTCGACGCGAGCGCCACCATGTACACCGAAATCACGCATAAAGAGGTCATCGAGCGTGACTTGAAGGTCGCCGACGCGACGGCCTTCAGCCTGTGTATGGACAACCAGATGCCGATCCTGGTGTTCAATTTGTTGACGAAGGGCAATATCGCCCGTGCGGTCGCCGGTGAGAAGATCGGCACATTGGTTCGGTCTTGACCCCGCGCCCGCGGATCATGACGATGACGACGCTGTGGAGGAAACGGTCGTGATTGAAGAAGCGCTCTTCGACGCCGAGGAGAAGATGGAGAAGGCCGTCTCGGTAGCGAAGGACGATCTGGGGTCCATCCGTACCGGTCGCGCGAATCCGGGAATGTTCCAACGGATCGTCATCGACTACTACGGTTCGCCGACCCCGATCACCCAGGTGTCGAGCATTACCGTGCCGGAACCGCGGATGGTGGTGATCAAGCCGTATGAGCAATCGACCCTCGGCGCGATCGAAACCGCGATCCGCAATTCCGATCTCGGTGTCAATCCCACCAACAACGGTGACATCATTCGGATCTCTGTCCCGCAGCTCACCGAGGAGCGGCGCCGCGAACTGGCGAAGCAGGCCAAGGGCAAGGGCGAGGATGCCAAGGTCTCGATTCGCAATGTCCGCCGCAAGGCCATGGACGAACTGTCGCGGATCCAGAAGGATGGCGAGGCGGGTGAGGACGAGGTCGGGCGCGCCGAAAAGGAGCTCGACAAGACCACCGCCAAATATGTCGGCCAGGTCGATGAACTGGTCAAGCACAAGGAAGCCGAACTGCTCGAGGTCTGAGGCCAGACGGCGGCATGGGCGACGGGCCCGGAGGCGGTAGCTTGCGTAACCACGAAGGGCACCGCGAATGCCGCCGATCAGACACCGAGGGCCCGCCCGGGCGGGGGACGAACGGAACGACGAGTTGAGCGACGGGACAATCGTGGCCGAGAACGCCGCCGAGACCGGTGCGGCCGAGGAGCCGAGACGGGTCAACGGCACAGCTGATGCGATGGACGGGCACGCGGTCGATGCCGCGATTCCGGACGCCGCACATTCTGAACCGGCGTTCGGTGCACCCGCGACCTCCGGGTATGTGCGTGCTGAATCCGCGACGCCCGAATCATCGATCGATGAATCGGTGAGCGCCGGGACCCCGCACGAGAACCCCGCGGAACCTTCGCCACCCGCCTCGCGTGCCGGTCGCAATCTGCCCGCCGCACTGGCCGTCGGCTTCGGCCTCGGTTTGTCGCTCATCGCAATTCTGCTGTTCGTGCCGAAGGTGTTCATCGGGGTGGCGGCCGCCGGGGTCGGCGTGGCCACCTGGGAGGTCGCCAAGCGGCTGCGGGAGGCGGATGTCCTGGTACCGCGGATTCCGCTCATCGTGGGCGGACAGGCGGTGTTCTGGCTCGGCTGGCCCTGGGGCGCCAGCGGCGTGGCGGGCGCATTCGCGGCGACCACGCTGATCTGCATGGTGTGGCGGCTGTTCGATCACGGACTGCAGACCGCGCCGCGAAATTTCCTGCGCGACACCGCGATCGCCATTTTCACACTGGCCTGGATTCCGCTGCTGGCATCGTTCGCGACCCTGCTGCTACTGGAACCCGAGGGCAATCTGCGGGTGCTGACCTTCATGATTCTGGTGGTCTGCTCCGATGTCGGCGGTTACGTCGCCGGTGTGCTGTTCGGGCGCCATCCGATGGTGCCCGCGATCAGCCCGAAGAAATCCTGGGAGGGTTTCTGCGGTTCGCTGGTGTTCAGCGTTATCGGCGGTCTGCTGACGGTCACCCTGCTGCTCGACGCGAACTCGATGATCGGCGTGGTGCTCGGCGTCGGTCTGGTGCTGGTAGCGACGGTCGGCGATCTGATCGAATCGCAGGTCAAGCGGGAATTGGGCATCAAGGATATGGGCACATTGCTGCCCGGACACGGCGGCATTATGGACCGTCTCGATTCGATGCTGCCCTCGGCATTCGTGTCCTGGTTGGTGTTGTCCACGTTGATCTGACTGAACCGATTCGGCCATCACTTGGCTTGGACGATTGCCGGTTGTGTGGACATCGCAGACCGCATCATTGATCGGTCGGTATGTTCCGTGGAGCTGTGCGCAGCCGCCCCCGAGGTGCTCGGTGATCGCGGCCCGGTACTAGCGCTTCACGGCGCGGCGGAGTTGGAAGATGCGCACGCCGCCCACCAGCGCCATGACGAGTGCGCCCGCGATCACCGACAGCAGGACCATGATTCCGACCGGCAGGGAGAAGTCCCAGAAGAACAGATCCACGCGCTGTTCCTCCAGGTTCTGCAGGATGAAGATCAGCACCACGATCCCGATCAGCGCAGCGACGATCAGACCGACCCAGGTTTGGCCGGTCCGGGTCTTCGCCACCGTCTTGCGGCCGGTCGGCTCGACGGTCTTGCGCTCGGTCGGTTCGACGGTCTTGCGCTCGGTCGGTTCGACGGTCTCGTGGCCGGTCGGCGACGGGGGTGCGACATCCCCGGAGTGCTCCGGCTCCGGCGACTCGGCGTGCCTGGTCATAGTCCGATCATTGCCGATCGCTATGGTCGGTGCACGCATTTCAATGCCGGTGATCGGCATATCGTGACAGCGGGTCATGGCCCGCTCACGAGTGCCGATGCCGCTCGATCGAACGTGACCTTCGTCGCGTCCGGCGTCGTGATGCTCACCTTCGGTCGGAAGCCGACGTGCGGGATGGGACACTGGAGAAACTATGACCGTCTCCCTGCCCCTCGTCTTCGATGCTCCACGCCGTGGTATGCCGCCGCGGCATCTCGCCGACCTCGATGCCGACGGGCGCAAGGCCGTGGTCGAGGAGCTCGGTCTGCCGAAGTTCCGCGCCGACCAGATCGCGCGCCAGTACTACGGACGCCTACAGGCCGATCCGGAGCAGATGACCGACCTGCCCGCCACAGTGCGAGACAAGATCGGCGAGGCGCTGTTCCCGCCGCTGATGTCGGTGGTCAAACACGTCGCCTGTGACGGCGGCGAGACGCGAAAGACCCTGTGGCGCGCGGGCGACGGCACCCTGCTGGAGAGCGTGCTGATGCGCTATCCGGACCGCGCCACGCTCTGCATTTCCAGCCAGGCGGGCTGCGGTATGGCCTGTCCGTTCTGTGCCACCGGTCAGGGCGGCCTCAACCGCAATCTGTCCACCGCCGAGATCGTCGACCAGGTCCGCGCCGCGGCCGCCGCCATGCGTGATGGCGAGGTCGCTGGTGGCCCCGGCCGCCTGTCCAACATCGTTTTCATGGGTATGGGCGAGCCGCTGGCCAACTACAAGCGGGTGGTCGCCGCCGTCCGGCGCATCACCTCGCCCGCGCCCGACGGTTTCGGCATCTCCCAGCGCAATGTGGTCGTCTCGACGGTCGGCTTGGCCCCGGCCATCCGCAAACTGGCCGATGAAGACCTCTCGGTCACCCTGGCGGTGTCGCTGCATACGCCCGACGACGAATTGCGCGACACCCTGGTCCCGGTGAACAACCGCTGGCCGGTCGCCGAGGTGCTCGACGCGGCCCGCTACTACGCCGATAAGACCGGCCGCCGGGTCTCGATCGAGTACGCCCTGATCCGCGATATCAACGATCAGCCATGGCGCGCGGACCTGCTCGGCCAGAAACTGCACAAGGCCCTCGGTTCGCGCGTACACGTCAACGTGATCCCGCTGAACCCGACCCCGGGCAGCAAATGGGATGCCAGCCCGAAACCCGTTGAGGCCGAATTCGTTCGACGCGTCAACGCCCAGGGCGTCCCGTGCACCGTGCGCGACACCCGCGGTCAGGAGATCGCCGCGGCCTGCGGGCAGTTGGCCGCCGAAGGCTAGGCACGACAGCAACTTGGATGAGGACCCGAGTTTCGACCGAAGTGCATCATGTCGTGAGCGCGCGGGCCGGTCGTAAGGTCGCGGACGGATCGGTCGGTTGCGGTGGCGAAGTTGTGTTGTTCGGCAATGCGGGCCGAGTTGGGCGCGTCGGTGGGGTGCATTCGGATTTTCCCGCGTAGGTAGTGCTTGTCGCCGAGGCGGCGCCCGGTGGCGTCGAGGATTTCGAAGGTGTTGTCGCCGCCGGACCAGTGGTCGATGTGATCTTCACGAAGGGTTCGCCAGCGGTGAATCCTTTTCGCTGGTTCGTTCCTCTCATACTTGTGTCGGCAATACGGTCGGCACGAGAACGGGAGGTTTGTCGTGATCATTGCCGCGATTGTTGTTGGACTGCTGCTGATTTGTGCATGCAGTATCACCGTGCTGCGTCGGTGGAGTCGGTCCCGTGGCTGAGGTGTGCTGGCCCGACGAACATCTCGTCGCCGCGGCACGCGAGGGCGATATCGAATCGCTCACCTCGCTGGTGTCCGGATCGCATCCGCATGTGCGGCGATTCGCCTATTCGCTGTGTGCGTCGCCGGAGGATGCCGAGGATGCGGCGCAGGAGGCGTTGATCATTCTCTATCGCAAGATCGGGACATTGCGGGCATCGGGGGCATTGGCGTCGTGGATGTTTCGGATCGTGCGCAACGAATGTCTGCGCCAACTGCGGTTGCGCGTGCGACGGGCGGAACCGATTCCGGATTCGGCCATCGCCTCGGCGGAAGAGGAGGCGATCAATCGCTGGGAGGCCGAGCGGGTGGCCGCGGCGATCGCGGCGCTGCCCGGGGATCAGCGGCGGGTGCTGATCATGCGAGATGTGCAGGGATATAGCGGTCGAATGGTCGCGGATCTGCTCGGACTGAGTACCGCGGCGATGAAGTCGCGGTTGCACCGGGCGCGTTCGGCGGTGCAACAGCGTTTGGAGGGTGGTAATGAGGACAGCATCGCCTAGCGATTCCCTGATGAGCGGTGATCGGGCGACGGGCGGGCATGAGTTCGCCAGTGCGTCGGTCTCGCGCCATTTGGTCCGTGGCGCGGTCGGATTCGGCGCCGTGATCGGTTCGGTCGCATTGATACCGGCGCTCGGCCCCATCAGCCTGGTGCTGCTTCCGGTCGGCCTGGTCGCACTGCGCGGCTGCCCGACCTGCTGGACGATCGGACTGATCCAGACCCTGTCGCGGGGGCGGTTGCAGCGCTCGTGCACCGACGGGACCTGTCAACTGGTCACAACGAAATCCGGTGCGACGTAAGCAGTTCCACCGGCTTTGGCAACAGACGCCTGTGGGGTGCGACTACGACGCAGCCGCACCCCTCGTCGGGTCCCTGGATTTCCCGAACGAGTGCCGTGCCGACAAGCGGCCATCGCTTGGTCCGCAGCGGATCGCTATGTGCTGCTTGCGAATTCGCACGCTGTCTCGGGATCGGCACTCCTCGTGTATGCACAACGGGTGCAGAGAAGGGATGCGGCTGAAAAAAACCGCCGGTTCAGCCGCGGTTCTTGGCCGGGCGGTTGGAGGCGGCGCGTCGTTCGGCCTGCTGGGTTTTGATGCGCTCGTTTTCCTTCAGCACCGCCGCGTAGTTTTCGCGTTCGTGGATCAGCCACTCCGGCGGGTCGGCGAGGAGGGCGGCGATTTCCTCGGCGTTCATCGCATCGGAGACCTCGGCGCGGGCCAGGCCGGTATTGGAAACGCCGAGTTTGCGGGCCACGATATCGCGGGGGAAGGGGCCGGTTTTGCGGAGTTCGCTCAACCAGGCCGGAGGTTTGGTGCGCAGTTCTTCGAGTTCGGCGCGGGAGATCGGGGAATTGCGGAATTCCTCGGGCGTCGCCGGAAGGTAGATGCCGAGCTTGTTCGCCGCGGTGAGCGGCTTCATGGTCTGCGGTTTCTTATCCGGGCTCACCGGTACAGCCTAATGGGCGCGGCCGGATGCGAGTCCCCGGCCCCGAGGGCAATACCCTCATACGAATGAACCCCGAGTCCATCGACGTGACCCGCCTGCGCTGGTTTGTCGCGGTCGCCGAGGAACTGCATTTCGCGCGCGCGGCGAAATCGCTGCACATTTCCCGGCAGCGGTTGAGCCATACGGTGATCGATCTGGAGCAGGAACTCGGGACCAAACTGTTTGTGCCCGGGGCACAGCCGACTCAGCTGACCGAGGCCGGACAGCAGCTGCTGCGCGATGCCAAGGACATCATCGCGCGAGCCGAAGAGCCCGAGCCGGTTGTCCGGGAGGAGGTCGTGCTGCGCGTCGGCTTCGTGCCGGGCGTCACGGTCTCCAAGTGGACGCGGATCTGGGGTGAGCGGTTTCCCGATGCCGTGCTGGAGGTCGTTCCGATCCCGATGGCCGAGCAGCTCGCGGCGCTGCGCGAGGGTCGGGTCGACGCCTGCTTCGTCCGTCTGCCGATCGATCGCGCTGGTCTGAGCGCGATTCCGCTGTATCGCGAACTCCCCGTCGTCGTGCTGCCCAAGGACCACACGCTATCGCTGTTCGAGCAGGTCGGCACGGGTGATCTGGAGGGCGAACGGATTCAGGACGCCAGCGATATCGATGCCATCGCGGGCACCATCGAGTTGGTGGCGGCCGGTGTCGGCGTCGCCATCGTCCCGCATTCCATCGCCCGTCTGCACGCCCGCCGCGACCTCGTCTATCGCACCATGATGGGTGTTCCGGATACCGAGATCGCCCTGGCCTGGCCGAGCGCGCAGACCACCGACCTGATCGAAGAGTTCGTCGGAATCGTGCGCGGCCGATCCGAGCGCAGCTCGCGCGCCGCGACCCAGCGCAAGAAGGCCGAGCCGCCGAAGAAGAGCGGAGCCAAACCCTCGGCGGGCGCGCGCGGCGGCGCGGCCAAGAGGTTCGTCAAGAACCCTGGTGCCAAGAAGAAGCCCGCCAAGCGACGAGGGCGTTAGGCGGGCGAATCCCTAACCGAGTCAAAACCTTTCGGTGTGCACTACCGAGGCTTGCGGCGCAGGATCGAGTCGCGGATCATGATGCCCGCGATCAGGGCGGCGAAGCCGACAAGGAAGATATCTTCGATCTTGCCCTTGTGGTTGCCGATCGTCATGGCGACCAGGATGAAGCAGACGATCCAGCCCGCGACGCGGAAGGTGCGGCGCGATTCCCCGCTCCAGCCCCATGCGGCGGACGGAACCTCGGCGGTGTCCACGTGGGTGACGATTGCACGGTCACTAGTGGGTTCGAGTTCCGTGGCGGCCACGATCGCTCCTTAGCTCGGTATGGGTGTTGCTGCCGATATCGTGGCATACGACCGCTCGTCGTAGCCAGCAGGGCTGTGTTCGATCGGCGAGCGGCGCCCTATGTGGTTCCGCAGGCTACCGCCTTCGGGCGCGTTGCTGGCCCCGCTGCCACAATGGGGCCGTGTCCGACATTGTGAGAGTCCTTCTGCTCGGCAGCACTGGTTCCATCGGTACCCAGGCGCTCGAGGTGATTGCCGCCAATCCCGATAAATTCGAGGTGGTCGGCCTGGCCGCGCGCGGCGGCAACACCGAGCTGCTCGCGGCGCAGATGGCCGCCACCGGGACCAACAATGTCGCGGTCGCCGATCCGGCCGCCGGAACGCGACTCGAGCTGTCACTGAGCGGCCCCGGCGCGGTCACCGAACTGGTGCGCCGCACCGAGGCGGATGTCGTACTCAACGCATTGGTCGGTTCGCTGGGCCTGGAGCCGACCCTGGCCACCCTGCAAGCGGGCACCCGGCTGGCACTGGCGAATAAGGAATCCCTGGTCGCGGGCGGCTCCCTGGTGACCCGTGCCGCTGCACCCGGCCAGATCGTGCCGGTCGATTCCGAACATTCCGCGCTCGCCCAATGCCTGCGCGGCGGCCGGGCCGAGGAGGTGGATCGGCTGGTGCTGACCGCGTCGGGTGGCCCATTCCGCGGCTGGACCAGCGAAATGCTGGAATCGGTGAATCCGGCCGAGGCGAAGGCGCATCCGACCTGGTCGATGGGGCTGATGAATACCCTGAATTCGGCATCGCTGGTGAACAAGGGCCTCGAACTGATCGAGACCCACCTGCTGTTCGGCGTGCCCTACGACCGCATCGACGTCACCGTGCACCCGCAGTCGATCGTGCACTCCATGGTCACCTTCACCGACGGCTCCACCCTGGCCCAGGCCAGTCCGCCCGATATGAAGCTGCCGATCGCTCTGGCACTCGGCTGGCCCGATCGGGTGCCGGGCGCGGCTGCCGCATGCGATTTCAGTACCGCGTCGACCTGGGAATTCGAGCCGGTCGACAATGCCGTGTTCCCGGCCATCGACCTGGCCAGACAGGCCGGAACCGCGGGCGGCAGCGTCACCGCGGTCTACAACGCGGCCAATGAGATTGCGGTACAAGCCTTTCTGGACGGCCACATCCGTTTCCCGGATATCGTGCGCACCGTCGCGCGCGCCATCGAGGCGGCCGATCAGTGGTGCGCCGAACCGGAGACACTGCGGGACGTGCTGGCGGCCGACACCTGGGCACGCGACTACGCCCGCGCGCTCGTCGATCGGTGATCTGCCGTCCGCACGGAACGACCTTCGATGCGATCGGACGCGCCGTCGGATGCTGGCCTGGCAGACTTGGCAGCGAGTGGTGCTCGGTGTCCGGTTACTGTGGTCGGGGTGCTCGCGGCGCGGGATCGGATGCGCGGCCGCGGGTAGTCGCGGCCGCTGCGGGCGGCCGCACTTCATTTGAGGCGAGCTGCGCAACGCAGGAGGGCTGTACAGCAAATGGTGTTCGCGTTGGGGTTCGTACTGTTCGCCCTCGGCATCACGATTTCGATCGCGCTGCACGAATGCGGGCATATGTGGGCCGCCCAGGCCACCGGCATGAAGGTGCGGCGGTACTTCATCGGCTTCGGTCCCAAGGTTTTCTCCTTCCGGCGCGGTGAAACCGAATACGGCCTCAAGGCCCTCCCGCTCGGCGGCTTCTGCGATATCGCGGGCATGACCGCGCTGGACGAAATCGAGCCCGAGGATCTCGACCGCGCCATGTACCGGCAGGCCACCTGGAAGCGGCTGGTGGTGATGTTCGGTGGGATCGCGATGAATTTCCTACTCGGCTTCCTCCTGCTGGTCGTACTCGCCGTCAGCTGGGGGCTGCCGCGCTTCGATCAGCCGCCCGCCACCACCATCGGCGAGATGGGGTGTGTCGCACCACGGCAGAACCCGGACAAGACGCTGGCCGATTGCAACGGCACCGGCCCGGCACAGCGGGCGGGAATGCAGCGCGGTGACGTGGTCAAGGCCGTCAACGGCGTGAAGGTGACCACCTGGCAGCAGTTCACCGCCGAAACCTGGAAGCAGACCGGTCCGTTCAACTACACCATCGAACGGGACGGACAGACCAGGACCATCGAAGTCACCCCGGAACGCGTCATGCGCTATGCCGAGGGCGGCAGCCGCGAAGTCAGTGCGGTCGGCGTCGGCTCGGAGTACTACAAACCCCTGAAGTACAACGCGCTAGCCGCGATTCCGGCGGCGGGCGCATACACCGGGCAGATGTTCGTGCGCACCGTGCAATCGCTGGCCCAGCTGCCGCAGAAGGTCTCCGGGCTGTGGACCGCGGTGACCGGCGGCGAGCGCGATCCGGAGACGCCGGTCAGCGTCTACGGCGCCAGCAAGATCGGCGGCGAGACCGCGGAGCGCGGTCTGTGGGGCGTGTTCATCCTGGTGCTGGCCAGCCTGAACTTCTTCCTCGGCGCATTCAACCTGGTGCCGCTGCTGCCACTGGACGGCGGGCATATCGCGGTGGTGCTCTACGAGAAGATCCGCAATACCTTCCGTGGCTGGAAGGGGCTGGCACCCGCCGGGCCGGTCGACTATCTGAAACTGCTTCCGGTGACCTACGTCGCAGTGGTGATCGGCGGTGCGTATATGGTGCTGACGCTGGTCGCCGACATCGTGAATCCCATTCAGTTGTTCCGCTGACGCGCTGATCTGTCGCGGTCCTGCCGTGATAGCACCCGCGAACGCTGGATTGCTGGCACCGCGGGACAGTCGTCTGTCATGGCCCGTGTCATGGCCGTCACAGAAGAGCGGTCGCGCGACGCGGCTAAGCTCGGTAGGCGAACGGCCCAAAACGGAACGCACGAAAGCACGAAAGTAGGCAGCCGAAAGTGACCAGCACAATCGGATTGGGGATGCCGACCGCACCAGCGGCCGTTCTCGCGCCTCGACGCAAGACCCGCCAGTTGATGGTCGGCAATGTCGGCGTCGGCAGCGATCACCCGATTTCGGTGCAGTCGATGACCACCACCAAGACCCACGATGTCAACGCGACCCTGCAGCAGATCGCCGAGCTGACGGCCTCGGGCTGCGATATCGTGCGCGTCGCGTGCCCGCGTCAGGAGGACGCCGACGCACTGGCGACTATTGCGCGCAAGAGCCAGATCCCGGTCATCGCGGATATCCATTTTCAGCCGCGCTATATCTTCGCCGCGATCGACGCGGGCTGCGCCGCGGTGCGGGTGAACCCCGGCAATATCAAGGAATTCGACGGTCGCGTCGGCGAGGTGGCCAAGGCCGCTGGCGCGGCGGGCATCCCGATCCGCATCGGCGTGAACGCCGGTTCGCTGGATAAGCGGATGCTGGAGAAGTACGGCAAGGCGACCCCCGAGGCGCTGGTCGAATCGGCGCTGTGGGAGGCGAGCCTGTTCGAGGAGCACGGCTTCGGCGATATCAAGATCTCGGTCAAGCACAACGACCCGGTGGTCATGGTCGAGGCCTACCGCCAGCTGGCCGCCCAGTCCGACTACCCGCTGCATCTCGGTGTGACCGAGGCCGGTCCGGCGTTCCAGGGCACGATCAAGTCCGCCGTCGCATTCGGCGCGCTGCTGTCGGAGGGCATCGGCGACACGATTCGGGTGTCGCTGTCCGCGCCGCCCGCCGAGGAGGTCAAGGTCGGCGGGCAGATCCTGCAGTCGCTGAACCTGCGGCCGCGCAAGCTCGAGATCGTTTCCTGTCCGTCCTGTGGCCGGGCCCAGGTCGATGTGTACACCCTGGCCAATGAGGTGTCCGCGGGGCTGGAGGGCATGGAGGTTCCGCTGCGGGTGGCCGTCATGGGCTGTGTGGTGAACGGGCCGGGCGAGGCGCGGGAGGCCGACCTCGGTGTCGCATCGGGCAATGGCAAGGGCCAGATCTTCGTCAAGGGGCAGGTCATCAAGACCGTGCCGGAGGCGCAGATCGTGGAGACCCTGATCGAAGAGGCGATGCGCATCGCCGAGGAGATGGACGAGCAAGTGGGTGCAGGCGAACCCGTCGTCACGGTGTCCAGCTAGCCGCTGCTGCGGCGCGGCGTGTTCGCTTGTGGGGATCGGCGTACCGCTTCTCGGGATCGACGTACCACTTCGAGTTGATTCATGGCAGGCTGTCGATGTGCGGAGTCTGTTGGAGCCGACGCGACGGGCCAAGGATGCCCCCGCGCGTCAGCTCGCAAACCGGGATCTGGCGCAGGTGCTTCGAGTCCTCGATAGCGATCCGGTCGCCTCGTGCATGGTGGCGGCACGGTTGCAGGAATTCGGGTTGGATACCGGCGCGGGGTACGGCGAGCTGTGGAGCCGCGGCGGACCGTCGGAATCGCTGTGCTTCTCCGGTGCGAATCTGGTGCCGTTGCGCGGCAATGAGGATGCGCTGCGCGCGTTCGCGACGCGGGCGGTCCGCTGGCCGCGGGTGTGCTCGTCGGTGGTCGGACGCCAGGAGTTGACGCTGCCGCTGTGGGAGATGTTGTCCGCGCATTGGGGACCGGCACGGGAACTGCGCGGTGCGCAGCCGCTGCTCGCCCTCGGACAACCCGCAGTGGCCACCGCCGATGCACAGGTCCGCCGGGTCCGGCGGGATGAATTGGAGCGTTATCTCAATGCGGCGATCGCCATGTTCATCGAGGAGGTCGGCGTCGACCCGCGCGCGGGCGACGGCGGCCGCGGCTACCGTCGCCGGATCCAGAGCCTGATCGAATCCGGCCGCGCCTGGGCGCGTTTCGAGGACGGCGAAGTGGTGTACAAGGCCGAGGTCGGATCGCTGTCGCGGCGTACCGGGCAGATCCAGGGTGTCTGGGTGCATCCCGAACGTCGCGGCGCCGGACTCGGCACGCGGGGGACGGCCGCTGTCGCCAATGCGGTGGTGGCCTCGGGACGCACCGCCAGCCTGTACGTGAACGACTACAACAAGATCGCCCGCCGGGCCTACAGCCGCGTCGGATTCCGGCAGATCGCCACCTTCGCCACCGTTCTGCTCGACTGAATACGGCGTGGCGAACATCGGTGTGCCACAGCCGTTTGCCCGCGGTTGGCTATACGATCGGTGCCGATGTCGACACGCATGTTTCTCACGCTGGCCGTCGTGGCGCTCGCGGTCGCGGGAACCGGTTGTTCGGCCAGCCCGCAGGGACCGGTGCCCGCGGCCGATGCCTTTTTGGCCGCCTTCGCGAATCGTGCTGTCGAGGCCGCCGCCGAGCTGACCAGTCAGCCCGAGAAGGCAACCGCCGCATTGCGTTCCGCGTGGGACGAACTGCAGGCCGAACAACTGACCGCGCATACCGGCGCGGCCAGGGTCACCGGCGATACCGCGACCGTCGACTACACCTACCAGTGGCGGCTGCCCAAGGACCGGATCTGGAAGTACACCGGTCAATTACAGATGGGGCGCAGCGATGGCCGCTGGATGGTGCGCTGGACCTCCTCCGATATCCACCCCAAACTCGGCGACACCCAGACCATGGCATTGCGTGCCAACCCGGCCCCGCGCGCCAGGGTGAACGAACAGTCCGGCAGCGATGTGCTGGTGCCGGGCAAGGTATCCCGGGTCGCGTTCACCGTGTCCTCCGCACCGGATCCGGGGTTCACCGCGACCGCATTGGCGGCCGCGCTGAACCGCTTCGACGACCGGCTCACCCCCGAGGCGATTCTCAGCGCGGCATACGGCGCCAAGGGCGCCTACACCGTCGCGCTCTTGAGCGAGAGCGAATTCGGCCAGGTCAGCACCGATCTCATCGGTCTGCCCGGGGTAACGCTGACCCAGCAGTGGGATCTGGTCCCCACCGACCGCGATTTCGCGCCCGATCTGCTCGCGCAGGTGCGCAAAACGGTGATCGCCGAGGTGGACGGCAAGGCGGGCTGGAGCGTTGTCACCATGAATGCCAATGGCGCCGACACCGACGTGCTCACCGAAGTGCCCTCACAACCCGCACCGTCGTTTTCGCTCAGCGTCGACCGCAATGTGCAGAACTCCGCGCAGCGCGCCGTCGGCGCCCGCGAGGAGCAGACCATGATGGTGGTGCTGCGGCCCTCGACCGGCGCGATTCTCGCTGTCGCGCAGAACAAGGCGGCCGATCGTGCCGGTCCGGTGGCGACCATCGGCCAGTATCCGCCGGGCTCGGTATTCAAGACGGTGACCGCGGCGGCCGCGATGTCGGCCGGGAAGGCGACGCCGGAAACGGTTTTGCCGTGCCCGAGCCGAATTGTCATCGGGGAGCGGACAATTCCGAACTACAACCTCTTCCAGCTCGGTGATGTGCCGATGGCCACCGCCTACGAGCGATCCTGCAATACCGCGTTCGCGAAGCTGGCCAGTCAACTGCCGGGCGACGCCCTGCACGATACCGCCGCGAAATTCGGTGTGGGACAGGGATATACCGTCCCCGGCCTGCCGACCGAATCGGGTTCGGTGCCGCCGGCCGATGATCTGATCCAGCGCACCGAGGACGGCATCGGGCAGGGCAAGGTGGTGGTGAGTCCGTTCGGGATGGCGGTGCTCGCCGCGACCGTCGCGCGCGGTTCCGCACCGGTGCCGTATCTGATCGCCGGTCGCACCACAGAGATCAAGGGCGATCGTCCCGCCATCGAAACGCAGGTGGTCGACGGGTTGCGCATGATGATGCGCAAGGTGGTCACCGGGGGTACCGCCGAACGTATTGCCGATCAGGGCGAGGTATACGGGAAGACGGGGGAGGCCGAGGTCGACGGTGGATCGCATTCCTGGTTCGTGGGCTATCGCGGGGATCTCGCCTTCGCGACCCTGCTCGTCAAGGGCGGTAGCTCCGATCACGCCGTCGCGGTAACGCGTGACATGCTCGCGGGCTTGCCCGCGGGTTACTGACCACGTCGGCGCGTGGTGCGGTTGCCGGTTCTCCGGCCGCTCGGCATTTCGTAGCGCAGTGTGGTGGAACCGGTCCGGATGACATCGCCGTGCACGAGCGCGGTATCGACACCGATCGGGACGCCGTTGACGTATACGCCGTTCGCCGAATTCCGATCCCGGATGAAGATCCGGTTGTCGCGCGGACCGAAGCAGTCCCTTTGCCCGCATCGATTCGCGGTGACTACGCCCTCGGCGAAACGGGTAGTCGCCGTGGGGAATTCGATTCGATACTGTGAATCGTCCACCGCGGCGGTGGATGTTCTTGGCGATCTTGCTGGAGTGTTGACCGGATGGACGATGTACTGCTGACCCCGCCTGATGCGGCCGAAGTCGCGCTGCTCGCGAGCGGTGTGGTGGCCGCGGCGGGTGGTGCGGATGGATTGACCCCATTGCAGCAGTTGCTGATCCCGTCGCTGTTTCTGTCGATGACCGGCCATCGCGTCGATCTGGAGACGCTGCGGCCCATCGATGCCCAGACCTTCGCGGTCGGGCTGGCCCGGCGCAACCGGATCTTCCGCGAGCGGGTCGTGCAGACCATGCTGCTGTCCGCACTGGTGGTGCGGCCGCTCCCACCGGCCGTCGCGACCGAACTGCGGGAGTTCGCCGATGCGCTCGAGGTCGATGACGAGATGATCGCGGTGGCGCAGAAATACGCCGAAGGCGCGATCGAACTGGCCGCGGTCGACTTCGACCGCAACGGTTACCTCGGCGGATTGGATCCGAGTCGGTTGACCGCGCTGCACACCGAGGGCCTGGATTCGTCATGGGGACAGGTCAGCGATGATCCGGCCTTGGCGGCGCGCTGGGCCACCCTGCGCGAGCTGCCGGTCGGCACGCTCGGGCGCGGCGTCTCGGATTTCTATGCCGACCGCGGCTTCGTCACCCCGGGGCTGCCGGGTTCGGCCCCGCCGCTGCTGGCCCAGCACGATTGGGTGCATGTGCTCGCCGGATACGGCACCACCCTGGAGAACGAGATCGAGGTGTTCGCGTTCATGGCGCGCGCCAATGACGATCCGCGCGCGTTCAGCCTGCTGGCCATGGTGATTTCGCTGTTCGAGACCGGCTATCTGCATGCGGGCGCCGGGTTGTTCGAGGCCGATGCGGGACATCTGAGCACCGCTGGCATGGCGACCCGCCTCGGGGACGCCATGCGCCGTGGCGCGCTGACCAACGGCAGCCACGACTTCCTGGACCTGGACTGGTTCGCATTGGCCGACCGTCCGATCGCGGTGGTGCGCAATGAGATCGGTTTGGCGCCGAAGGCGGCCGCGGCCATTGCGGCGGGTTCGGTCGGCGCCTGGGAATCGGGCGGTATTACGCCGTACCAGCTCCACTCGGCCGAGGCCGCCGCCCAGGCCGAAGGGCGGCCCTATATTCCCTGGCGCCCCGACCCGATGCGCGACTGATCTGGCACACCGGTTTGCGAATTGGTCGCCGCGCACCTGTGGTCTCGGCGAGACTCCCGGTGGGTGGGTCAGGCGCGGTGCAGAGTTGCGGCGAGGTGGTGGGTGAGTGGTTCGCCGACCGCGGCCATGCGCAGCGTGTATTCAATGGTGTCGTCGGTCAATACGATCGAACGGCCGAGAGCGGTCACCACTTTCGCGGTGCTGCTGCGGCCGATGCTGGTCGATTCGAACTCCATCTGCAGCACACCATCGGCGATGGTGAGGCTGCCCTCGCAGATCTCGGTGATGCCGGTCGGATGCGCCAGGATCAGCTCGACGTGATCCGGGCGCGGGCAGCGCAGATAGCCGGTTTCGGCGTGCATGGGGCGGCTGCCGTCGGCGGCGCGGGTGCGCTGGCGGTAGGTGAGGAACGGTCGGCCGAGATGGCCGAATTTGATTTCCTCGACGTAGTCGAAGGATTCGATGGTCGGGTATTCACCGTGCCCGGGGCCGCGCCAGGTGCCGAGCAGCGCGGCGAGCGGAGCGATATCGGGATGGGGTGCGACGGAAGGCTGGGGGGCGACCACGGGCGACAGCTTAAACCTGTCGATTCCCAGGTGCTCCCATACTGTCGAAATTCCGCCAAGCTAAGGTTAGCATCGCCTAATCGCCAGATGAGGGTAGCGAAGGCTGGAAAGGACGAAGATGTTGAACGGACGCTGGAGTGAATTGCGTCGGAACGGGGTGTGGCGGTCCCGGACCCGCAATGGTCTGCTGCGCGTATCGGTGCTCGGTGCGGCCCTGGTCGTCGCCGCGGCATGCTCGGATTCGAAGTCGTCGAGCGATGATGTGCCCGCCCTGGACGGCAATCACTACGCGCAGACCAACCTCGCCGCCAACAAGGCCGAATACAAGGCGCAGTACACCTTCCCCGACATGGTGAACGCCTGGGGCCTGGCCGATCGCCCCAAGGGTGCCGGCGGGCACTTCTGGGTGGGCGCGGGCGGTAAGTCCTTCCAGTTCGTCGGTGATGTCACTGCGTCGGCGGATCCCAAAGTGCAGAAGCTGTTCCAGGATCCGCTGAAGATCGTCACGATTCCGGGCGCGGACGCCGATACCTCGGATAAGAGCATCGGCAAGACCACCGGTGTCGTCTTCAACGGCGCGCCGATCACCTCAGACCTGTTCGCCGTGCGTGATCAGCCGGTGGATGCCGAGGGTGGCCCGCTGCTGCTGACCGGTTCGTCGCGGTTCATCTTCGCCACCGATTCCGGCAAGATCTCCGCCTGGACCGAACTCGGCCCGGAGGGCGCGATCATCCGGCACGACGGTCCCGCGAATCTGGTCTTCGACGGCGAGTCGCAGGGCATGGCGTTCTTCGGCATCGCGCTGACTCCGTCCGCCGATAAGCTGCTCGCCGCCGACTTCGGCGAGAACCCGCAGATCCGCACGTTCGACAAGGACTGGCAGCTGATTCCGACCGTCGGCTTTGCCAACCCGTTCGCTACCGGCGACCAGATCGATCCGGCCGCACCCGAAAAGGGTAAGAAGGCCAAGCCCGGCGATCCGGCCCCGTTCAATGTGACCACCATCGGCAACCGCGTCTTCGTCGCCTACGCCGACACCAAGCCAGATGAACAGGACGCGACGAAGTTCGACAAGGCCGAAGAGGATTCGCTCGACAAGGACCAGGAGAAGGACGCCAACGGTAAGCCCGCGAAGGGCAAGCTCGCCGAGTTCGACGCCAACGGCAAGCTGGTCCGCATCCTCGACGACGGCGGTCGCCTCAACGCGCCGTGGGGTGTCGCGGTGGCTCCCGCGAACTTCGGTCCACTCAGCGGCAAGCTGCTCGTCGGCAATTTCGGCGGCCTCGGCCATGTGCTCGCCTATGACGACGTCACCGGCAAGTTCGTCGACTACCTGCGCGATGAGAAGGGCAAGCCGGTCGAGATCCCTGGTCTGTGGGCCCTGATGTTCGGCAATGGTGAAAGCCTCGGCGACGCCGACTCGCTGTACTTCACCGCCGGGCCGGAGGACGAGAAGGAAGGTCTGTTCGGCAAGCTTCGGTTGAAGTAGCGCTGTCCCCGAAGGCGGTTCCCGGATGTGCTCCGGGGGCCGCCTTCGTCGTATCCACCAGCCGGAACCGCCCGTGAGATGCGGCTCCCGAACGGGACTGCGGATCTGGACGACAATGAGCGAAGCATCACGAGAGAGGAGATCTGTCGTGTCCAGCTCCAGTGATCCGATGGCGGCGGTGCGCCAGTACGCCGACGCGTTCAACAATGGCGACGAGAAGGCGATGGCAGCGGTGTGTGCCGACCCGATGCAGATTCTGGACGGAATGTCGCCGCACGTGTGGCAGGGGCCAACCGCCGCGGCGGACTGGTGGCGGGATGTGCTCATGGAAAGTGAGCGCGTCGGGGCCTCCGGCTACCACCTCGAGCTCGGTGCACCACGGCATGTCGACATCACCGGCGACTACGGGTATGTCGTTGTTCCGATGACCCTCTCGTTCAACTTTCGGGGCCAGCAGGTTATGCAAACCGGCGCGGTCTTCACTGTGGCACTTCGCAAAGTCGGCAACGACTGGCGCTTGACGGCCTGGGCCTGGGCAAAAGGCTGAGAGGCAACAAGCCGCCCGCACGCGCTTCGAAACACCTCTAGTCGGAGGGTGGTGGGGGCCAGCGTTTGGACCAGTTCCAGAGTGGTTGCAGGGCTTCGGTGAGTTCTTGTCCGGCAGAGGTCAGTTCGTAGGTTTTGTCCGGACTTTTGATGATCACGCCTGCGGACTGGAGGTGTTGCAGGCGGGTGGAGAGCATGCTCGATGAGCAGTTGCCCATGCGGCGGCGCAGTTCGAGGAAGCCCAGACGGCCGGGTTCGAGTTCCCATAGGACGCGCAGGATCCAGCGTTGGCCGATGAGGTCCATGGTCGCCAATATCGGCCCGTGCTCCGGGTCGGTTCGACCCCTGGACGGTTTCGCTCCACTTGCACTTCTCATTTCGAACTACCATAGTGATTCTAAATTAGAAGCACTGCTGTGGGTTGATGGGTGAAAGGGAAACGGTGGGCGACTCGACGGAACGACGGATTGTGCTGATCACCGGTGCTTCGCGAGGGATCGGGGCCGAGACGGCGAAGGTGCTGGCGGCGGGCGGTGACCACGTGATCGTCAACTACCGCGAGAAGCGCAAGCGCGCCGAGACGATCGCCGGGGAGATCATCGCGGCCGGTGGCAGTGCATCGATCGCGGGCGCGGATATCGCGGATGCCGAGTCGACCGCGGCGCTGATCGCCGGCGTGGTGGCGGAGTTCGGGCGGCTCGATGCGCTGGTGCTCAACGCATCCGGCGGACTCGAGCGCAATGCCGGTCCCGACTATGCGATGGCGCTCAACCGCGACGCGCAGGTTCGATTGGTCCATCAGGCCGCGCCGCATCTGCCCTCCGGCGGCCGGATCGTCTTTGTGACCAGCCATCAAGCGCACTTCCACGGGCGCAAGCCCGTTCCGGCGGACTATGAGCCGATCGCCGCGAGTAAGCGGGCTGGGGAAGACGCGTTGCGCGCCATGGTTCCCGAGCTGACCGCGCGGGGGATCGGACTGAATGTGGTGTCCGGCGACATGATCGACGGCACGATGATCGTGCGCCTGCTCGAACGCCGCAATCCCGATGCGGTTTCGGCTCGCCGCGATCACGGCGCACTCCCCACCATCGCGGAGTTCGCCGCCGTGGTCGCCGAGGCCGCAAGTGCCGCAACCGAATCCGGCCGTACCTTCTATGTCGGTGGTTCGGACTACGTGGCCGACGGCGCGGAGGGCATACCCGTGTAGTCGAACGGTCGGTGGCGTCGGTTCTGGTGTCGAACGGTTCGAGCACCTCGGTCATCGAGGCCGTGCCTGCTCCGCTCGAGTCCTGCGCCGGTGCAGTGCTCGGGTGGGCATCGCATGCTGATCGGCATCGCGGCACCCCCGGCCTCGACTCTTCGCACTCAATTGAGGCAGGTAGTGCCGCCGATGGCTGGTCTATAACAAATTGGTATCGGCGGTTTCTGGCCGTGAGCGGGGATCTGGGTCGATAATCGGAGGGTGCGGTCGGGCGGTGCGGCAACGATATTGCTGGTCGGGAGGTTTGCCGACGAGGTCGGGCGTCGACGGGAGGCCGAGATGAGATATGTCGGAAGCAACCGGATGATGCCGGGGCGGGATCTGCTGCTGGCCGCGTTTCGCGGGCTGCCGCATGAGGACCATCCGATGTTGGAAGCGGCGGGGGAACTGGCGCAACTGCACGAGATTCGCGAGCGGACGCCGATAAGTGAGATGCCCAAACTGGATCGGCGGCGCGCTCAGTTGGTCCGTTCGATCGACCTCTGGGTAACGCTGGCGATGCCGGTGCCCCGCACCGCCGCACGGTTGCACACCGAGACCGTCGGCCAGATCGTGGATCGACTGGCCAGG
Source organism: Nocardia sp. NPDC004278 (assembly GCF_053602975.1). Classification (NCBI taxonomy): domain Bacteria; kingdom Bacillati; phylum Actinomycetota; class Actinomycetes; order Mycobacteriales; family Nocardiaceae; genus Nocardia; species Nocardia sp. NPDC004278. Next base: position 246,711 of record NZ_JBSGEQ010000003.1, read on the forward strand.
ATGACCACGCAGGCCTTCGTTCCACTCGCGCACGCGCCCGAGTCGGTCTTCTACGACGCGTGGGTGCAGCTCAACGAATTGGCCGACGCCTATCAGGATCTCGTCGACGAGTTGCGCGCCGGAACTCGTCGGTTACCCGACGGTCCCTAGCGACCGCGCCCGAACAGGCGAAACGACCGGTCTCTGCGGCGCGGCAGCGTCGCGTAGACCATGGTCATATCGGCGAAGACCTCCGCGTCCCGTTCGCGCTCGGCGCCGAATTCGTTGCGGCCGAGCACATGTTCGATGGAGGCCGGTGAAATGGAAGGGAGCAGTGCGGCCAGCATTGTGGCGATCGGCGCGGCGGCATCCTTCTCGCCCCGGCCATGTCCGAAGAGCATGTGTCCGACTTCATGCAGGATGATGTGGTCCGCATTGCGCTCGGTGGCGGCGGCGTCGTAGACGATGATGTCGTCGCGGCTGCGCGCCACCCAGAGTCCGCTGCCGCGGCAGCCGATATCCGCCAGTGCGGATGCGGGGACCGCCTGCAGCGAGATGGAACGGCCACGGTGCGCGGCGACATTTGCGAGGTAGGCGGACAGATTCCAAGGACTGGGTAGGGGCACGGTCCGTGCGGCGTCACGGAAACGGGCTTCCATGCTGGTCATCGGGGCACACCTTACTCACCCCGTGCGCGGTCGTCACCCCATGATTCGGATATTCCGCCGAGAGCGATAGCGGCACAGCATAATTCACGGCCGGCGGCGCGCGAGCGAGATATGACGGAAATGACGCTCATACACCTTGGTGGGAATTTCGGGACCCCTTGGAGTCGTCGTTCCGACACCCGGGGGCGGTATCGAAACATGCTCTCGTCTACGAGATTTGATGCACGACGCGATGTGGCGGCGCGCCCGGTTTCGGTGGGCAGGGACGAAAGCGGACGAGGGAACTATGCGGAATAGGCCGGTGGGATCGGATATCGAGGACACGTCTCGGCGCGATATGGCGGCCGAACGGTGTCCGTCGTCGGCCGCCCGGCGCGGTATCCGGTTCCCCGAGCAGGTAGCCGAGTCGGCGCCGCGATACATCGAGATAGTCGGCGATCTGCATCTCGATGTGCCGGCCGAGTTCGGTCTGCGGGCCGGTCGTGCGTTCGGCACCGGCTACCTGCGGGTGATCGAGACCGCAACGTTATGCGAGCGGTGCTTGTCGGAGATCGTGACCGCCATCGACGATGGCCATCCGGGGCGCGTGAGTGGTTCCTTCGTCGCGCCCGAACTCGGCGGCTCGGCTGAAGGGGATTCGGGAGGCGCGGGGCGGTGCTGGCGCCCGCACGTCAGAGACCGCATTTGCGCGCACGTGCTCGGGATCGCCCGCGACGCGATGACGGCCGCTGAGGTGCTGTCGGGGACTGCGCCGGTACTGGAGCAGCGCGGAAAGCTGGACCGGCCGCGGGTGTGTGCGACATGCTGAGAACAGCTGGTTCCCCACCAATGGGCACGGGTGACGCGCAGATGGGAGCGTGCGGATGAGCATCGGCAGCGACATTGGATCGAGCACCGTCCAGCAGAAACGCGGCGACGGGGAAACCCGCCGCCTGAGCAGCGAGCGGCTGGTGGACGCGCCACCGCCGCGCATGGCGACCATGGCGCAATGGTGGGCGCTGACCCGGCGCCTGGTCCGGCCGTCCTGGCGCAATGGCGAACTGATCATGGCACTGCTCGCGCCAGCGGTCTTCACCGTCGGGTTCTACGTGCCGCTGAATCTGGTGATGACCGTCCGCGGGCACGGGCTGAGCAGCTACGCCCAGTACCTCACGCCGATGATCGTCATGCAGGCCGTCGCCTTCTGCGCCATCACGGCTTCATTCCGGGCGGCCTCCGATGCCAGGGACGGGCTCAATACCCGATTCGGATCGATGCCGATGGGTTCGGCAGTGCCGCTCGCCGCGCGGATCACGGCCGCAATGTACCGGGCGGCCGTCGCATTGGCCGCGGCGCTGGTGTGCGCCCATGTGATCGGCTTTCGCTTCTATGGAAGTTGGTGGGACACAATTGGTTTCGTCGCGTTCGCACTGCAGGTGGGACTCGGGCTGTGCCTGGGCGCGGATCTGCTCGGCACCGCGACAAAGAGTCCGGAGGCGACCACCCAGGCGCTCATCCTGCCCCAGCTGATCCTCGGCATGGTCTCCACCGGATTCGCACCGGCCTACCAATTTCCACACTGGATCCAGGGTTTCGCGCGCAACCAGCCGATCTCACACTTCGTGTACGGGCTGCGGGCGCTGGCCGGTGACCCATCGGGTCATGCGGGCGTGGTCGGCTGGTCGATCTTCGGGCCCGCGCTGGCCTGGACCGTCGTCCCAACCCTGATTTTCGGCGCTGTGGCGGTATACCTGTCGATGCGGAGGTCGTCATGACCGAGGTACTGAATCCGGCCCGGGAACTGCCGAGGGTCAGCGGTCGGACCGAGACCTGGCGTTTGCTGATCCCGCAAACGATGATTCAGACCAAGCGGCTATTGGTGCGCTGGTGGCGTGATCCGCTGACCGTCATACAGTCGCTCGTCTTTCCCGCGCTCCTGCTGGTCGTGCTGAATACCATTCTCGGAAACCAGATTTCGGCCTTCTCCGGGGTGAACGCGCTCTACGGTTCGGTGCCGATGGTGGCCTTGGTCGGTGTAATGTCCGGTTCGGTGGCCGGTGCCATCACCCTCGGACGCGAGCGCGATGAGGGCTTGCTGGCCCGCTTCTGGGTGCTGCCGGTGCACCGCGCGTCCGGACTGGTCGCGCGCATCGTCGCGGAGGGGATCCGGATCCTGTTGTGCACCGCGGTGCTGTTCGCGGTGGGGGTGGTGCTCGGCTTCCGATTCCAGCAGGGGCTGCTCGCTGGTATCGCGCTGTTCGGGGTGCCGCTGCTGTTCGGTATCGCGTTCGCCACCATGGTCACCGCGGTTGCCGTTTTCAGTGCGAAAGCCGCACTGGTGGAGGCAGTTTCGCTCGGCTCGTCGCTGCTGATGTTCTTCAGTTCCGGGTTCGTACCGCTGGTCGCCTATCCGGCGTGGGCCCGGCCGATCGTGCGCCACCAGCCGATGTCCTATGCCATCGACGCCATGCGTGGTCTGTCCCTCGGCGGTCCGGTGCGGGAGCCGCTGCTGGCCACCCTCGCCTGGTGTGTCGGCGCGCTCGTAGTTTTCGCGATACCTGCGGCGCTGGGCTATCGGCGGGCCAGTCGCAGCTGATCAGCGCATCTCGTCGGACGCCTTGGCGATCAGCATCATGGAGTCGCGCGGGCTCAAAGCCATGGCCCGCAGCTGATCGAAAATAATGCCGAAGCGGCGGATCTGCGGATGCCCCTCGATCAGCTGGTCGCCCGCGATGCCCTCCACATAGACCAGCTCCGGATCGGCCGGATCTTTGAAGTCCAGCAGTGTGAACGCACCGGCCATGCCCGGATGCACCCCTGCGGAGAACGGAAGTATCTGCAGGATGACGTTTTTCATCTGCGAATCGTCGAGGAGCCGCTTCAGCTGCCCCTTCATGACATCGACCCCGCCGACCACGCGCCGGATCGCCGCCTCATCGAGCACGACCCAGAGCTCGAGCGGATCGGTCTTGGTGAGGTGCATGGCCCGATCCATTCGCGCCCGCACATTGTGCTGCACCGTGGCCGCGTCCAGCTTCGGCATATTGGTGTCGATGACCGCCTCGGCGTACTCCGAGGTCTGCAATAGCCCTGGGATATAGGAAGTTTGGTAGTGCCGGGCCGAGAGTGCCTCGGATTCGAAGTTGATATAGGCCGCGTGCACCTCGGTCAGCGTCGCCTCGTAGGGCCGCGACATGCCGGGCTTGAGCGCGTCCGACAACAACTCCACCGCATCCGCGCGCTGCTGTTCGGTGACGCCGTAGAGGTCGAGCATCGCCATCAGCGTGCGGCGCTGCGGCCGCGCCTGCGCCGTCTCGATGCGGTAGAGCGTGGTGATATTGATTCCGGTCTTGCCGCTGACCTCCTCTTTGCTGAGGCCCGCATGTTCGCGCATCTCGGTCAGCAGCACCGAGAGCCGCCGCAAACCCGCCGTGAGGACTGTGCGCTTACCTGCCATAACGCAGACAATACCGCCTTTGATAGCAAGGAAGTTCGGAGTTTTCCTCCGAGAATATGACGATTTCGCCAGCCCCCACCCCGCGCTGTCGCAGCTGCCGACCGGACCGAACACGAGGCGAAATTCCACCGGGCTATACGACAACCAACACCACCCGACCCAACTCACCACCAGGCTGCAGACCCACCCGGTGTTGCCTCTTGGACGAGCGATCACCATGCGCTCATGTAGGTAAACGTCGAGAGCGCACCAGCGTCAGTGCATTCTCGGCTGATTGTCGGTGCTTGGTGGTGGCTCGGGATCGGGGGGTGTTGGGGTGTCTAGGTGGTTGCCTTGTTGGGGCGGGGATGGGAGTGGGGTGGTCGTTGCATTTGGCCTGTGGGGTCGACTCGTTGGTGGCTGTGTGGCGTAGGGCGTAATTGTGACGTGTCACGGAGTGGGTGCTGATCGGTGTGGCGTCGGAGTGCTGGGGGTGTGGGGTGGGGTGGGGTGGCAAACTCTTGGCGACTGGTGCTGTTGTTGGTGTTTGTCGTGGGTGAAAGTTGTTGTTGCTAGGTGGTTGTGGGGGTGGGGCTCGGTGATCAGGGTGCGGACCGCAGCAGTGAGAACGCACTCTTGCGTTCTTGCATTTGTAAGAGCATGATCCAGCTACGCTAGTTGAGAACAACCGATCCGATGACCGGGATAACCGAATCGAGAGCCAATCATGTTGGTACAAAGCGCGTTGGTGTCGAGTGAATTCGGGGTATGGCGATGAGCGCGCCGACGGTAGGGGTGCTGCCGACCGCTCCGCAGATTTTGTGCGCATTTCAGGGGCGTCGTTTCCAAGATCTTGAATTGCTGCGTTCTGCGCACGCGCTGGCCGAGCTGCACGCACGTCGTGCACAAGTCCGCGATATGAGCCTGATAGCCGAAATTGATTGCCGTCGCAGCGAACTCGTCGACGATATCAATGAGTGGATTGCGCAGGAGGTCCCGCAGCATCGCAACGGTGCTTCGCTACATACCGAGAGCCTCGGGGCGGTGGTGGATCGGATGGCGCGCAGTTGGGTCGACGCGAACACGGCTATCGATGTCGACGGCGCGCGCAGCGACAATACCCATAAACATTGGTACCACCTGGCAGAACTCGTTGACGGCTACACTGATCTGGTAACCGACGTGGCCGGTGGCCGCCGCCGTTTGCCCGAGCAGTGAAGTCCGACGGCGACCCTCGTCCGCAATAGTGACACTGCCCCGACAGCGTCACTGCGCAATTGGTGACGTCCCGGGTCCGCGTTATCCGACCAATGGCCCGTCCCGGACGCTAACGTCACCGAAACAGTGACGGCGGGCGCAACGGGGCGCCCCGCCCGGCGTGCCGCGTGGTCGACTGGCGCGGCACGCCCGCCACCGAATTGCGCAGTGTCAGAATTTATTCGGCGACCGTCCAGTTCGATGCCGCCGCGGCGCGAATATCGGCGATGGCGTGTGCGCGCAATGCGGCGCGAAGTTCAACCCACGGTGCCGACCAGCCGGTTCATTTGGTAGATCGAGGTGTGCCGAATCGCCTTCGCGGCCAGGGCGAGCAGCCGGTCGGGATCGCGGCGTGCGACGGGGAACGCTACCGCCACGATCCAGCCCGTAGCCCCGGCCGATCCGCCTCACCCGCTTGTGCCGCGAGCACTTCGACATGACAACGGACCGCATCGATGTGTCTGCGGCCCAATGCCGCCCAGTTACCGACGGCGTAGTCGAGCTCCGGCAAATATTCAGTGACCATCGGCATCGAGTAATTCGGCAGGACCCGCGCGGCCTCACGTCTCCGAAACGCCGCCGCACTTCCCGGCAGCACGGGGTCGGCCAGCCGGGTGTGCTAGCCGTAGCCCAGGGCCCGGTACATGGTGCGCCGGATTCTCTGTGATTCCGAGGTAGTCGCTCGATCGATCCCTCGGGCTCGACCTGGACCGGACCCTTTTCAGATTGTCTGGACGACCTCGACAACGAATGCTGTTCAGTTCACCTGGTTGACGATCATGATGAACTCGAGGGCAAGTGCGATGGCGGACAGCATCATTCCGGTGAGCGCCAGGCCCTTGCCGCGGCGTTGTCCGGTGCAGCCGACGGTCCCGAGGACGAGTCCGGCCATTGCGAACGGGAGCCCGATGAACGGGCGCATGCCGGTCAGGTCGATCGGCAGGAACGGGAGTACACAACCGACGATACCGAGGATCAGCGCCCCGACAGCGAGCCCCGGACCTTGCCGCCGATCGGTCGGCTGTGGGCCATCTTGCCATCCGCTGCCGCTGGGATACGCCCAGGGATGTTGCTGCTGAGGGGGATTCGGGTAAAGCGGACTCGGCGGCGCGATGGGGCCGTGGTATCCGGCGTTCGGTCCGGGGGTCGCCATGCCGGGTTGCTTGGCCAGGTTGGTCGGTTCCGGTGGCGGGCTGTACGACATCGGTGATCCTCACTGCTGGACCCTGCGGATACCCAGAGAGAATACGCATGCGGTCCGACCGAAAGCTGAACTTGCCCGAGACGACAACCGACCTACCATGGCCGGGTGATGGCGCGACGGCAGTTCCTGTATTCGGTGATCGCACGATCCAGGCGAGTGTTCACCATTCCCGCGGTGGCGGCGTGGTGCGCGAGCATCGGCACAGCGGCTACGTCCGGCGACCGGGAGTGTGCTCGATGAGTAAGTTCAGCTGGAGTCACAACGCGTACTACCACCGGTTTCTCATACGGCAGCTGCCCGCCCATTGCATTCGTGTGCTGGATGTCGGCTGTGGGGCAGGAGCTTTCGCGGCCGAACTCGCCCGACATGTCGAGCAGGTCGACGCCATCGATCGATCACCGGTGATGATCGATGCCGCAAAGCAGGCAACGCCGGACAATGTCAGCTGCATCCTCGGCGATGTGCAGACCGAGCCGTTGCCCGAGGGAACCTACGACGCCATCGTGTCGATCAGCACGTTGCACCATATGCCGCTCGATGAGGTGTTGCCGCTCTTGGCGCGGGCACTGCGACCGGGCGGTGTGCTCGCTGCCGTGGCCTTGCCGCGCCATGATCTGGTGCGGGAGGCGCCCATTGAGCTGGTTGCGGCGATCGGGCATCGGGTGCTCGGGCTGGTGTTTCGGATCCTGCGCGCGCGGGGGCGGGGGCGTTGGTATGCGGTCGAGGCGACCCATGATGTCATGCCGGTTGTGCTCGATCCGCCGTTGACGACGCGGCAGGTGCGAGAGCAGGTGGCAACGATACTTCCCGGTGCGCGGGTGCGACGGCTGGTCTTCTGGCGTTATTCATTGGTGTGGCGCAAACCCGGCTGATTCGGCTGAAATCGCCAGCGCCGCGGACCTTTCGGACCGGTGACGGTGCCCGATCACACGGCGGCAGCGCGTTTGGCGGCACGGCGTTGTCTGCGCCGGATCAGGTAGCGGCGGATCCGGCTCGCCAGCAGATAGACCAGGATCATGCCGATCACCAGCAGTGTGCCAGCGCAGCAGGCCGCGACGATCGGATGGAAGATCGCGATGGTGATAATGCCGCCGACGGCCAGATCCTCGACGAGGCTCATGATGATATTGCTCGCGGGCTCCGGTGAGGTGTTGATCGCCATGCGCGTACCGGCCTTGACGAGATGGCTGGCCAGGGCGGTGGTGCCGCCGAGGGCACCGGCCGCGAGTTGGGGCAGCGATCCGTCCTGCCCGGCGAGCAGTGCGGCGACAACGGCGCCGGCTGCCGGACGCACGATGGTGTGCACGGCGTCCCAAAACGTATCCAGGTAGGGGATCTTGTCGGCGACGGCCTCGATGAGGAACAACACTGCGGCCGCGATCAGCACATCGGTGCGCTGCAGTGCCTGCGGCACATCGTCGGATAGGCCGGTCGCGCCGAAGATGCCGAGCAGCAGGACCACCGCATAGGCGTTGACCCCGCTCGCCCAGCCTGCGGTGAAGATCAAGGGCAGTGCTGACATTGCGTCATCGTATGGTGTTCGCCCTGGGTCAGCGCAGCGCGGCGCGGCCACGCAGCCGACCCAGCGCGACCAAGGCGACCAGCGTCACCATGAGCAGCAGACAGGTGCTCGCGGCCGCATCGAAGACTTCACCGCGATCGGTGAGACCGAATATGGTGACCGGCAATGTTTTCCAGGTGGCCGGGTACACCATGATGGTCGCACCGAGTTCGCCCATGGACAGCGCGATGGCCAACCCGGCGGCGGCGCCGAGTGCAGGCAGCAGCAGTGGCAGCGTCACCAGCAGCAAGACTCGAACCGGCCCGGCCCCAAGAGATTCCGCGGCCTGGCGATAGCCGGGATCGAGCCGATCCAGGGCAGCCGAGACGGCGCTGCAGGCGTAGGCCAGTACCAGCACCGAATGTGCCACGATGACAATCCATTTGGTGCCGCCGAGCAGCAGCGGTCGCTCGTTGAAGGCGATCAGCACGCCGAGGCCGATGGCCACCGATGGCACCGCCACCGGCAGGTGGAAGACCGCATCGGTGATCTTGCGCCACCAGCCGGGTGCCTCGCGGGCGGCGAGTGCGGCCCAGGTGCCCAGGAACAGGGCCGAGCCGCCGGAGAGCAGTGCGGTCTGCAGGCTGACCGACAGACTCGCGGCATCCTGCCCGGACAGTGCCGCTCGGAAGTTGGCGAGGCCGAGATTCGAGGGCAGTGGGCCGGTCCAACTGCCCGCCAGCGCGGCCGCGATCACGGTCGCAATGGGGGCCAGGAACACCACGACCACGACGACCGCGAAGAACACGAGCACCGTCGCACGGCCACGACGGGTCCAGACCAGCATGCTCAGCTCTCCTTTCCGGCGCGCCCGAAGCGGGCGAAGATCAGTCGGTAGCCGATGTACAGGCTCAGCGACAGCAGCACCTGCACCGTGGCGAGGACCGCCGCGCCGGGCAGGTCGAAGGTGACGATGCCGCGGGTGTAGATCAGCGCGGGCAGGGTTGTCACGCCCTTCGCGCCGGTGAACAGTACGATGCCGAATTCGTTGAGCGTCAATAGCAGGACCAGACTGCCGCCCGCCGCCAGCGCGGGCCACGCCTCCGGCAGGACCACCTGACGCAGCACCCGCCAGGGCGAGGCGCCGAGGCTGGCGGCCACATCCAGTTGTTCGCGCGGCAGCTGGGCGAATCCGGCCAGCAGCGGGCGCACCACGAACGGGGTGAAGAAGGTGATCTCGGCGAGGATCACCCCGAGCGGGGTGCTCAGGAAGTCGAGCACCGGCGTTCGACCTCCGGTGATCCGGGCGATCAGGGCATTCACCGCACCGGCGGTGCCATAGAGGAAGGTGAAGGCGAGTGTGATCAAGAACGACGGCAGCGTGAGCACCGTATCGATCAATCTGCCGACCAGCGACGAACCGGGGAACGGCACGAACGCCAGCACGATCGCGAGGAAGGTGCCGAGCACGAGACATCCCGCGGTGGCGCACACCGCGATGGAAATGGTGCGCCACAACGCATTGCGGAACGATTCGGAGCCGAGCACCTGCGACCAGACCGCCGTACCCCGACCGTCCTTGGTCTCGGTCGATTCGGCGAGCACCCGCACGATCGGGTACACCGCAATGACGAGGACCACCAGCAGCGGCGGCAGTGTCCACAGCACCGGCCGCCAGTTCCGCCGCAGCGCGGTGTCCGCAGTCGGAGCTTCATCGTGGATCTGGGGTTCGAGCAGTGCGGAAGTGCTCATCGTCGGACCCCCGGGCCAGTGGGAATTCCGTCCGTCCCGACGGAGACCAGCGCGCGCTCGGCGGTTGGGCTGCGGTCGCCGCCGGGACCACGGAGACTTCCCCGGACAGCAGGGAACACGGTGCCGCCACAGCGAGCCGGATTCGCGCCGCCCCTCATTTCGGCGCGCCCGGCTCGGATGCGGCCGATGTCTCTGCCGCACTGATGGTTTCGGTACCGAACGTCGGCGGAATCAACACACCCGCCGGGTCCGGGAACCGCACGCCGACGACCGCGCCGACCTCGGTATCGAGATACCCCGGCACATCGGCGGTGATCTCGTCGGTCAGTCCGTCGACCGCCAGCCGCAACCGAGTCGAAGCCCCGCGCCACACACTCGATACGACGGTGCCGCGTACCGCATTGCGCTCCGAAGTGGCACCGATCTGCACCGTATGTGGACGCACACACAGCAATCCGGGTGCGTTCACCTCCCAACCGCCCGACCTGACGTCCGGTGCCTCGGCCCGCAGCGTAAAGGTGCCGGCAGTAACCAGCGCCGAGCTGCCCGATACTCGATTCACGGTGCAGGACAACAGGTTCGCACCACCGAGGAACGCCGCCGTGAAATCACTCGGCGGGCGACGCCACAAATTCTCGGCGGTATCGATATCGACCAGTCGGGCATCGCGCATCACCGCGATCCGGTCCGCCAAGGCCAGCGCCTCGGCCTGATCGTGGGTGACATACAGCATCGCCGTATCCGGCAACGCCTTTCGCAACTCCTGTAGCTCACCGAGCATCGACTGCCGCAACTGTGCGTCGAGCGCGGCCAGCGGTTCGTCGAGCAGCAGCACCTTCGGTCGGATCGCCAGCGCACGGGCGATCGCCACCCGCTGCTGCTGACCGCCGGACAGTTCGCGCGGCAGCCGCTTGGTGTAGGCCGCCATGCCGACCATCTCCAGCGCCTCGGCCACGCGCGCGTCGATATCCTTGCGCGGCACCCGATGTGCCCTCAGCCCGAAGGCCACATTGTCGTGCACCCGCATATGCGGGAACAGGGCGTATGACTGGACGACCACGCCGATCCCGCGCTTGGCCGGGGACAGATCGGTGACATCGCGCCCGGCCAGCCGGACCGCACCCGAGGTTGGACGGACGAAGCCAGCCAGCGCCTTGAGTGCGGTCGACTTGCCCGATCCGCTCGGTCCGAGGAGCGCCACCGTTTCACCGGCGGCGACGCGCAGATTGAAATCGGTCAGGGCGACCGTGGTCTTACGGCCGCGGCCGTAGCGGACTCCGACCCGGTCGAAGACGATCGCGGGTTCCGTTGCGGCCGTGACCTTTCCGGCCATGGCAGTTGCGATGGCCGATTTCGAATGCGCGTCACCGTCGAACATGATTGCGGCTCCTGACTCTCCCGGATTCGGTTACTGTCCCGTCGCCTTCTGATAGGCGGACACATCGGCGTCCAGCTCGGAAAGCACCTTGGTCCAGTCGACATTCACGACTTCCACGCCCTTGAGCACCGCGCTCGCCGAGGGACCGGTACCGGTTGCGGGGGCATCACGCAGCTCCTTGCGTGCGGGCACCGCGAAGGTGTCGGGCAGCGACTTCTGCGCATCGGCCGACAGCAGGAACTCCATGAGCTGCTTCGCCTCGCCCTGATGCGGCGCACCCTTGGCCAGTCCCATCACATACGGCACGGCCACGGTGGAGCGCTTGCCGTCGGCGGCCGCGGGGAAGAAGACAGTGAACTTCGAGCCCTTGTCCTTGACCGTGGTCAGATTCATCTGGACATCGCCATTGGCAACCACCAGCTCACCCTTGTCGACCTTGGCCTGCAACTTGCCGGTGGACGAGGACGGACCGACATTATTGGCCTGCAGCTTGGCGAGATAATCCAGTGCACCCTGCTTGCCGAGCAGGTTCTGCAGCAGGATCAGCACCGCGGTGCCGTCACCGGCCTGACCTGGCGTCGAATACTGCAGCTTGCCCTTGAATTCCGGCTTCAGCAGGTCGTCCCAGGTGAGATTGGTGGTGTCGACCGACGGATTGGCAATGAAGGACAGGTAGTTGCCCGCCAGCGTGACGTACTTGCCGTCGGCATCCTTATCGGTCGCCGCGACGAAGCTGGTGTCGATTCCGCTGTCCTGCAACAGCCCCGAGCTCTTCGCCTTCTGGATGAACGGCGGCAGCGTGACGAGCACATCGGCCTGCGGGTTGGACTGCTCCTTGTCCACCCGGTTGACGACCTCACCCGAACCGGCCTCGACCAGGTTGACCGAGATGCCGGTCTTCTTTTTGAATTCGGCGAATTGGGTTGTGTACCAACTGCCGACGCCGTCGGCGGAGTAGACGGTGATGGTCTTGCCGTCGCCGCTGTCGGTGCCCGTGCCGCCACAGGCCGCGGTGAGCGCGACGGTGGTGACGGCGGCGACGGCCAGCGCGGCCCGGGAAATGGTGCGTGCCAGACGGCCCTGCGTGTTCGAAGTACGCACGATGACTGCAACTTTCGGTTCGTGTGGGGTGTGGAATCGAAGGGGCGGGGGTTTCCGTCATCTCGGCCGACGCCGGGATCGCGGTTCTGGGCCCGGCTTTCGCCGGGAGGCTGTCAGGTTCTGCTGGCGAGGATCAGCTCCGCGAATTCGGTGACCGAGGCCACCACATGGGTGGCTCCGGCGGCACGCAACTGTGCCGCGTCATGCGCACCGGTCAGCGTGCCGGCGACGATGCGGGCACCGGCGGCCAGACCGCTGGCGATATCGCTGGTCGTATCGCCGAGTACCGCGATCTGATGCACGGCATCGATGTCGAGGCGCAGCAGCGCGGTCAGGACCATGTCCGGATAGGGACGTCCGCGTCCGGCATCCGATGGCGCCAGCGTCAGATCGGCGATCTCGTTCCAGCCCAGCGCATTCAGCAGTCGATCCTGGGTGGTGCGGCTGAAGCCGGTGCTGAGCGCGACCTTGACGCCCGCGGCCCGCAGCGCGGTAATCGCCTCGGCCGCACCGGGAATCGGGCTGATCTCGACCTCGTCGATCAATGCGTCATAGGCGGCCTCGAAGGCGAGGTTGGCGGCCTGCGCGCGCTCCTCGTCGCCGAGCAGGGCACGGAAGACCGCGATTTTCGACTGGCCCATGGTGTCGAGCACATATTGGCGGGCGCTATCGCGCTGCGGCCCTTCGGTTTCGATACCGGCGCTGGTGGCGGCGATATCGAAGGCGCGAAGGACCAGTCCGCCGTCGGCGACCGTGGTGCCCGCCATATCGAGGACGGCCAGGGCAATGTTCTTATCCGACACAGCGCTCCTCAGAGGTTGAGCAGATCGGCGGTTTCCTCGCCGATCGCGGGGCCGAGGGTCATCCCGCGGCCGCCCGGCCCGGTGACGACCCAGATGTGCGCATCGGCCTCGGCGCGGGTCACGATGGTGGCCGGATCGATGCTCTGGCTGTAGACGCCCGCCCAGCGCCGAATCACCTGCGGCAGTTTGCGTCCGAGCAGTTCCTCGGTGACGGCGGTGAGGTGTTCGTACGGGGCCTCGTCCACGTCGAAGGCGAACGGCTCCTCGTATTCGTGGGTGTCGCCGATGGTCAGGCCGCCGTGCAGGCGCTGTACGCACAGCAGTTGCATCTTGTGCTCGGCGGCGATGGCGGTCTGGGACTGCTCGGCGTTCAGCACGTCCAACTCCGGCCCGGCGAAGCCCGGGTAGTAGCGGAAGCTGTCGCCGTCGGCGATCGCGGTGGTGAGCGCTTCGCCCAGCGGTGCCGTCTGCATCATCTGCAGCCGGACCCGGCGGACCGGGATGGTGCCGACGAGTTCGCGGGTCAGGCCGGTGTGCGCGGCACCGGGGCAGACCAGCACCAGATCGGCCTCGAAGATGCGGCCATGGTCGTCGAGAACCGTTGCACCGGAACCGGTATCGGTAACCGTGCGAGCCTCGGTGCCGGCATGGAAGGTGTAGCGCTCCGATGCGGTCATATGGGCGCGCAGTGCGGGCAGTGCCTGGCGCGATTCGACGGCGGCATCGGTCCAACAGTGCAGTCCGGCAAGGAATTTACCGCGTAGCGCCGGATTGATCGCGCGCACCTGTTCGGGTTCGAGCAGTTCGAAGCCGCGCGCCCGGGCATGCGGGCTCGCCGCGGCGGCCTCGGCGACCGCCAGTTCGGTCGGCGTCTTGACCAGCGTGACCGATCCGGTGGGTCGGAAACCGACACCGGGAACCTTGCCGCCGATCTCCTCCCATAGCTGTCGGGAGCGCAGGGTGAAATCGAGTTCGGTGGCCGATCGTCCGGACACCCACACCAGACCGAAGTTGCGCACCGTTGCGCCGCGCGCCTCGGGCTCGCGCTCCAGCTGCACGACCTCGTGACCACGGCCGATGGCGGCCATGGCGTGTGCGGTGCCGAGGATGCCGCCGCCGATGATGACCAATCGCATGGGTACATAGTGGTCAATGGTCTAGACCAAGGAGTGTTTCGTGCGCGAACGGCAGGTTAACAATTGGTATAGACCAATACCGGGTAGGCTGTCGGCATGGAGACATCAGGTGCGATGGGAACCGATGGCGATGAAATGCGCAGTGGGCGCATCGATTTAGCGCCGCGGCTGCCGAAGTCCTACCTGGTGCGCACCGAACTCGAACAGCTGCTGACCGATCTGGAGGAGGGCGATCCGGTCCCCTCGGAGCGGGATCTGGCCGTTCGGTTCGAGGTCGCCCGCGAAACCGTCCGGCAGGCCCTGCGAGATCTGCTGGTCGAGGGGCGGATCCGCCGCCAGGGCCGGGGCACCGTGGTGTCGCGGCCGAAGATGGTGCAGCCGTTGCAGCTGCGCTCCTATACCGAGGGCGCCATCAGTTATGGCCGGGTGCCGGGGCGTCTGCTCGTCGGCTGGGACGATGTGCCCGCCGACGCCGACACCGCCCGCGACCTCGGGCTCACCATCGGCACTCCGGTCATGCACCTGGAGCGGGTGCTGCTCGCGGACGGCGAGCGCATCGGATTGGAGAGCACCTTCATGTCGCTCGCTCGTTTCGGCCATCTGCGCGGCACCTACGACGCGACCACCTCGCTGTACGCGGCGGTGCGCGCCTCCGGCGTAGAGCTCGGCAACGCCACCGAGCGAATCGAGACAGTGCTCGCCTCTCCGCGCGAGGCGGCCCTACTCGAATGCACCACATCGCTGCCGCTGCTGCTGCTGCATCGGCGCAGCGTCGACCGGCATGGCGAGCCGGTCGAACGCGTGCGCTCCCTCTACCGCGGCGACCGCATCGCCTTCGAGGCCCAACTCAGCAAGTAGGGCGCGAACCTGCCCGAGCGCGCTGGTCAGCTCTCCCGGTCGTCGACCGGATCTGGAGCGCGTCACCGCACTTCCGGCACCGCAATCCCTGCTCCAGCAGCATGATCCGGCGATCCGCTTGCCCACCTCGTGAATGGGGTGTCAGCCGATCTGCGGTGCGACCTTTGTGCCGAGTAGATCGATATTGTGCAGCACCTTTTCGTGCGGCAGCGTGCCGACGCTGGTGTGCAGCATGAAACGGTCCAGGCCCAGGGTGTCGCGGATGTCGGCGATCTTCTCGGCCACGTAGTCGGGCGTGCCGACGAACAGCGAACCGCTTTGCGAGCGCATGCCATCGAACTGCGGGCGGGTCATCGGACCCCAACCGCGTTCGCGCCCAATGGTGCTCATGGCCACGGCGTACGGCTCATAGAAATCAGCGACCGCCTGCTCATCGGTATCGGCGATATAGCCGTGCGCGTGCACCGCCACCGGCTGCTGCTCGTGTCCGCCCTCCTCGAGCGCACGGTGGTAGAGATCCACCAGCGGCTTGAAGCGTGCAGGTTGGCCGCCGATGATCGCGATCGCCAGCGGTAGGCCGAGCAGTCCGGCGCGGACCACGGATTCCGGGCTACCGCCCACCGCGATCCAGACCGGCAGCGGCCGGTTGTCCGTGCGCGGGTAGATCACCGCATCGCGCAGGGGAGCACGGAATTTGCCGTTCCAGGTCACCGGCTCATCCGCGCGAATGTGCAGCAGCAGTGCCAGCTTCTCCTCGAAGAGCTCGTCGTAGTCGCTCAGGTCATACCCGAACAGCGGAAAGCTCTCGGTGAACGAACCACGCCCGGCCATCAGTTCGGCGCGGCCGTTCGAGAGGCCGTCCAGCGTGGCGAAATCCTGGTACACCCGTACCGGATCGTCCGAGCTCAGCACGCTCACCGCACTGGTCAGCTGAATGCGCTCGGTGCGCGCCGCGATCGCCGCGAGCACGACCGCGGGCGCGGATGCCGCGAAGTCCTTGCGGTGATGTTCGCCGACGCCGTAGACGTCGAGTCCGGCGCGTTCGGTGGCGACTGCCTCGTCCACCACCTCGCGCAGCCGTTCGGCCGCGGTGGGCGCCGGTCGGTCGCCGACCGGGTACAGCTCCGCGAAGGTCGTGAGTCCCAGTTCCACAGCTCGAGTCCTGTTCCTGTGTAGTTTCTACGTCAACCACTAGCCTAAACGGACCATGGTCCGAAACTATTCCATCGGATGGCCATATGCTCATGGCCAGGTCGGGCGCGGGGACGGACGGTGCGCGATGGCCGGTGCGGATAGTCTTGTTCCATGTCTGTGCGTACCCGTCAGCCACTTGTTCCCGGCACGCTTTCGCCCACCCGTGAAGTTCCACGCTCGATCGAGCGTCCGGAGTATGCGTGGAAGAAGACCGTGAACGAGGGGCGCGAGCCCTGGGTGCAGACTGCCGAGACCATCGAAAAGATGCGGCTCGCGGGCAAGATTGCGGCACAGGCGCTCGAGGAGGCGGGCCGGGCGGTGGCGCCCGGCGTCACCACCGATGAGCTGGACCGGATCGCGCACGAGTACATGTGCGATCACGGCGCGTACCCATCGACATTGGGGTACAAGGGTTTTCCGAAGTCGTGCTGCACCTCGCTGAACGAGGTGATCTGCCACGGCATTCCGGACTCGACGGTGATCCAGGACGGTGACATCGTCAATATCGATGTCACCGCCTATATCGATGGCGTACACGGCGACACCAATAAGACCTTCCTGGCCGGTGATGTCGACGAGGAGGTGCGGCTGCTGGTCGAGCGCACGCACGAGGCGACCATGCGTGCCATCAAGGCGGTTCGGCCGGGCCGTGCGCTCAATGTGATCGGGCGGGTGATCGAGTCCTACGCCAACCGATTCGGCTACGGCGTGGTGCGCGATTTCACCGGCCACGGCGTCGGCCCCACCTTCCACAGCGGCCTGGTCATCCTGCACTACGACCAGCCCGCCGTGGAATCGGTCATCGAGCCCGGTATGACCTTCACCATCGAGCCGATGATCAACCTCGGCGGCATCGATTACGAGATCTGGGACGACGGCTGGACCGTGGTCACCAAGGACCGCAAGTGGACCGCGCAGTTCGAACACACGCTGGTCGTGACGGAGACGGGCGCCGAAATTCTGACGTTGCCGTGACAGGTGCGCCGCGCGGTTCGAGGCGTGCGCTGCTGTGCCGTCGAGGAGTCGGGTGCCGAAATTCCGAGCTTGCCGTTGTGCGTGTGGCCGCGCCTGACGGGGATGCGGTGAGCACGTGCACCGAGCTGCCGTGACCGGCGAGCTGAAGGGCGCGCTGCTGGTCGCCGGAACGACCTCCGACGCCGGGAAAAGCGTTGTGGTGGCCGGACTTTGCCGGATGCTGGCCCGGCGCGGGATACGCGTTGCGCCGTTCAAGGCGCAGAACATGTCCAACAACTCGGTGGTCACGCTCGACGGTGGCGAGATCGGCCGCGCGCAGGCGCTGCAGGCGGCGGCATGTGGGCTGGAGCCGAGCGTGCGGTTCAATCCGGTGCTGCTCAAACCCGGTAGCGACCGCCGCTCACAGCTGGTGGTGCGCGGCAAGGCCATCGGCACCGTCGGTGCCAGCGACTACTTCCAGCATCGTCGGGATCTGCGCGAAGTCGTTGCCGCCGAACTGAATTCGCTGCGCGCCGAATTCGATGTGGTGATCTGCGAGGGTGCCGGTTCGCCCGCTGAGATCAATCTGCGCGCCACCGATCTGGCGAATATGGGTCTGGCGCGGGCGGCGCGACTGCCGGTGCTCGTGGTCGGCGATATCGACCGCGGCGGCGTGCTCGCGCACCTGTTCGGCACGGTGGCGGTGTTGGAACCCGAAGATCAGCAACTGATCCGCGGCTTCATCGTCAACAAGTTCCGCGGCGATGTCGAACTGCTGCGCCCCGGACTCGACCGGCTCACCGAATTGACCGGCCGCCCCACGCTGGGCGTCATTCCGTACGCGGACGAGCTGTGGATCGACGCGGAGGATTCGCTCGGCACCGTCGCCGACGCACCGGTCGGCCGTCCCCGCCCGCCGCTCGGCGCCGAATGGCTCACCGTGGCCGCCATCCGCCTGCCGCGCATCTCCAACTCCACCGATATCGAGGCCCTGGCCTGTGAGCCGGGTGTCGCGGTGCGCTGGGTCAGCGACCCGTCGCGGCTGGCCGATGCCGATCTGGTGGTGCTGCCGGGCAGTAAGGCGACGGTCTCGGATCTGGAATGGTTGCGGCGCACCGGAATCGCCGATGGGCTGCGTGCCAGGGCTGCCGCGGGGCGGCCGGTCCTCGGCATCTGTGGCGGCTATCAGATGCTCGGCGCTCGCATCGTGGATCGCGTCGAATCCGATGCGGGGACGGTCGCGGGATTGGGTCTGCTCGATCTCGAGATCGAATTCGCCGACCCGAAGATGCTGCGGCGCAGCACCGGGCGCGGCATCGGCAACGGAATTCCCGTGCACGGCTACGAAATCCATCATGGTCGGGTCGGGCGCACCGGTGATCCGGCCTGGCTGGAGCTGAACGGATTCGAACCCGAGGGCAGTGCCCGCGGCGCGATCTGGGGCACGCATCTGCACGGCCTGCTGGAATCGGACGAGTTCCGCCGCAGCTGGCTGCGCGAGGTTGCCGCACAGGCGCGGTGTCACGATTTCATCGTCGCCGACGACACTTCGGTAGCGGCGATCCGCTCGGCCCAGCTCGACCTCCTCGCCGACCTGATCGAAGATCATCTCGATATCGCCGCGATCGAGCGCGTGCTCACCGATGGTGTACCGGCCGAGCTGCCCACCATTGTGTCCGGCCTGGGAATCGGCAGCACACTACGGTGATTTCGCACCGTGGCGGACAACCGGAATGTTTATGTCACTAACGCGCGGGCAAGTGACACGCGGTTCCGTTCAATTGAGGCGTGTACCGTACTCCGGCATGAAATCTCGGCGGATCACGGTCGGTGACCGGGCATGGACCGTGCGGGTCGACGGCCCGGAGTCTCGGCACAGCGTGCTGCTGTTGCCCGACGCCGGTGATCCGGTCGACGTCTACGACCAGGTATGTGCGCGTTTGCACACCTCGGACCTGCGCACGATAGCGGTGGAATCGGTGGCGGACCTGGATCCGGCGGGCGTGTACGCCATCCTCGACGAGCTGGGCGTTCCGTGGGTGAACGTCGCCGGACGGGGTGCGGGCGCGACGCTGGCCTGGCAGGTCTGCGCGGGTGGTTTCGGCCGGTTCATCAGCCTTGTGGTGGCCGATCGCGGCCATCCTGCGGTACCTGCCGCCGACGGCGCAGTGCTGGACCCGAACTGTCGGCCGGTGGAGGTGGCCGCCACGGTGCTGGTCACCAAGAATCTGGCCCGCTCGGTCGCGGACTCGTCCGGGCGCTACGTCTACGGCGAATTCCGGGTCGTGGAGATCGACGTCGACAATGTGGCGACCGAGGCCGACCACGAATTGGCCACCGAGATCGTGCTACGCACCAGCCTCTGGTGAATCGGCGGTCTTCTTGCGGAAGACCGCCAACCAGTCCAGCCAGCTGTCGAGTTCGGCAAAGGCCTTGGCCAGCGGTTCGGCCGAAGACAGGAACACATCGTGGCGCGCACCGTCGATGGGGACGATATTGGTCCGGTCACCGAGGCAGCCGGACCAGCGTTGAATCTGCCTCACGTCGAGCACTGCATCCGCCACGTCGACGGCCGGACCGTACTGGCGCGCGAATTTCGTAATGCGCGAACGCAGAATCAGCGCGGGCACGCCGACCGATAGACCCGCCTGCAGCTTGGCATGCCCATTGCGGATGGCCCGCAGCCAGCCGAGTCGGACCGGGAACCCCGCCAGGGGCTTCCAATCCAGGTTGTAATCCCATTCGCCCGCCACACTGCGGTGCAGGCTGTCGCCGTAGGAGCTGATCTTGCCGCCGGGTAGTTCGAACATCGAGCGGAACCGGCCCAGCGCCTTGATCACCGGGGTGCCGATGGTCCGGTAGTACGACGGGCCCTGCAGGTCGAACCAGGGGCTGTTGAGGACCAGGCCGACGATGCCCGACGCGGCCGTGCCCGTCGCCTTGTCGAGCCGGTCCAGCCAGAGCGAGGTGATCAGTCCGCCGGTCGAATGCGCGACCACCAGCACGTGCTCGCCCGCCTCCTGCTGAACGATCCGCAGCGATTCGTTCAGTTCGGCGTCGTAGAGCGCCAGATCGGTCACGTAGTGCGGTGTCTGGCCGTCGCGCAGCGAGCGACCGCACTTGCGCAGATCGAGCGCGTAGAAGCGATGCCCGCGCTCGGCGAAGTGTTCGGCCAGATGCTGCTGGAAGAAGTAGTCGGTGAACCCGTGCAGGTACAGCACCGCGGGTTCGGTGGCGGTGGCGGCGGTATCGGGGATGTACCGCACGAGGGTGGCGACCGCCTCGCCTTCACCGTCGGGGTCCGGACCGAGCGGCAGGGTTCGCTGCTCATAGCCCACACCGAGGACGTCCGGCGTCCACCGCTCGGCGGCCGGAGCCGTGATATCGGACACGCTGAGCGGGGCTTCGTTCGTCACAAGGACCAATCTAGGCGACGTCTGCGCCGGATCGAAGATCGAACCGGGGAAGGAATCTATGTCACATTCGGCAAGTTCGCTGTCGGGCTTCGAACAGCTGAGGTGCACAATTGGGCGTAGGTGAACGGCGGGTAACCTACTTCCGCCGAGTCACGCAGGACTCGCGAACAACCACATAGCGCCCGTGCCCAGCAGGCCCACCGTGGGGGTGGGCGTGCGCAGAAGGACAAGGAAGTCGATCTACCCGTGCCGAACGCTGCCATGACTGAAAAGACCGATGTAGTACTCATCGGTGCCGGGATCATGAGTGCCACCCTCGGCGCACTGCTTCGGCAGTTGCAGCCGGAATGGTCGATCTCCCTGTTCGAGCGGCTCGACGCCGCCGCCGCCGAGAGCAGCGATCCGTGGAACAACGCGGGCACCGGACACTCCGCACTATGTGAACTCAACTACAGTCCGCAGAATCCGGACGGGTCGGTCGATATCAGCAAGGCCATCGACATCAACGAGCGCTTCCAGGTCTCGCGCCAGTTCTGGTCCTACGGCGTGGAGAACGGCGTCCTCGGCGATCCCGGCGCGTTCATCAACCCCATCCCACACGTCAGCTTCGTGCACGGCGCGGACAATGTGGACTACCTGCGCAAGCGCTACGAGGCGCTGTCCCGGCACCCGCTGTTCGCCACCATGGAATACATCGACAGCCCGGACGAATTCGCGAAGCGACTACCGCTGATGGCCAAAGGCCGTGACTTCTCCGATCCGATCGCGCTCAACTGGACCAATGAGGGCACCGATATCGACTTCGGTTCGCTCACCAGCGAACTGCTGGCCTACCTGGGCCGAAGCGGGGTGGATCTGGCCTTCGGCCACGAGGTCCGCGACCTCAGTAAGCAGGCCGACGGCTCCTGGCTGGTCAGGGTGCGCAACCTGCGCACCCGCCGAACCCGCACGCTCATCAGCAAATTCGTTTTCGTCGGCGCCGGTGGTGGTGCGCTGCCGCTGCTGCAGAAGTCGGGTATCAAAGAGGCCAAGGGTTTTGGTGGCTTCCCGATCAGCGGCCAGTTCATCCGCTGCACCAATCCGGAGCTGATCTCCAAGCACGAGGCCAAGGTCTACGGCAAGGCCGCGGTCGGCGCGCCGCCGATGTCGGTGCCGCACTTGGACACTCGCATTATCAAGGGCAAGCCCGGACTGCTGTTCGGGCCGTACGCCGGGTGGACGCCGAAGTTCCTCAAGGACGGCAAGAACACCGACCTGTTCAAGTCGGTCAAGCCGAACAATATCTTCTCGCTGCTCGGCGTCGGCGTCACCGAACTCGGCCTGACCAAGTACCTGATCAGCGAGCTGCTCAAGTCCGAGGCGGGCAAGGTGGCCACCCTGACGGAGTTCATGCCGCGCGCGGACGGACACGACTGGGAGCTGATCACCGCGGGGCAGCGCGTACAGGTGATCCGGCGCAAGGGTGCAGGCGGTGTGCTCGAGTTCGGCACCGCGGTTATCGCCGCCGAGGACGGCACCATCGCGGGTCTGCTCGGCGCCTCGCCCGGCGCGTCGACCTGTGTGAGCGCCATGATCGACGTGCTGCAGCGCTGCTTCCCGCGTGAGTACGCCGACTGGACGCCGAAGCTGAAGGAAATGGTGCCCTCGCTGGGCGTGAAGCTCTCGGAAAACCAGGCGCTGTTCCAGGAAGTCTGGGATTGGTCGACCAAAACCCTGAACCTGAACGGCGTGTCGGACAACACGCGCAAGCTGTAGGGGTCGCGCCGATCGCCTAGTTGTGATAGCAAGACGCGATGATGTCAACGGTTGCACTCAAACGGTCCTGGGCGCTCGATCTCGACACCGCCACCCTGTACCAGCTGTTGAAGCTTCGCGTCGAAGTCTTTGTCGTCGAACAGAAATGCGCGTATCCGGAGCTGGACGGTCTCGACCTGCTGCCGGAGACGCGCCATTTCTGGCTCGATGACGAGGGTGAGGTCATTTCGACGCTGCGCTTGCGCGAGGAGCACGAGAACGGCGTGAAATCGTTCCGCATCGGGCGGGTGTGCACCGCGGTTCCGGCGCGCGGGCATGGCTACACCACGCGGCTGGTGCAGGCGGCGCTCGCCGAGGCGGGGTCGGCGACGGTGCGGCTGAGTGCGCAGACGTACCTGGTCGATATGTACGCCAAGTTCGGGTTCAAGCCCGATGGCGAGGAGTTCGAGGAAGACGGCATTATGCATCTGCCCATGCGCAGGGGCTGATGCTGGCTGTCGGGTAGATCGTGAGCGCCTCGCGCAATGGTGTCAGCTTGTGCGAGGTGGTCGCCGGGGGCGCGTGCAGACGCGGGCATGTGGATGGGTTGGTGGGGGAGGCGGGGGCATGCAAGCCGGTCGCTGGGGGTGCGTGGCGGACTTGTGGGCTGGTCGCTGGAGGGCATAAACGCGCGCCGTGAGGGATCGTGCGGAGGCGGCCTGGGAGGTGGTCGCTCGGGAGTGCGGAGGCCGGTGTGCGAGTTGGTCTGGGGAGGGCGCTGATCCGGTCGTGTGAGGTGGTCGCCGGGGAGCGGTGGAGGTGGGCTTGCGACGTTGGTCGCTGGGGAGCGTGCTGAGGCAGGCTTGCGAGCTTGGTTGCTAGGGAGCGCGGGAGGCAGGACCTCTGACGTGGTCGCCGGGGGAATGCGGGAGGCGGGCTTTCGAGGGAACGCGGAGGCGGGCTTTTGAGTGGGGCTGCTGGCTTGTCGAGCATGGCACTTTGTGCTGGCTGTGCGTGTTCGGCCGGGCGCTTGTACACATGCTCGACCGGGCGCATGTTCAAGTTGCTACGTCGCACACGATGTGAGGCCATCGCCTGGGCATTGAGCTGTAAACGTCGTTTGCGGTCTTGCCGCAGGGGTGCCGATCGACAATCGCGCGGCCGCGCGGTGCGGGCCGGTGGAGGGTGCTGCCGGGTAGTGGTTCCGGCGCGAATACAGTTGGGATGTGTCCCTGTCCCATATGGAAACCGCGCCGCATGCCCCCTCGCTGACCGGTTCGCGTCCGGATACCGACGGTGCTGCGGGATTCCCTTTCTCGGCGGTGGTCGGGCAGGAACGGTTGCAGCTGGCGCTGATCCTGTGCGCGGTGCACCCCGGGATCGGCGGCGTGCTGGTGCGCGGAGAGAAGGGGACCGCGAAATCGACTGTGGTGCGGGCACTTGCGCAGTTGCTGCCGCCCGTTGTCGATGAGACCGGTGCGCGGCCCGCTCGGCTGGTCGAACTACCCGTGGGCGCCACCGAGGACCGGGTGGTCGGATCGCTGGATCTGCAGCGGGTGCTGCGCGATGGTGAGCAGGCGTTCCGGCCCGGGCTGCTGGCGGCCGCACATCACGGCGTGCTCTACGTCGACGAGGTGAATCTGCTGCACGACCACCTGGTCGACGTCCTGCTCGACGCCGCGGCCATGGGGCGAGTGCATATCGAGCGCGATGGGGTCTCGCATTCGCACCCCGCCCGATTCGTGCTGGTCGGCACCATGAATCCGGAGGAGGGTGAGCTGCGGCCGCAGCTGCTGGACCGATTCGGGCTCACCGTCGACGTTGCGGCCTCGCGGAATGTGGACATCCGGATGGCGGTGGTGCGACGTCGCCTCGACTACGAGGCGGATCCGGCCGGATTCGCCGGGCGCTATGCCGCCGCCGATCGGGAAGTGGCCGAGCGGATTCTCACTGCCCGCGATCGGGTCGCCGCTGTCGCACTCGACAATGTCGAGCTGCGGCGGATTGCCGCGCTGTGTGCATCTTTCGATGTCGATGGGATGCGGGCGGATCTGGTGGTGGCCAGAACCGCTACCGCGCATGCGGCTTGGCGTGGGGCGGATGCGGTGGCCGAGGAGGATGTGCGCGTCGCCGCTGAGCTGGCACTGCCGCATCGGCGGCGTCGGGATCCCTTCGATGAGCCGGGGATCAGCGAAGAGCAGCTGGATGAGGCGATGCGCGAGGCAGGGGAAGAGGCCGCGCGGGCCGAAAAGTCCGGTGGGCGTGACGAATTGGAGCAGTCGAGTTCGGGGGACGACGGCGCGGACAGCCATCAGAACGATGCGGCATCCGATGGCAGCCCGAGCGCTGCCGACAACGCGGGTCTGAGTGACCATCAGGACGATGCGGCATCTGATGGCGGTCCGAGCGATGGCGATGACACCGGCCTGATCGACCATCTGGACGCGGATGGCAACGGTGGCCCGGATGGTGCAGGCCCCGACAATGATGCGGACGGACGTGGTCCCGATGACGATGGTCCGGATTCGCCGAGCGGCGGGCCCGGTGGCGGGCAATCGCCGTCCGTGCGCGCGGGGCACACCGGCACACCCACGACATCCGTTGTGACACCGCCACGTTGGGAGGTGCCAGGCGTCGGTGAGGGCGCGGCGGGTCGCCGTTCGCGTGCGCAGACCAGACAGGGCCGCACCGTTCGCTCCAGCGCCGACACCTCCGCTGGCCTACATCTGCTCGGCACCGTCTTCGCTGCCGCGCCGCATCAGCGTTCCCGTGGTCGCGCCGATGGGCCGTTGAAGTTGGCCGCCGATGATCTGCGCGGCGCGTATCGCGAAGGGCGCGAAGGCAATCTGGTCGTCTTCGTGGTCGACGCCTCCGGATCCATGGCGGCCAGGGATCGGCTTTCGGCGGTCACCGGCGCTGTGGTCGCGCTGCTGCGCGACGCTTATCAGCGACGCGACAAGGTCGCGGTGATCACCGTGCGCGGTCAGGAAGCCGAACTCGTCCTGCCGCCGACGTCCTCGGTGGACATTGCCGTGCGCCGCCTGTCCGGCATGCGCACCGGCGGCAAAACCCCCCTCGCCGCAGGACTTTTGAAGGCGCGCGAAGTCATACACCGCGAGCGCGTCCGCGATCCCCGCCGCCGCCCGATGCTGGTGCTCCTCACCGACGGCCGCGCGACCGGCGGCACCGACCCGGTCCTACGCGCCCGCGCCGCCGCGAATCTGCTCGCCAACGAGGCGATCACCTCGATCGTCGTCGACTGCGAACGCGGCATGATCCGCCTCGGCCTCGCCGCCGATCTGGCCCGCACCCTCCGCGCCGGATACCTCCAACTCGCCGAACTGACCGGCGATTCGGTCGCGAATGTCGTCCGTGCCGGATCGGGTCGTTCGGGTGTCAGTGCGACGCGGGCCGCATGATCGGGGTGCTGCGCCTGGCTGCCGACGTGGCCCACGTAATGCGTGCCGGATATGTCTCGCTCGGCGAGCTGACCCGCGGTTCGGTAGCGGATGGCGTTCGCATCGGATCGGGTCGTCCGGGTGTCAGTGCGACCCGAGCCGCATGATCGGGGTGCTGCCGCCTGGCCGCCGACCTGGCTCGCGCTCTACTGGCCAGATATCCCCAACTCGGCGAGCTGACCCGCGGTTCGGTAGCGGGTGGCGTTCGCATCGGATGGGGTCGTCCGGGTGTCAGTGCGACGCGAGCCGCATGATCGGGGTGTTACCGCCTGGCCGCCGACCTGGCTCGCGCTCTACTGGCCGGATATCCCCAACTCGGTGGGCTGACCGGCGATTCGGTCGCGGATTTCGTCCGCGCCCGGGCGGCTGTCGGAACGACCCGAGTCGCCTGATCGTGTCGATGTCAGTGTCCTGCGTCGAATCCGCAGCGGGCCAACGATGTTCGGCAACTCTGTACAAGTCGGCACCGCTTGATCGCGGTGACGCGACCGTCGTTGGTCGAACCCGAGCGATCAGTGGTCGTTCCGGGCTTCGACGCACGATTCGCTCGGCGGCGACACTGAAACCCGCGCTGTCAGCTGTGACGGCTGAGCGTCGCTTCAGTTGTCGTACGGCCGACGATATGGCCGCGAATCGCGAAGGCGCTCTGATCAATCGATTCCCAAGGAGTTTCAATGCCTAAGGGTGTGCCGGAGACGGTTCCGGATGATGGGCTGACCACGCGGCAGCGGCGCAATCAGCCGGTGCTCGCGGTACATACCGGGCCGGGTAAGGGGAAGTCGACGGCCGCCTTCGGGATGGCATTGCGGGCGTGGAATCAGGGCTTCGATATAGCGGTATTCCAGTTCGTGAAGAGCGCCAAGTGGAAGGTCGGGGAGGAGGCCGCATTCCGCACTCTCGGCCGCCTACACGAGGAGACCGGCACCGGCGCACCGGTCGAATGGCACAAAATGGGCGAAGGCTGGTCCTGGACCCGCAAACAGGGCACCGATGAAGACCACGCCGCCGCAGCCCTAGCAGGCTGGCGCGAAATCGCCCGCAGACTAACCGCCGAACAACACCGCTTCTACGTCCTCGACGAATTCACCTACCCCCTCAAATGGGGCTGGATCGACATCAACGAGGTAGTAGACACCCTAAAAACCCGCCCCGGCACCCAACACATAGTCATCACCGGCCGCGACGCCCCCCAACCCCTACTCGACGCCGCCGACCTAGTAACCGAAATGACCAAACTCAAACACCCCATGGACGCAGGCCGCAAAGGCCAACGAGGCATCGAATGGTGAACCCCGCGAGAATGCGCTGGTGCAGGTGGGTACTCGACGTTTGCCTGCACCAGTGCATGGTGATCAATTGACCAGCGGGGGCTTGTCGGGGAGGCGAGTTCCGGCGGTGGTTGTTGCGGCTCCGGCTTCGGGGAGTGGGAAGACGACGCTGGCTACGGGGTTGATCGGGGCGCTGCGGAGGGCGGGGCATCGGGTGGCGCCGTTCAAGGTTGGGCCGGATTACATCGATCCGGGCTATCACGGGTTGGCTGCGGGGCGGCCGGGGCGCAATCTCGATCCGGTGTTGGTTGGCGCGGAACGCGTTGTGCCGCTTTACCGGCACGGTGCGGATGGCTGTGATCTGGCGGTGGTCGAAGGTGTGATGGGGCTGTTCGACGGACGCATCGACGAGAACCAATCCGGACCGATCGCCGAGGGATCCACCGCCCAGGTTGCGGGATTGCTCGGCGCCCCAGTGATATTGGTCGTCGATGCCCGCGGCCACAGCCAGAGCCTTGCCGCCCTACTGCACGGCTTCGCCACCTTCGACTCCGGGATCCGCTTGGGCGGCGTCATCCTGAATCGCGTCGGCAGTGAACGCCACGAGGAGGTCCTGCGCGCTGCCTGCGACCGAGTAGGCCTCCCCGTCCTCGGTTGCCTGCCCCGCATGACCGAACTAGAGGTCCCCTCCCGCCACCTGGGCCTCATCCCTGCCGTAGAGCACGGCTCCGCCGCCACCGCCGCCGTCGAAGCAATGACAGATCTCGTCGCCACCCACGTCGATCTCCCCGCCATAGCCCGCTTAGCCCACACGACCGTCACCGGCCCCGCATGGGATCCAGTCACCGCGATCCACGCCGCCGCGGAGTCGCTGTCCGACCGGGATGCATTCGCCGGGAGGAGTGCGTCGCGGCCGGAAACAGGTGCGTCGCAATCGATCACTGGTCGGAGTGATGCGGTTGCCACGGGATCGGGTCGGGCCGCAGCTACCGGAGCGGTGGGAGTCGCTGCTGTAGGCGCCGGGGGCGTGAGTGATGCGGCTGTGATGGGCATGAGTCGTGGGATCGCGGTGGGCGGTGTGATGGCGCCGGGGGGCGGCGGTGGGGCTGCAGGGGTGGGGCTCGGGCCGGTGATTGCGATGGCCGGTGGGCCTGCGTTCACGTTTGGGTATGCCGAGCATCGGGAGTTGTTGGCGGCGGCGGGGGCTCGGGTTGTGGTTTTCGATCCGATGCGTGATGAACTTCCCTCTGGTACATCGGGATTGGTGTTGCCGGGTGGATTTCCGGAGGAGCATGCGGCGGAATTGGCGGCGAATACTCAGCTGTTGGCGCAGGTGGGTGCGGGGGCGCGGGCCGGGCTTCCGGTGCATGCCGAATGCGCCGGGCTGCTGTATCTGACTCGCTCGCTCGACGGACACCCGATGGCGGGTGTGGTCGACGCGACGGCGGAATTCGGCCCCCGCCTTACCCTCGGCTACCGAGATGCCGTGGCACTCACCGATTCCGCACTGTGGCGAGCGGGCGAGCGCGTACGCGGCCACGAATTCCACCGCACCCGACTGGTGACTTCCGGCACCGACGCCCCCGCGTGGGGCTGGCACACCGCAGGCGACCGCATCCGCGAGGGCGCCCTCATCCACCGCGTGCACGCCTCCTACCTACATACCCACCCCGCCGGAAATCCCAAAGCCACAAGCCGTTTCGTCGCTGCAGCCGCCCACTACGCCCAAACTCGTGCCGCCGTTCGACACCCCTGAGGTGCGAGCCGACGCATCGGCGAATGTGGTCGCATCGCCCAATAGGCAAGCGCGATCACGTGATTTGGCTGTCGGGATCGGGTTCCGGCCCGGGACATCGAGCGCACGCCTGCTGGCTGCGCTGCGAGAAGTGATGGGTGACAAGCCCATTGCCTGTCTTGCGACCATCGACCGGCGCGCTGGGGAGCGTGGCCTGCTCGATGTCGCGAGTCGGTTGGGTGCTTCGGTCCGTGCCTATACAGCGGCCGAACTTGCCGAGGTTGATGTTCCCAATCCCTCGGCCCGCACCGGCGACGCGCTCGGTACGGCAAGCGTCGCGGAGGCCGCCGCGCTGCTCGCCGCCGGTGGGCCGCTTGTCATTCCCAAGCGGACGGTCGATGGAATCGTGATCGCCGCCGCGCTCGTCGCCGAATCGTCTTCGGCGTAACGCAAGTTCAACCTCTGGATGAACGGGCCGCCTGGCCAGACGTGCCCGGCCAGACGTGCCTTGCCTGCTCAGGCGCGCCCACCCGCTCGGACGTGCCCGCCCGGAAAACCTACGGCGCCACGGAACCCCAGTCGGCGAAGCCGGTCGGATCGTGCCGCCCGAGACTTGCGTGCTCGAACAAACCCCACCCCTCGGACTCCCCGCAGCGGGCATGCGCGACGTGGTCGATCACGCCGAAGGGGATGCGGCTTGCGATGGCCGGGTCGGTGAGGTCGTAGGTGCTGTTCGAGGACCAGTCGCGGCCCATCCAGCGGCCGTGCAGCCAGTCCGGGTCGCCGCCGTAGCCGCAGCCGACGTGCAGGGCGACATTGGTGACGGTGCGGATCTCGACCTCGAGCGGCTTACCGTCCTGGGTGCTGAGCTCCAATCGAGCGCCTACGGGATGTCTTGTGCCGGAACGGTATTCGATGTGGTAGCGCGGCCATCCCAACTGTTCGGTGCGGCCGTCCGGGAAGACCCGGACGGCGTCGTTGAGGGTGCGCTTGCCGTCGGGCTCCTCCTGCAGAATCACCACGATGGCGAAATCGTCGAAGCGAATCGGCACATACATCCACCAGAACCCGCCCGAGGGTTCGGCGGCGGCGCGGCCGGGCGGCTCGGGTTCGCCGACCGGGCGGATGCCCCAGGAGCGGTCCCTGGTGCCCATCCAGACGGCCGGGTCGATGGTGAGGTCCGTGCCGTCGACGTGCAGTGTCCCTTCCCACGAGCCGACCTGCGCGAAACGGGTCGCCTGGATGATCGGACGATTGCCGTTGAGGATGAGATGCGGTTGTTCCTCGACGGTGGGAAACGATCCGTGCCAGGTGAGGTCGAAGCCGAGATCGTCGTGCTCGCAGACCACCCGGATCCGCTGCAGCGGTTCCTGTACCTCGATGCGGTAGCCGCCGACGCGCAGGTTGATGCCGCGATCACCGAGCGCGTCGGAGAAGCGGACCGTGCGCTGGATATCACCACGCCGCACGCAGGCGTACGCGTCGATCACCCCGAGGTTCGGATAGACACCGCCGCCGGTGACGAAGAAGGTGCCGCCATCGCGGTCGTGACCGTTGAAATAGCTTCGGTCGTAGAAGTTTCGGTCGCTGCTGGCGACTCGGGCCAGCGACAGATGGGTCTGGTGGATGGGGTATTCATCAAGGGGCGAAGGCGCGGAGCCTGCGGAGCGACCCTCGGGTACAGCCATGATTTCCTCTAATCCCATTCGTAGGTTCCGTCGAGCAGCGCCTCCAGGCTTGCCCGGTGCATTACGTAGTCGTCGCGATCGGGAGTGTCGGTGTCCTCGCCGAAGTGGATCATCCGGCGCTTGACCCTGGCCATGACGATCGCGTGCCGCAGCGCCGCGTAGACGATGTAGAAGTCGAGATCGCGAACCGTATATCCGGTGATCTCTTCGTATTTCGCGACAATGTCCGCGCGCCGCAGGAAGTCCGGCAGCCCCGGCTGGTCGAAGCGGGTGGCGATGTCCTGGAAGAAGCGGTGAATGAAGATGAGCCAGGCGATATCCAGCTCACGCGGGCCGAGTCCGGCCATTTCCCAGTCGAGTACGCCGACCGGGGTGAATCCGTCGTACAGCACATTGCCGGGTCGGGAGTCGCCCCAGCTCAGTACGTCGGGGCCGGGATCGGCGGGCCAGTGCGCGTCGAGCCAGTCGAAGGTCCGCTCGATCAGCGGGATCGGGTAGCCGTCATCGGCCAATGCCCAGCGATACCAGTTCCGATGCCATTCGACATGGCGGCGCAGTGCCTGCCCGGGACCGTCCAGCATCGGGAATCGCGTTGCCGGGTCCGGGATTTCGTGCACCTTCGCGATGACCTCGACGGTCTTCGCGGTCAGTTCGGCCCGCTCCTGCGGACTCGCGTCGAACAGCCAGCCGATGAACACATACGGCGGATTGTCCGAGGGCACCCGGCCCTCGATCCGGCGCATTACGAAGAACTTTGTGCCGAGCGCCTTCTCGTCGGTCTCCAGCCAGCACAGTTCGGGCACCGGCACCTCCGAGGCCGCCGCGACCCCTGCCATGATCTGGTATTGCAGTTCCAGGTCGTAGGTTTCGAAGACCGGGAACGAATCGGCATCCGGGGTCATCCTGGCCACGAACGAGCCGTGCTCGGTCCGCCCGCCCACACTCCATTCGGCGTCGAACAGCACCGTCGGACTCGACATCCCGGCGCCCTGCGGCCGCGACAGCGCCGAGATCTTGGGCGGGCGATCCGCTCCGACCCTGCCGCCCAGCCACTGGGACAGGTCCTCGGCGAGGGTGTCGAGGTCCCGCGCGCTGACGGTCAGCTGCCGCCGGGCGGTGGGGTCCGGATCTTCGGCCATTCTCTGTCCTCCTGACGCATGTGCCTGCGGCGACTGTAACGCGTTCTAGTTGGCGCTTACCGCAAAAATTAGAAGAAAACCTACGACCCTCACTGGGTGATATTCGGTATTGACATTCCAGCGCGCCGAGCGGTTGGCGGTCGGGCGGTCATACTTCCGGCGGACGCGCATACCCCGATGGGTCGGGGTGGAAATCGGGGTTTTCCTGGAAGCGAATGGGGTGAGCGCCCGGATACCGTCGGCAGACGTGGCGTCGTCGGGTGAGAGTGAGGGGATCGGTGTGAGTGCGGTCGGTACGGAGGTTCTGGATCGGCCGGACAGCGTGATACCGCTCGGAGGGTCGGCTCGGTGGAATCCGTTGGCCCGGATTGCGTTTCGATTCTGCTTCGTCTATTTCGGCCTGTTCTGCCTGCTGTTTTCCCAGATTCCCTTCGCCTTCGCCGGACTACTCGTCGATTCTCTGCCCGACAACGCGGCGCTCTGGGAATTTCGCGTGATGAGCCCGGTCATCGAATGGGCCGGGCGAGGGTTCTTCGATGCCGAGGTAGTGCTGCGGGAGGATTCCGGCAGCGGCGATCAGTGGTTCTTCTGGTCGTTCGTCTTCTGCCTGCTGATCGTCGCGGCGGTGGTGACGCTCATCTGGACGGTGCTGGACCGGCACCGGCCGAACTATCAGCGGCTGCAGGCCTGGTTCCTGCTCTTCATCCGGATCTGCCTGGGCGGACAGATGCTGCTGTACGGGTTCGCCAAGGCGATTCCGACGCAGATGCCCGAGCCCTCGCTCGCCAAACTGCTGCAACCATATGGTGAGTTCAGCCCCGCCTCGGTGCTGTGGCATCAGGTCGGAAGTGCACCGACCTACGAGATCTTGCTCGGCTGCGCCGAAGTGCTCGGCGGGCTCTTGCTTTTCGTGCCGCGCACCGCGACGCTCGGCGCGATGTTGAGCCTGGTGAGCTTGGCCCAGGTCTTCGTGCTCAATATGACCTTCGACGTCCCGGTCAAGATCCTGGCCTTCCACCTCATGCTGCTGAGCATGGTCCTGCTGGCGCCGCAGGCGCGGCGGCTGGCGAATGTGCTGGTGCTGAACCGGCCGTCCGAACCGGCCACGCAACCGGATCCATTCCGCGGCAACCGAACTCGATGGATAGCGATCGCACTGCAGGTCGCGCTCGGGGTGTGGATGGCATTGGGTTTCGTGCACACGGGGCTGAAGTACTGGAACGAGGGCGGCGGTGGCAGCCCGAAGCCGCCGCTGTACGGGATCTGGACGGTATCGGAGTTCACCCAGGACGGGGTGCCGGTTCCGCCGCTGACCACCGATGAAACACGTTGGCAGCGAGTCGTTTTCGATGTGCTGGGAATGACCTATCAAAAAATGGACGGCACACTTGTGCCGGTCGTACCCACTGTCGACACCGCCGCACATACGATCGCGGTATCCGCGCCGCCGCAGCGGCCGGACGCGCAGCCGAGTTCGATCGCCATGTTCACCTTCGAACAGCCCGCACCCGACCGCCTGACGCTGAACGGGCAGTTGAACGGTCACCCGGTGACCATTTCCCTGCAGCAGGTCGATCTGAACAGCTTCCCGCTGCGCGGCCGTGGGTTCAATTGGGTGCAGGACTACCCGTACTTCCGCTGAAATCCCTTGCCGGAGTACTGGATCAGCCGATGGTGATGGCATCCAGCCTGGTACGCAGGAAGGCCGCCGACACCACCGGTTGCAGTCCGCTCACCCGGCCGATCGGCGGCTCGAGCGGGGTGACCACGGCATCGTGATCGAGTTCGTAGAAGTAGATCAGCGAGACCAGATCCTCCTCGGGCGCCTCCGGTTGCGGTGGCAGCACCCGATGCCTGCCGGACGGCCAGCGTTCGCCGCTCCAATAGGCGAGCAGGTCACCGATATTCACGGTCAGCGCGGCCGGATCGTAGGGTGCGTCGGCCCAGCCTCCGGCTTCGGTGTAGATCTGCAATCCGCCCGCGCCGGGCTCGCGATCGAGCACGGTGACGGTGCCGAAATCGGTATGCGGGCCGATGCGGTACTGACCGGGTTCGGGCGCGCCGACCGCGCTGAGCGGCGGGTAGTGGTTGATATTGCAGGTCCAGGTGGGACGTGCGGCCAGACCCTGGAAAGGGTTGGCGGGCAACTCGAGTGCGGCCGCGAACAGGGCGAGCAGTTCATCGGAGAGGGCGCGCATGGCGGCGGTGTAGGCGGTCATCAGCTCGCGCAGTTCGATCACCTCCTCGGGCCAGACATTGGGCAGGAACCAGACCTCGTCGACCTCGGGATCGCCGGTGCGGGTGTCGGCGCCGACGGCGTAGGTCTGCTTGAGATCGGGTGGCGTTTCGGTGCCCTCGGCATAACCGTTGGCCTCCTTACCAGGGCCGATCCAGCCACGGCCGCCGACGGTGACCGCATAGCGCTGCTTGACCTCGTCCGGTAGCGCGAAGAAGCGGCGGGCCGCCGCGCGCACCTGCGCGGGCAATTCCGCCGGTATGCCGTGCCCATAGACGAGCAGGAATCCGGCGCGACGCAACCCCCGGTCCACATCGCGTTCGACTTCGGCGGCGGCCGATCCGCCCGCCCGCCACCGGGCGAGGTCGATCGAGGCGATCGCGTTCATGCTTCGGTCCCTTCTGTTCGGCCAGCGCTACCGTGCGGGAATGCTCGACGGAAGTGTTCTGTCGCTATGCGTCGATCTGGTCGGACACCCCGATGTCTTCGTGCCAGAGCAGTGGCTGGTCGGCGATGAACTCGGTCATCAGGTCGATGCAGCGCTGGTCTTCGAGCACGGTCACCGCGACGCCGTGTTCGGCCAGCCAGTCGTGGCCGCCGTGGAAGGTCTGCGACTCCCCGATGATGACCGCTCCGATGCCGAACTGGCGAACCAGCCCGCTGCAGTACCAGCAGGGCGAGAGGGTGGTCACCATGATGGTCGAGCCGTAGTCGCGGCGACGGCCCGCATTGCGAAACGCATCGGTCTCGGCGTGGATGCTGGGGTCGTCGGACTGCACCCGGCGGTTGTGCCCGCGTCCGAGCAGAGTGCCGTCCGCCGCGAACAGGGCCGCGCCGATCGGGATCCCGCCTTCCGCCAGCCCCCGCAGTGCCTCGTCATAAGCCACCTCTAGCAGTTGCCGTGCCGGTATCGCCTGCGTCATGGCTCCAACCTCCAGGAACCGGGCGGCTATCGCAACGTACAGTTCGTCCGCTCAGATCGACGGCCGGGGTGACAAGATGACCATATGTTGCCCACCGTCCGCGAGCTACTCGCCGACCAGTTCAGTGCGGCCGATCCGCTCGTTCTCGCTGGTCACAGTAGATTGGGGCGGTCGGTTCGCTGGGTGCACTCCAGCGAGATCTACGAGATCAGCCCGCTGCTGTCCGGTGGGGAACTGCTGCTCACCACCGGCCTGGGCCTGGCCGGTGTCGATGCGGGGACGCGGCGGCACTATCTGCGCGAGATCGCGGGCCGCGGGGTAGCCGGGGTGGCGTTCGAGTTGGGGCGCACCTTCGACGCGATGCCGCCGGATATGGTCGCGGAGGCCTCGCGCAATGGGCTGCCGCTGATCGCGCTGCGCGCTGTGGTGCCGTTCATCGACCTGTGCCGCGCGGCCAATACCGAGATCGTGTCGCGCGAGGTGTCGGCGCTGCGGTTGCTCAACGAGCTCGCGCGCGATGTCACCAGGGAACTCGCGGCGGGTAACGGGTTGGCGCATCTGCTCGCCAGGATCGGTGCGGCTACCGGCTGTGCGTTGATCGTGACCAGCGGCAATGGTGCGCTGATCGCGGCGCACGGCGTCGATGATGATCGGTCGGCGTGGGCCGCCGTCGAAGCGGCGGTCGCCTCGGCACCGATCCGTGCACGGGAGAAAAACTGGGGAACGCTCACGGCGGGACCGGGATCCGGGCTCGACGAGGCCACGCTGGCGCAGGTGCTGGAGCAGTCCGCGCCGAGCCTCGGCTTGGCCCTGACGAATTCGGGTGCGCCGACCGGTCGGCCGCAGCTTGCGGCGATGACGCTGCTGGCGGATCTATTGGACGGCAAGCCGATTCGGCAGGCGGATCTGAAGGTGCGCGGTACCGCAGCCGGAGTTCCTGCGCTGTCGGGACGGATACTGGTCCCGGTCGCGCTCGACGCGCCTGATGCGCGTATTGCCGCGCGTCTATTGGATACCGCGGCAAAGGAACTCGGTAGGTCAGGGCTGGTCGGGGAGGTTCATGCCACGACGTATGGGTTGCTCACGGTCGAGCGAGGTGGTGCGGATCCGGTCGGTGAGACAGTGCGCGTACTGCGAAAGTCGTTTGCCACCAATACTGTCGAAGGGGTCACGATCGTGGTCGGCGATCCTTGTGAGTTCACCGCGCCCGCGCTCACCGGCTCGCTGCAAGCCACACGCTCCGCACTCCGGCTCGCGACGCTTCATCGCCGGGATCGGCTGGCGGGCGGTCCGATCTCGACCTGCCGTGAGCTGGCCACTGAGTTGGTGGTCGAATCTCTGCCGGAATCCGAACGAACTCGCTTGATAGCCACCACCGTCGCACCTCTGATCGCCTGGGACGCAAGCCATCACAGCGATTTGTCGCGCACCCTGGAGGTCTACCTCCGGCACGGCGCCAGCCCGACTCGCAGCGCCACCGCCTTGCATATCGGACGCCAATCTCTCTACCAACGCCTCGACCGCATCCGCGAGCTCCTCGGTTACGACCCGAGCGACCCGGCATTGGCCGGAACCTTGCTGCTAGCCCTGTGCGCCCACCGACTCGCCGCAGTGCGCTGACGCGCCGTGGGCGTCGGAAAATCCCAGCAGTACACCAGTTTTCGTCGGTGGGCTCACGTACGGTGATGCCACCTCTCTTCGAGGGCCGGAGGACTCGGTCCTACTCCGCGCCCAGAAGGGAGGTGGTGGGGATGGCGAAACATCGCCGGAAAAAGAGCAAGGCCCCGGTCGACTACGGCATCTGTCTCGGATTAGCTGCCGTGATCGCCGGGGCCCTCGTTCTGGTCCGCTGGTTGCGGGCTGAGTAAACCCACAAGATGGGACGTCGTAGCAGCGGCGTCCCATCGCCAGCATCACTCGCGTGATAACTCAACTGTACGGCCTGCGCCTGATCAGGTCCACTGAATCGGCAATCGTCGGCCCATACACCGCCGGCGCGGTCACTCGGTAGACGCGGCGACCGAATCTTCGGCGGAGTTACCTGGGCGCGCGAGCACCAAATAGGCGGCTCCAGCGAGCAGGAAGCCGACGAAGAAGGTGATATCGCCGAGGTCCGGTAGCTCGCGAACCGCGTAGCCGGTGAACTTGGCTTGGTTGGAAAACAACAATACGGAGATGACCAGACCGATCAGGAATGCTGCCACACCACCCCAATTGGTGTAGGAGCGGTTGTACAGCAGACCGCCGAGTTTGCGGCCGCGTCGCAGGTATTGGTCGGCGAACATGACGCCGAGCCAGGGACCGATCCAGTACGCGACGACGAGCAGGAACGCCTCGTAACTGGCTGCTGCGTCGGGCAGTGCCCACCACGCGACCAGAAATCCGATAGCGCCGAACGCGATCGATACAACGGCCCGCTGGGTACGCAGCGGCAACTTGACACCAATTGTCACGAAAGCCATCGCACCCGAATACACATTGAGCGCATTGGCGGCGACGGCCCCGATGGCGATCGCCAACAATGTCAGATCGGCAAGCACCGTAGGCAGATTCGCCGTGAAGATATCGGTCGGACTGCCGACAACCGTGCTGGCGATGGTCGCCGAGGCGGCGCCGAGCACCGACAGCCACAGGCAGGAGACGAACAATCCGGCCGCCGCGTATCCGCCCGTCGCGACCTTCGACACCGTGGCGGGCAGATAGCGAGAG
This sequence comes from Nocardia sp. NPDC004278, assembly GCF_053602975.1. NCBI lineage: Bacteria > Bacillati > Actinomycetota > Actinomycetes > Mycobacteriales > Nocardiaceae > Nocardia > Nocardia sp. NPDC004278. Next base: position 284,217 of record NZ_JBSGEQ010000003.1, read on the forward strand.
TAGTCCGCCGCGTACGGATTCCAGCCACCCGCGTACCCGAACGCGGTGCCGACGGTGAGCAGGAACCCGCCGATACCGCCCACGCCACCGGACGGCGCCGCGGCACCGAGGTCGGCCTTGGTGAAGATCACGACCGTCACGATCAGGAACACCATGGCCAGCACCGGGAACACGATCCGCTCGAATGCGTGCACCAGATTGTGACCGAAGACGGCAAATCCCGTCTGCGCCACCACGATCAGCACCAGTGCGGCGAGTTTGGGCATCCCGATCAGTGTGCTCAGCGCGAACGCACCGCTGACGCTATTGGTAGCGAACCAGCCGACGCCGCACATGATCGACATGAATGCCGCGGGCAGCGCGTTGCCGCGATAGCCGAATGCGATACGGCCCAAGACCATTTGCGGCACACCGAATAGTGGGCCGCGCGCTGACAATACGTAATGTGCGGCCGCGCCGAGTCCGACGCCGACTGCCAGCCCGAGTCCGGCTTGCCAGAAGTTCATGCCGAAGGCGGTCACCGACAGCACGCCGATGAAGATGGTGGCGAACTCCAGGTTCGGTGAGGTCCAGGTCCAGAAGAGTTGGCCCGGGGTGCCGTGCCGCGCGTCGTCGGGGATGTATTCGTTGCCGCCCGGTTCCACCGCGATGACGCGATCGGCGTATTCGGAGGCCAGCGGCGTGTCATCGGTCAATGCCATCCCTGAACACTGGTTGCTGACCGGGTTCCGGACAACCGACGAATCGTACGCCAGCGCGAGCTTCGCTGCGGACAGTTCGTCACGACGTCAGTGCACCGTGCTGGTTTGGTTGCTCCAGTTCGGTGATGAGGCCAGAAATGGGCCGGTGCCCGCGACGAATATGCTGCGGGCGGTGGTGTCGCCACGGAGTTCGGCCAGCAGCCAGGCGGTCGGATAGCCCAGGTATCCGTACACCCCGGTGGTGCACGAGAAGGAAGCTCGAGTGCAGTCCGGTTGGCCCTGAATATCGTTGTGGTTCAACCCGTTCAGCGTGCCCCATGCCTTCGGCACGGTTGCCGCCTCGTAATACGCCCGATTCGACTGCAACCCGCTGGACTCCCACGGCCGTAGCTGATCCGACGGTGAAATGAATGTATCCGCCGAGCCGTTCACCAAGAACAGCGAACCCGAACTCAGGCTCCGAGTGTCGGCACAGGTGCCCGAGCACCAGATCCGGGCGGGCAATTCGAACGGAATCACGGTCTTGATCGCCCCGGCCGATTTGATCATCGCGTTGAGTACACCGTTCGCGCCTTGCGAATGGCCCAGCGCGCCGACCGCCGTCGGGTCCAGCTTTCCGAAAAACGCGCTCGACGGATCCTGCGCTCGGTCCAGCAGATAGGTCAGCGACGAGAGTATGTCGACCCCGGACCCGGTCTGCCGATTCTCCGTCGCGATCACGACGAATCCCCACGACGCCAAATGCCGCAGCAGATGGCCGTATTGGCTCGGCACCGCATCGGTGCCGTTGCCCCACACCACGATCGGATGCCGAGTAGCACCGAGATCGCTCGGGTACCAGATGTCGTACTCGGCCCCCGTCGAATCACAACAACCGAATCCGATCTCTTCGGTGACCTCCGAGGGGCCCGCCTGGAAGTACATCGATTCGACTCCGTCGGCAGGCGTATAGGCCGCCGGATCCGCCTGCGCGCTACCACCCGTCGCGAGCCAGCCGATCAACAGCACCGATACCGCCGCACGGACCACCCGGCCCCAGCGATTCATGTGCCGAAGTATAAGGACCGCTCGAGCCGAAATCCGGTTGGGGCAAGGACCGTCGGCATCCGCCTGATGTCGGCCGGCCTACTGGTCGCGGATCGCCAGCTCACGGGCGATGCCTTGCCGCGCAGTTGCTGTGGCGGGTGAGTGCCGCGAGCACACACGCAGGACGTAGGCTCGAACACTGTGCCGAACACGCCTGTACCCACCGATGACCAGTCGGAACACGACTCCGATGCGCGTCCAGCCAGCGATCCGAACTACCTGGTCGGGCTCGATCTCAATGGGCGGCGTGTGGTCGTGGTCGGTGGCGGGACGGTGGCGCAGCGCAGGCTCGGGTTGCTGATCGCATCCGGGGCGGATGTGCATGTGGTCAGTCGCGAAGTCACCCCGGCGGTGGAGGGCATGGCGACATCGGGGCAGCTCACGCTGAGCTTGCGTGCCTATGCCGATGGCGATCTGGACGGCGCCTGGTACGCGATCGCCTGCACCGATGAACCGGAGACCAATGCCGCGGTGGTCGAGGAGGCCACCCGGCGGCGGATCTTCTGTGTGCGCGCCGACAGTGCTCGGCTCGGCACCGCGGTGACTCCTGCGACCGCCCGGCACGACGGCCTCACCCTCGGTGTGCTGGCCGGTGGCCAGCATCGGCGCTCGGCGGCGGTGCGCAATGCGCTGCTGGAGGCGCTGCAATCGGGTGTGGTGATCGATGATTCGACGCCGATCACCCCGGGCGTCGCGCTGGTCGGCGGAGGTCCCGGCGATCCGGATCTGATCACGGTGCGCGGCCGCCGCCTGCTCGCGCGCGCGAATCTCGTTGTCGCCGACCGGCTCGCACCGCCGGAGCTGTTGGCCGAACTCGGTCCTGATGTCGAGGTGATCGATGCGGCGAAGATTCCGTACGGGCGGGCCATGGCGCAGGAGGCGATCAATTCCGCGCTGATCGAGGGTGCGAAGGCGGGCAAATTCGTGGTGCGGCTCAAGGGTGGCGACCCGTATGTCTTCGGCCGTGGCTATGAGGAACTCGAGGCCTGCGTCGAGGCGGGCGTTCCGGTGACCGTGGTGCCGGGTATCACCAGCCCCATCTCCGTCCCCGCCGCCGCGGGCATCCCGGTGACCCATCGCGGCGTCACCCATGAGTTCGTCGTGGTGAGCGGCCATGTCGCACCCGACCACCCGGATTCGCTGGTCGACTGGCCCGCCCTGGCCCGGCTGCGCGGCACGATCGTGCTGATGATGGCGGTCGAGCGCATCGAACAATTCGCGACCGCGCTGATCGAGGGCGGCCGCCCCGCCGACACCCCGGCGACCGTCATCCAGGAGGGAACCCTGCGCACCCAGCGCGTCCTGCGCGCCGACCTCGGCACCGTCGCTGCCCGCGTCCGCGCGGAGGGCATCCGCCCGCCCGCGATCGTCGTCATCGGCCCCACGGCAGGTTTTTCGGCCGATCCCGTCGAGCCGCGCGCCGCGTCATCGGCCGAATAGCACAGACAATTGGGGCTTGTCACAAGGCCCAGCGGCTTCCGCTATGACTGCGTGAATCGCACCCGCGCGGGCGCGGAGGTGAGACCGGTATCAATTACAGTGGCTCACCGTGCTCGATAATCCCGCGGCGACGATGAAGTATCCGGTGACGGAGCGGGCCTTCGGGCTCGCGATTCTGGTGTTGAGCGGGTTGCAGCTGATGGTTGTGCTCGACGGCACGGTGGTGATCTTCGCCCTGCCGCGACTGCAGCAGGAGATGGGCATGACCAGCGCGGGGGCCGCATGGACGGTGACCTCGTACGGACTGACCTTCGCCGGTCTCATGCTGCTCGGCGGGCGACTCGGCGATGCATTCGGGCGTAAGCGGATGCTGATGGTCGGCGTCGGATTGTTCACGGTCGCGTCGCTGCTCTGCGGACTCGCGCAGAGTCAGGCCATGCTGATCGCGGCGCGCGCGGTGCAGGGTGCGGGTGCCGCGATCGCGGCGCCGACGGCTTTCGCGCTGGTGGCGACGACCTTCGCGCCCGGAAAGGCGCGCAATCAGGCGATCGCGTTCGTCGGCTCGATGGTCGGTATCGGATCGGTCGGCGGTCTGGTGGTCGGCGGTGCACTGACCCAGCTGTCCTGGCGCTGGATCTTCCTGATCAATGTGCCGATCGGCACATTGATCATCATCGGTGCGCTGTTCCAGCTCGCGGACACCGAACACCATCGGTCCCCACTCGATATCCGCGGCGCGGTGCTCGGCACCCTGGCCTGCGCCTCGATCGTCTTCGGCGCGACCGAAGGGCCGGAAATGGGCTGGGGCAGTCCGGCGATCATCGGCGCGCTGGTGGCGGGTGTGGTGCTGCTCATCGTCTTCTTGGTCGTGGAGCGCACCGTCGACGATCCACTGCTGCCGTGGTCGCTGTTCGACAGCCGCGATCGGATCACCACCTTCGCACTGATCTTCCTGGCCGGTGGTGTGCTCGGCGCGATGACGTTCTTTGTCGCACAGTTTCTGCAGAATGTGCTCGGCTACGGCCCGCTGGTGGCCGGTGTCGCCTCGATTCCGTTCACGATCGGGATCGGCGTCGGCGGCGGGCTGGCCTCCAAGGCGGCGTTGGTCGTCGCACCGCGCTGGCTGCTGTGCGGCTCCGCGTTCGTGTTGTCGGCCGGCCTGCTGGTCGGTTCGCAGCTCGATGGCGGTGTGAGCTACCTGACCATCCTGCTGCCGCTGCTGATCGTGATCGGTTTCGGCGTCGGCGTTGCAATGGTGCTCGCGCCGCTGTGCGTGCTGGTCGGTGTGCCGCCGTCGGATATCGGTCCGCTGTCCGCGGTGGGCCAGATGTTCATGAGTTTGGCGACGCCGGTGTTCATCGGGCTGCTGACTCCGATCGCGGCCTCGCGCACGATGTCCATGGGCGGGCGCACCGGAAAGGCGGCGGATATGAACGAGGCCGAGATCTTCGCGCTCGGCAGCGGGTACACGCTGGTTCTCGCGGTCTGCTCACTCGTCGCGGTCGCGGCTGGCTTCATCGCCCTGATGCTGCGTTTCACGCCGACACAACTGGCCGAGGCGCAGCATGCGCAGGAGGAATCGCAGCGGACCGGGTCCATGCCGGTCATCCCGCGGACCGGGCCGATTCCGGTCATCCGTCGGTCCTGACTACAGTGGCTGACTGTGCCAGACAATCCCGCGACGACGCGTTATCCGGTGACGCGGCGGGCGTTCGGACTCGCAATTCTGGTGCTGAGCGGGTTGCAGCTGATGGTCGTGCTCGACGGCACGGTGGTGATTCTCGCGCTGCCCCGACTACAGGACGAACTGGGACTGTCGAGTTCGGGTAGCGCCTGGATGGTCACCGCGTACGGCTTGCCGTTCGCGGGGCTGATGCTGCTCGGCGGCCGGATCGGTGACTCGTTCGGCCGCAAGCCCATGTTCATCGCCGGGGTCGCGCTGTTCACAGTGGCCTCACTGCTGTGCGGACTCGCCCAGAACGACGGGATGCTGATCGCGGCCCGCGCGATCCAGGGCACCGGTGCGGCGCTCGCGGCCCCGACGGCACTGGCCCTGGTGGCGACCACCTTCGCACCCGGCCGGGAGCGCAACAAAGCGATCGCGATCTTCGGCTCGATGATGGCGGTCGGCTCGGTCGGCGGTTTGGTGATCGGCGGCGCGCTGACCGAGGCGAGTTGGCGGTGGATATTCCTGATCAATGTGCCGATCGGGGTGATGATCTTGTGGGGTGCGCTGTTCCAACTGCGCGATACTGCCCACCATCGACTACCCCTGGACGTGCGCGGTGCAGTGCTCGGCACGGCGGCGTGCGCGTCCTTGGTATTCGGTGCAACCGAGGGACCCGAATTCGGCTGGGACAGCCCGATCATCATCGGCTCGCTGGTCGCCGGTGTGGTGCTGCTGATCTGCTTCATCCTCGCCGAGCGGTGGGTCCGCAATCCGCTATTGCCCTGGTCGCTGTTCGATCATCGCGACCGCAACGCGACCTTCGGTGCGATCCTGCTGGCCAGCGGAGTGCTCGGCGCGACAACCTACTTCGCGGGTCTGTTCGTCCAGAATGCCGTCGGATACAGCCCGCTGGTCGCCGGGCTCGCCTTCATTCCGTTCACCATCGGCGCGGGTATGGGTACCGCGCTCGCCTCGAAACTGGCGATGACCGTGGCGCCGCGCTGGCTATTGAGCGGTGCCGCGGCGATCATGGTCGCCGGATTGCTGTTCGGCTCGACCCTGGACCGCGGCGTGCGGTACCTGCCGACGCTGCTGGTGCTGTTCATCGTCATCGGATTCGGCATCGGCGTGGCGGTGGTGATGGTCCCGCTGTGCGTGCTGGTCGGTGTGCCGTCGAGGAATATCGGACCGCTGACGGCGGTCGGCCAGATGTTCATGAATCTGGGCACACCGGTCGCGATCGGACTGCTCGCACCGGTCGCCGCCACCCGCACGCTGTCACTCGGTGGCACCACCGGCAAACCCTCCGACATGACCCCGGCCCAACTCGATGCCCTCGGCAGCGGTTACACGCTGGTACTTTTCGTCGCCGCGTTCGGCGCGCTGCTCGTCGGTCTGGTCGCGCTGACCTTGCGATACACCGCAGCGGAGGTGGGACAGGCGCAGCATGCTCAGGAGGCGGCCAAGCAGGGGTGATCCGCTCGGCCGTCGGCTCACAGGCGGCCGGCGACCTTGCGCGGGGTGACCCGGACGATCACGCGGAGTCCGTCATTGACGGAGGCGGGGTTGAATTCGACGTACGGGAGTCCGTGGTAGTGGTTCGCCAGCTCGTTCGGGAGTGCCTTGTCCGGATCGGGCGTCAGGGTGGCGGTGCCGCGAATCTCCGCGTACACGTACGGGTTCTCCGGCGGATTGATCATGACGGTGATCCGCGGGTCGCGGGCGAGGTTCTTGCCCTGCTGGCGATCCACGGTGGTGGAGAACAGCAGGTCGTCGCCGTCGCGCTTGAGCCAGATGACGGTCAGATGCGGTTGTCCGTTCGGCCCGATCGTGGCCGCGGTCGCATACACCTTGGCCTCGTCCAGATACTTCTTCAACTCATCGGAAAGCGCAGCACTGGTCATGCGGAAGTGAAACGTTCGGCCGATCAAGAACATTCCCGCTCCGATCGGCTGGACGCGCGCTAGGTATTGTCGGATCAGGCCGCAGCGGCGAGGGGCCCGAGCGGCGTCCGAATCTGCTCAGTCCACGTGCCCGTCGGCAATGGAAAGCACCTGGTCGAGGATCGCCAGCCCCTCCTTCGCCTCCGCCTCGCCGATGACACACGGCGGGACCACATGCAGCCGATTGAAATTGACGAAGAGCAGCAGGCCCGCCGCCTTCGCCGCGGCGACCGTCTCCGACATCGCGGTGCTGGTGCCGCCATAGGGGGCCAGCGGTTCGCGAGTTTGCCTGTCCCGCACCAGTTCCAGCGCCCAGAACACGCCGGTACCGCGCACATCACCGATGCTGGGATGGCGTTCGGCGAGTTCGTGCAGACCCGGACCGAGGACTCGCTCACCGATATCGGCGGCATTCTCCACGATTCGCTCGTCGCGCATCGCGTTGATGGTGGCGACCGCGGCCGCCGTCGCCAACGGATGACCCGAATAGGTCAGCCCGCCCGGGTAGGGGCGATCATCGAAGCTCGCCGCGATGGCCGGACTGATCGCGACACCGCCGAGCGGCACATAACCGGAGTTCACCCCCTTGGCGAAGGTCACCAGATCGGGGACGACACCGTCGAAATGCGCTATGGCGAACCACTTTCCGGTGCGGCCGAAACCCGACATCACCTCATCGGCGATGAAGACGATGCCGTACTTATCGCACAGCGCCCGCACACCCGCCATATATCCGGGCGGTGGCACCATGATCCCCGCGGTGCCGGGGATGGATTCGAGCACAATCGCGGCGATCGTATCCGGCCCCTCGAATGCGATGGTCTGCTCGAGATGCGCCAAAGCGCGTTCGGCTTCCTCGGATTCGGTGCTCGCGTGGAATTGCGACCGGTACAGGAACGGGCCGAAGAAGTGGACGGCCCCGCTATTGCCGTGGTCATTGGGCCAGCGTCGCGGGTCGCCGGTGAGGTTGATCGCGGTCTCGGTGCCGCCGTGATAGGAGCGGTAGCGCGCGAGCACCTTGTAGCGCCCGGTATGCAGGCGCGCCATCCGGACCGCATGCTCGACGGCATCGGCGCCGCCATTGGTGAAGAAGATCTTGTTCAGCTCGCCCGGGGTCCGCTCGGCAATGAGCCGGGCGGCCTCGGAGCGGGCGTCGTTGACGTGCTGCGGTCCCACGGTACACAGCTTGGCGGCCTGTTCCTGTACCGCGGCAACGACTTTCGGATGCTGGTGACCGATATTGGTGTTCACCAGCTGCGAGGAGAAATCGAGCAGGCGGTTGCCATCGCCATCCCAGACGTAGCAGCCCTGGGCCGCGGTGATGGTCATCGGCGTCAGCTGTGCCTGCGCGGACCAGGAGTGGAATACGTGGCGACGGTCGAGCTCGTAGGCGCGCGCGGCGGCCCGCCTGGCATCCTCGGCTGTCAATCCATTCGGGAGGGTCATCGGCGAGTTCTCCTGCGTGAGTCGAGGACCGGCTACTTGTTCTGCGGGAATCCGAGTTCGAGTCCGCCGTGGCTCGGATCGAGCCAGCGCGTCGTCACGGCCTTGGCCCTGGTGAAGAAGTGCACGCCCTCGGTGCCGTGCGCGTGCGAATCGCCGAACAGCGAGTTCTTCCAGCCGCCGAAGCTGTAGTAGGCCATCGGAACCGGGATCGGCACATTGATGCCGACCATCCCGACCTCCACCTCGTTGTGGAAGCGCCGGGCCGCGCCGCCGTCATTGGTGAAGATCGCGGTGCCGTTGCCATAGGGGTTGTCGTTGATCAGGGCCAGCGCCTCGTCGTAGCTGTCGACCCGCACGACCGACAGCACCGGGCCGAAGATCTCGTCGGTGTAGACGCTCATCTCGGTGCCGACGTGATCGAGAATCGTTGGCCCGAGCCAGAATCCGTCCGCCTCCCCGTCGGCCCGAACGCCGCGTCCGTCGAGAACGACAGTGGCACCGGCGGAATCGCCCGCATCGATATAGGCGGCGACGCGATCGCGGTGCGCACGGGTCACCAGCGGGCCCATATCGGTATCGCGGGTGCCATCGCCGGTCTTGATGGTCTTGGCGCGCTCGGTGATCTTGGCGACCAGTTCGTCGCCGACCGCGCCGACCGCGAGCACCACGCTGATCGCCATACAACGCTCACCCGCGGAGCCGAATCCGGCGTTCACTGCGGCGTCGGCGGCCAGATTCAGGTCGGCGTCGGGCAGCACGACCATATGGTTCTTGGCGCCGCCGAGCGCCTGTACGCGCTTGCCATTGGCGGTGCCGCGCTGGTAGACGTACTTCGCGATCGGTGTCGAGCCGACGAATGAGACGGCCTTGATATTCGGATTGTCGAGCAGTTCGTCGACCGCGACCTTATCGCCCTGCAGCACATTGAAAACCCCTGCGGGCAAACCGGCCTCGTGCCACAGCTCGGCCAGCCACAGCGAAGAGGACGGATCCTTCTCACTCGGCTTGAGCACCACGGTATTCCCGGCGGCTATCGCGATCGGGAAGAACCACATCGGCACCATCGCCGGGAAGTTGAACGGTGATATCACCGCGACCGGGCCGAGCGGCTGGCGGATCGAGAAGATATCCACCTTGGTCGACGCATTCTCGGTGAATCCGCCCTTCACCAAATGCGGTACACCGCAGGCGAATTCGACTACCTCCAGGCCGCGGGTCACCTCGCCGAGCGCATCGGAGCGCACCTTGCCGTGCTCGGCCGTGATCAGCTCGGCGAGTTCTTCCTTGCGTTCATTGAGCAGTTCGCGGAACCGGAACAGGATCTGGGTGCGCCGCGCCAGCGAGGTATCGCGCCAGTCCGGAAACGCCGCCTTGGCCGATTCGATCACCGCCCTGGCATCCTCGACACCGGCCAGCGCGACCTGCCCGGTCACCACCCCGGTCGCCGGATTCGTCACCGGCGCGGACGCCGAACTCGTGCCAGCGAAGGGCTTGCCGTCGAGCCAGTGCGCGATTGTCTGCATATCTCCTCGATTCGTCCGTGAGCGTTGGGGGTGTCGTCGACCACTGAGTGCTGGGTGCCGATGCACCGTTGTCCCCGGCCGGTCACCGGGATCCCGGATGTGCGCCGTGGGCGGTGCCGCGCGGATGCTTTGATCGGGTCCCAGGGTTCGCCGGGGTGGGGTCATCTGGTTGTGTCTGCCGGGCTTGACGGTCGGGCTGGCGATAGACACTCGCTCGTCGCTCGTCGCTCGTCGCTCGTCGCTCGTCGCTGGCGGCCGTCGGTTGGTGGTTGGCGGCCGGTGGTGGCCGTCGCTCGGTGGTTGATGGCCGTCGGTCGTCGGTTGGTGGTTTGGCGGCTATTGGCGGTTGGCAGTCGGTGGTCGGCCGTAGCCGTTCAGCGGTGTGCCGGTGGTGACGGTGTGTCGGATGCTGTTGTGGTCCTAACTCTGCACTATGGACCGGCCATATCGACCCAACGATCTGTACGTGATTTCGGATTTGGTTTTACAATTCGTAGGTGCTGCTCTCCGTTGCCGATGTGCTGGCCATGCCGGTCGTGCGCGCGGGCGAGCCGCAGGTCGTCGGTGGGGGATCGCTGGATCGGCCGGTGCGGTGGGTGCACGTCAGTGACCTGCCGGATGTCGCCGAACTGCTGGTCGGCGGGGAACTGATGCTGACAACGGGCTTGGCACTGACCGGTGGTGACGAATCGACGGTCGCCTATCTGCGGTCGCTGGCTGCGGCGGGGGTGGCCGGGCTGGTTGTGGAACTCGGCGATGCTGTGCCGGAGTTGCCGCGGGTAGTCGTGGAACTGGCCGATGAACTCGAGCTGCCGGTGGTCGCGCTGCATCGGGTCACCCGATTCGTGGAGATCACCGAGGCGGTGCACCGGGTCATCGTGGCCGACCAGTACGCCGAACTGGAGTTCGCGCGCACCGTGCACGAGACGTTCACCGAGTTGAGTGTGCGCCGGGCCTCGCTGGCCGAGATCGTCAAAACCGCCGCGGACATGCTCGATTCCTCGGTGGTGCTGGAAGATCTGGCGCACCGGGTACTCGCGCTGACCGCCCGGCATGCCAGTACCTCGACGATCCTGGAGAACTGGGAGACCACCTCGCGACTCTGGCCCGACGGGTGGGATGTGGTCGCGGTCGGCCCGCATACCCAGCGGTGGGGTCGGCTGATTCTGCGATCGAGTCGGGTCCCGACGCCGCGGGCGCGCATGGTGCTGGAGCGCGCGGCCCAGACGCTGACGCTGCACCGGATGATCGACAAGGACCGCTTCGGCCTGCGTCGGCAGGCGCAGACCGGACTCATCGACGATATGGTCAATGGCCGCGTACTCGACGAGCGCGATGCGCAGGCCAGGGCGGCCGCGCTGGGTCTGCTGACCCGTCGGGTGAACTACGTTCCGCTCGCGGTAGCCGTCGCCGCCCTTGCCGAAGCCGACCAGGTCGCCAGGCAGCGCCGCAGTGCGGGCGTGCTGGACGCGGTGACCCACGGACTCGGACTGTCGAAGGCGACCGCATTGACCGCGGCCGAGCACGGCGATCGGGTCAGCATGGTGCTCGCGGTTGTGCGCAGCGCCGATCTGGACGACACGCTCCGTACCGTATGCACGGCGATCACCGCCGAGGTGCGGCGGGTGGACGGGGTGCACCGCGTGGTCATCGGCGTTGGCGCCGAGGGGGATTCGCTGCTGGATACCGCGCGCGAGTTGGCGCACGCGTCGCACGTCGCCGAGGTTGCGCTGTCGCTGGAGTCGTCGGTATCCGATTTACCGCGCTCACGGGGCACGGCGGGGGTACGCTCCGCTATTGCCTCGGGGCCTGTCGCTCGCGTGGCAGAGCCGCGGCCGTTCTATCGCAGCGGCGATATCCGATTGCGCGGACTGCTCTCGCTGATCCGCAATGAACCCGGTGTGCAGAGTTTCGCCGAAACGGAGCTGAGTGCGTTGCTGCGCTACGACATTCAGCATGCGGCGGATCTGACGCGCACGCTGCGGCAGTTCCTCGATGTGGCGGGCAATAAGACCGAACTCGCCAAGCGGCTCAATATCAGCAGACCGACCCTCTACGATCGGCTCGCCCGCATCGAGCGAGTCCTCGACGTCGACCTCGAGGACGGTGAATCCCGCACCTCGCTGCACACCGCACTGCTCATTCGCGACCTGTCCGCCGACGCCGACATGCTCTAGCCGAACCGGAATTCCCTCTACAATTAGCCACTTCTCGCCTAGCGCAGCCGCACCGCTGTCGAACGCTCGAGGAATGACAGTGCCTCTGCTGGAAAGAGTTCGCGCGGAAGCACTCGCAGGCCCAGCTCACCGGACACCGCCACGGTGTGCTCCTGGATCCGGATCCGCTTGATCCGATCGTAGGGGTAGGTCACGGACTCGACGGCGGTCGTCAACTCCAGACCGTCGCTCAGGTACCGGAGCTGCAATACCGCACCCGGATCCGCATAACGCCGCACCCGCGGCGATCCGCGCCGAGCTTCCAGCACCGACAGCGCCGCCAGAACCACCAGCACGCCCACATAGATCGCCAAGGTCGTCACCACCACGGCGAAACCGCTGGTCCAGGTGCGATAGCGACCGGGCGAAACCGTCAGCGAAATCAGATACCGGAGCAGGCGGTAGCCCATGATGATGAGGGTGACGCCCGCAGCGATCAGCCACACCTCATGCCTGCGCCATTTCAGCGCCAGCTCGTCGCGGGTAATCCACACTGCCGTCTGCGGACCGGCCGGGTAGCGGACGACCATCGCACCAGCCTGATCGCGATATATCAACGCTCGACCGGAATCCAACAGTACCTCCCTGCATGCTAGACGTACTTTACTCTCGGACAACGGATTACGTAGGGCGCCCGGCACCAGATCAGGACCCTGCTGCGCGGTCTACCGATAAATCCGCACCGGGCCGCGCGTCGACTCCAGCGGAAGCTGTTCGCCCTCTTCATCTTTCGGCTGATAGGTGCGCGCAATCCCGGTATTCGCCATCGAGGTCGAGGGACCATTCGCCGGGTTCGACCAATCCACCGAGTACGAGGGTGTCGTTACCGCGCGGGACGATGGAGACCATATTCTGCCGGCCCAGGCTCGCATCGTGGGCCATGAAGTGCGCGGCCGTGATTCGCGGCATCTCGATACCGTCGTTGAGCAGAGGGTTTGGTCGGAGCCGGATGAGTATTCGGTGCGTGACATCCGCGCCCTCCTGGCGGCCCGGGTACCGAAATGGCAACTGCCCGAACGGTGGACGGTGTTGCCGGAGATTCCGAAGACTTCCGTCGGCAAGTACGACAAGGCGGGGCTGCGTCAGCGCTATGCCATCGGCGAGCTGCCCATCGTGCGTGTGCCCGATACCGCTGCGGCAGAAGATATTTGATCGAGGGGGTGGTTGAGATGCCCGCAACTGTGCGTCCGCTGATGTACGCACTTATTCGCACGGCCTTGGTCGCCGACGGAGTCGACCGGTGCGAGCAGCGGCTGCACCGCTTCGCCAGGGAAAAGGGATTCGATCTGGCGGCGGTGTTCCGCGAAACGGGCGACGGTGGCGCCGTCGAGGAGCTGTACTGCGAGCTCCAGCGCTCCGAGGCACGTCACCTTCTCATCCCCACTATGGAACATCTCGCCGGTCTGCCCTGCCCTCGGCGGACACTGCTGTGGCGACTGGCCAGACTGCGCGCCCAGGCGGTGGCCCTGCCCGATGCCGGGACCGAGTGTGCGTGGTGATCCGTCCGATCGCCGATATGGTGGCCACGGTGCCGAAGGACACAGCCAGTCCACCATTGCCGGGCGGGTTACCCCGATTACCCGCGGGCGCTGTGCAGCCCCAGCCCGCACCGCCCTCGTCAGCGCACGGATTTATCCACAGCCTGCGAGTTGTCCACATTTCGCGGATCGGGGCTTTTGGCGGCATGGTCCGCTCGGGAGCATCGTGGTGTGGACTTACCGAAAACGATCTCCCGGCAGGCCGCGCTTCAGGCCGGCGTCGCCGGTCGTGAACTGCGCGGCCGATCCTGGCACCGGATTTGTCGCGGGCACTATGTCAATACCGGTGATGTCGGCGAACTCAATGCCGCACAACGGCATTCGGTGCTGACCGGCGCGGTCGCCGCGGGCGCGAGTTCCGCCGCGGTTGTCAGCCATGTCTCCGCGGCGGTCGCCCATGGGCTACCGGTGTGGTTCGTACCGCTGACGCGAGTGCACCTGACCCGCAACCGAAAGACCGGGGCGCGCATCGGTCCCCGAGTCGTGATGCATGCCGCGTCGACGGAACCGGACGAGATCGTGCGGATCGGTGACCTGCGGGTGACGACGGTGGCGCGCACGATCATCGATCTGGCCCGCACCATGCCTTTCGAACAGGCAGTAGTAATAGGTGATGCCGCGCTGCGTCTCGGCCGAACATCCCGTGCCGAACTTGCTGAGCAACTGATGCGGTCCACCGGACGTCCCGGCTGTCCGGCGGCCCGTCGAGTCATCGAATTCCTCGACGGGCGGGCCGAGAGCCCTGGCGAATCCCGCAGTCGGGTTGCGCTGCACAACTCCGCCCTCCCGATGCCGGAACTGCAGCCCACCATCCTGGATGTGCGGGGAACCGTCGTGGCCAGAGTCGACTTCCTGTTCCCAACACTCGGTGTCGTCGGCGAATTCGACGAAATGGGCCAGCACCGCAACAACATTCACCCATCAGCGGAATCGGTCGCCGAGAAGGTCCGCGACGACGCGCTGCGCGCCCTCGGGTGGATAGTGGTCCGCTGGTGCTGGCGCGACCTCGATAACTCGGAACCTTGGCTGACGCGCCTGACCCGAGCCGCCGACCTGGCCCGCCGCATCCGCCGAACCGGTTCCTGGCTGGCCGCCGAAAGCGTCTAGGTGGTGATGATGAGGAGTTCGGTGGGGGAGGCTATTTCGGTGCGCAGGCCGGATTTGGTGGCGATGCGGGCGACGGTGCGGATGTCGGTGGGGTCGGCGCGGGTGAGGACGAGGGCGCGGGCGAGTAGGCCCTTGTGGTGTTTGTTGAAGTGGCTGACCACGGTTCGCGAGCCGTCGGGGTGTTCGGTGAGGACATTGGCAGTGATGGCATCGGGGACGCGGCCGAGCTGCTGGTAGGTGCCCGAACGCAGGTCGATGACGAGTTCGCCCGCGGCCTCGGCGTGCAAGGCGTCGGGCAGGACATCGCGCCAGATGGCGGAAAGGGTCGACAGGCCGGGGAGCTTGGCACCGCCGGAGAGACGGTAGGCGGGGATGAGGTCGTCCGCGCGCACAGCGCCGAACAGTGCCGAGCCGATACCGAGGCGCGCATAGGCCTTGGCGCGTTGCACCTTGGTGAAGGAGCGGGCATCGAGAGCGTCGTAGAGGACGCCGGTGTAGCGCTCCAGGGCGGGCCGGGTCGCGGAGCTGCGCAACGCCGCATTGCGAGCGATTTCGGTATCGGCCCCCTTGCCGAGGCCGAGTACCGCACGCGCGGTGTCCGGGTCGGCGGCCAGCTTGACGACCTCGTCGATGAGCCGATCGCGCACCGCCGTGAGCTGGGGCATCGCCAGCGACTCCAGCTCTAGCGGTCCGCCGGTTCCACCGTCGGACTTGGTTTCGGAAGGGGGAAGCAGGACCAGCACGACCGGATACGGTACCGGCGCGCACGCGAGTGTCAGCGAGCGAGCCATGAACTCAGTGCGTGTCGGGTGTGCGGCGGAGTCGGGTGTCGGCGAGGCGGTGCCGTGAGTGAGTGTCGGCGAGCGTGCCATGTGTACAGCGTGCGTCGGTGTGTGGCGGAGTTGGGTGTCGGCGAGGCAGTGCGGTGAGTGAGTGTCGGCGAGCGTGCCATGAATGCGGCGTGCGCCGGAGTCGGGTGTCGGCGAGGCGGTGCGGTGAGTGAGTGTCGGCGAGCGTGCCATGAATGCGGCGTGCGCCGGAGTCGGGTGTCGGCGAGGCAGTGCGGTGAGTGAGTGTCGGCGAGCGTGCCATGAATGCGGCGTGCGCCGGAGTCGGGTGTCGGCGAGGCAGTGCGGTGAGTGAGTGTCGGCGAGCATG
>NZ_JBSGEQ010000003.1:300138-468561 GCF_053602975.1 Nocardia sp. NPDC004278
GCGTGCCATGAATGCGGCGTGCGCCGGAGTCGGGTGTCGGCGAGGCGGTGCCGTGAGTAAGTGTCGGCGAGCATGCCATGTGTCAGCGTGCGTCGGTGTGCGGCGGACTCGGTTGTCGGCGAGCGGAGCGGTGAGCGGTCAGGGCTCGGAGGCGGTTGCCTGCGCAACGACGGACCCCGCTCGCGCCGAAATGGGCCGATGCCTTGCAGACATCGCTCGGCCAGCGACTACCCTGTCGTCCGTGATCACCCGCCTCTCCCACCTATTCCTGCGTACCCTGCGCGACGATCCCGCCGACGCCGAGGTGCCCAGTCACAAACTCCTCGTCCGTGCCGGATATGTGCGGCGCATCGCCCCGGGCGTGTACTCGTGGCTACCGCTGGGCCTGCGGGTGCTGCGGCGGGTCGAGGAGGTCGTGCGGGAGGAGATGAACGCCATCGGCGCGCAGGAGATCTCACTGCCCGCCCTGCTGCCGCGCGATCCGTACGAGACCACCAACCGGTGGACCGAATACGGCGACGGCCTGTTCCGGCTGCAGGACCGCAAGGGCGCCGACTATCTGCTCGGCCCCACCCACGAGGAGCTGTTCGCGCTCACCGTGAAGGGTGAATACAGCTCGTACAAGGATCTCCCGGTCACGCTGTACCAGATCCAGACGAAGTACCGCGATGAGGAGCGTCCCCGCGCTGGCATCCTGCGCGGGCGCGAATTCATCATGAAGGACTCCTACTCCTTCGACCTGGACGAGGACGGGCTCAAGGCCAGCTACAGCGCACACCGCGAGGCCTACCAGCGCATTTTCAACCGGCTCGAGGTCAAGTACGTCATCGTCGCGGCCACCTCGGGCGCGATGGGCGGCAGTGCGTCGGAGGAATTCCTCGCCGACAGTCCGGTCGGCGAGGACACCTACGTGGTGTGCCGGGAGTCCGGATACGCGGCGAATGTGGAAGCGGTGGTCACGCCCGCTGCCGAATCGAGGCCGATCGAGGGTCTGCCCGCCGCGGTCGTACACGACACCCCGAACACCCCGACCATCGCGACCTTGGTGGATTGGGCCAATGGCACGGGCATCGCCGACCGTCCCATCACCGCCGCCGACACCTTGAAGAACATCATGGTGAAGCTGCGCCATCCGGACGGTAAGACCGAACTGCTCGGCATCGGCGTTCCCGGCGACCGCGAGATCGACGACAAGCGCCTCGGCGCTTCGGTTGAACCCGCCGAGGTGGAACTGCTCACCGAGGCCGATTTCGCCGCCAACCCGTTCCTGGTGAAGGGCTATATCGGCCCGAAGGCGCTGCAGGCCAATGGTGTTCGCTACCTGGTCGACCCGCGCATCGGCACCGGCACCAGCTGGATCACCGGCGCCGACGAGCCTGGCAAACATGTCGTCGGCTTGGTCGCTGGCCGCGACTTCACCCCCGACGGCACCATCGAGGCCGCCGAGGTGCGCGATGGCGATCCCTCGCCGGACGGCCGTGGCGTCCTGGTATCGGCGCGCGGCATCGAGATCGGCCACATCTTCCAGCTCGGCAACAAGTACACCGACGCGTTCGAGGTGGACGTGCTCGGCGAGAACGGCAAGCCGGTGCGGCTCACCATGGGCTCCTACGGCGTCGGGGTCTCGCGCATGGTCGCGGTCATCGCCGAACAGCAGCACGATGAGAAGGGCTTGCGCTGGCCGCGCGAGGTCGCGCCGTTTGATGTGCACGTGGTCATCGCCAATAAGGACGACTCCTCGCGCGAGGGTGGCGAACAGGTCGCGGCACTGTTGGATGCGGCCGGACTCGAGGTCGTGCTCGACGACCGCAAGGCATCGCCCGGGGTGAAGTTCAAGGATTCCGAGCTGATCGGTGTTCCGCTGATCGTGGTCGTCGGTCGCGGCTGGGCCGAGGGCAAGGTCGAGATTCGCGATCGCTTCACCGGGGAGTCCATCGAGGTCCCCGCCGATGCGGTGGTCGAATCGGTGCTCGCGCAGGTGCGTGGCGAACGATAGGTCCGCCTTCGGCGACCGATAGCCGAGCCCGGGCGACTGCGGCAATGCTGATGATGACAGCAGCCGGGGTCGTCCGGGCTTCTCATATCCGCCCTGACCTACGGTTCCGTAGGCACGATTCGTGGCCAGCGGTATTGCCAGACCCACTCCAGGCTGCTGTTACCCGCTGGTAAGTTAACAGCATGACGAGTACCGACGCGTTGTTGTTCAACCCCGCCACCTATGACCCGAAGCAGTTCGACGCCGAGACGCGGCGGCTGTTGAAGGCGACCATCGAGTGGTTCGAATCGCGGGGTAAGCGGCAGTTGCTGGCCGATGATGCCGATGCGGTGTGGGTGTCGGATTTCCTCGAGTTCGTCAAGAAGGAAAAGCTGTTCGCGACCTTCCTGACGCCCGCCGCCTACGCCGACGGCGATGAGAACCGGCGCTGGGACGGTGCGCGCAATGCGGCGCTGTCGGAGATCTTCGGGTTCTACGGGTTGGCGTACTGGTACGCCGAACAGGTCACCATCCTTGGCCTCGGCCCGATCTGGCAGAGCGATAACGAGGCCGCCAAGAAGCGCGCCGCGGCCGATCTCGTCGACGGTCAGGTAATGGCGTTCGGCCTGTCCGAGCGTGACCACGGTGCCGACATCTACAACACCGATCTGATCCTGACGCCGACCGAACCGGGCAGCGCGGACGCCGAAGCCGGAATTCTCTTCCACGCCAACGGCGTCAAGTACTACATCGGCAATGGCAATGTCGCATCGATGGTGTCGGTGTTCTCCCGTCGCGCCGATATCGACGGCGCGGACGGCTATGTCTGGTTCGCCGCCGACAGTCGCCACGACAACTATGAACTCATCGACAATGTCATCCACGGCCAGTTGTATGTGAGCACCTTCGCGCTGCACGACTACCCGGTGACCGCCGCCGATATCCTGTCCACCGGTCCCGAGGCCTTCTCCGCCGCGCTGAACACCGTGAACGTCGGCAAGTTCAACCTGTGCCACGGCAGCATCGGCATGGTCGAGCACTCGTTCTACGAGGCCATCACGCACTCCAACAACCGCATTCTCTACGGCCGGGCCGTCACCGAATTCCCGCATGTGCGAACGAATTTCGTGGATGCCTACGCGCGCATCGTCGCGATGAGGCTGTTCAGCGACCGCGCCGTCGACTACTTCCGCAGCGCCAGCCTCGAGGACCGGCGCTATCTGCTGTTCAACCCGATGACGAAGTCCAAGGTGACCTCCGAGGGCGAGACCGTCATGACGCTGCTACTGGATGTGCTGGCCGCCAAGGGATTCGAGAAGAACACCTACTTCGCCCAGGTCGCCCGCTATATCGGCACGCTGCCCCGGCTGGAGGGCACGGTGCACGTCAATGTCGGCCAGATCCTGAAGTTCATGCCGAACTACCTGTTCAACCCGAAGGACTACCCGGAGATCGGCGCCCGGCACGACGCGGCCGACGATGAGTTCTTCTTCCGGCAAGGCCCGGCCCGCGGCGCGGGCAAGGTGCAGTTCGCCGACTGGACCACGGTCTACGACAAGCACACCGATGTACCGAACGTCGCCCGCTTCTACGAGCAGGCCCAGGCCCTGCGCACCCTGCTGACCACGGCCGCACCCGATGCCGGCCAGCAGCAGGACCTGGACTTCATGCTGACCATCGGCCACCTGTTCTCCCTGGTGGTCTACGGCCAGCTGATCCTGGAGCAGGCCGCCATCACCGGCCTGGACCGCGACATGCTCGACCAGATCTTCGACTTCCAGATCCGCGACTTCAACGGCTACGCCACCACCCTCTACGGCAAGCCCTCCGCCACCCCCGGCCAACAGGCCTGGGCCGCCTCCTCCCTGCGTCCCCCGGTAACCGACCGCCCCCGCTTCGACCGCATCTGGACCCAGGTCGCCGCCTACGACGGCACCTACGAAATGCGCCCATAACCCCACATTCCCGCCCAACTGCGGTAGGCCGCGCCCGGCTCGGTACGACGTGCCCGGCGCGGCCTGCCGTGTCGGGTGTGGTTGTCGAGTCTGCTTCGGCCTGCCGCGTCCGGCGAATTGGCGCGTGGCATTGGGAAGCGTGGGGCAGGGTCAGGCCTTGCCGGGGAAGGCGGTGGTGGGCGGGTTGGTGCCGAGGATTGATTGCCAGGTGGCCAGGCGGACGGCGCATTCGGTGAGGGCGTCGACGCCCATCCGGCGGATGGGGTCCGAGGTGCCGTTTTCGACGACCGAGCGCCAGGCGACGGCGGTGTCGGTTTCCACCGTGACGGCCAGATTCGCGGCTGGGATCGGGTCGTTCACCGGGAACGGTGTGGCATAGGCCGCGTCGGGCGGCGGCGCCGCCACTCCGGCCAACTGCAGCGCATCGATGGCGGTGTCGCGACGGGCGCGATGGGCGGCGGTGTCCTGGGCGACCAACCGGGTTCGCTCGGCGGCGGCATAGGCCGCGATCACCCCATAGGCGTATACCGCCGAGTATTCGGCGCGCAATGCGTCGAGCAAGGCGTGGCGTTCGGCTTCGGTCATCTGCTCATCTCTGCCTGAGGAGGTGAGCCGTGCGCAAAGCGGGCAGCAGCTCGGTGGGCGATGTCGGTCGGGGGCGCGTTCCCGGCTTCGGACAAGGCTTGGTGTTCGGCACGATTCACGCGAGCAAGACCCCCGCATGGGCCGCGCATGCCGCACTGATGGAGGCCAATAGCCCTGCGCGGTAACCGGATTGGGTGTGGGCGAGATCGCCTGCGGACTGCTGCGATTTGGTGAGGCGCGTGCGCAGCTCGTCGATGCTCGCCGGCTGGGTGGGCGTTGTTTCGGTACCGGACGCCGCAGGGGCGGCGGCGGATGGGGCGGGTTGCCGGGTGCGGTGCGCCGGGGTGGTCCCATCGCCGTAAACGCCGATGACGCGGTTGATTTCGGCGCGCAGCGCGTCGGCGTGTTCGGTGCGTTCGCTGGCGATCGCGGTCAGCGCGGCGTGCCGCTGTGGCGTCACGGCGATCGCCGCGGTCGCAGTCGCGGCGTCGGCGAGGGCCAGCACCTCTTGTGCGGCAAGCGGATCGGGTTCATACACCTTCTTGTCCGTACACCCGGCCACCGCGCCGACGGCCAGTGCGCCCACCGCACCGCCGCCTGCCAGCCGCAGCGCGGTCCGGCGGTCGACGATGTTCGGGCGACCGGTGCCAGCGTCGCTGTGCTGGACTCGGTCCCGGTCTTCGGGGATGCCGGAAGTGCACCCGGCGCGCGGCGGGGCGGGGAGGCGGATGGGCACGGCACCATCGTGCCAGATTCACGAGGCACCACCGACCAAGCGGCCACCGCACCGCCGGCCGCGCATCTACCGCAAGGTCGGCCGCACGCCTACCGTCCGGTCGGCACGGCACCCGCCGCGCCGTGTCGCAGGCGTGTGGCCAGGAAACTTGCTCGAGGCCGCTGGTCCATTACACTCTCGGAGCGCGTTACGCTAGATCTTCGGTAGAGAAATTTTTCCGCCAGCGACTGCCCACAGTTCGCTGGACAGATCAGCCGTCTGACAACTGAACCAGGAGCCGCCCCACATGCCCATGCCGACCGAGGAAAGGGTGAGCCAGCTTGTTGCTGGACTCGTCGAGCGCCGAGGATTCGACCTCGAGGGTGTCGAGATCTCGACGACGGGCACGCATGTGGATGCGCGGGTTCGGGTGCAGGTGATCGTGGACAGCGACGCGGCCTCCGATCTCGACTCGATCGCGAAACTGAGTGCCGAGCTGTCCGAGGTCCTCGACGAGGCGGGCGATTTCGGCGAAACCCCCTACCTGCTCGAGGTGACCAGCCCGGGCATCGACCGTCCGCTCACCGCCGACCGGCACTGGCGCCGCGCGCAGGGCCGCAAGGTGCGGATCAAACTCCGCGCTGGTGCACCGTCACCGGATCCCAAGTCATCGGACAAGTTCGAGGCCAGGGTCGGCATGCTCACCGACGACACAGTGGCGTTGGTGCTCGGCGGCAAGAACAAGCCGCACCGGGTGCACGTTCCGGTGGCCGATATCGCCGAGGCCGTCGTCCAGGTGGAGTTCAACCCACCCGGCGCGCGGGAACTGGAACTCGCGGGCGGAGTCGCGCCCGGCCGTCCGCGGCCGGGACAAGAGGAAGCGGTGGACCTCGCCACCGATGTCCGAGGAACAACCGATGCACCAACCGAATCATTAGACGCGTCCGATGCGCCGACCGAAGGGATCGTGGAATGAACATCGAAATCGAAGCCCTGCGCGCGATTGTCGCCGATAAAGGGATCTCGATCGAGACCGTGATCTCCGCGATCGAGTCGGCACTGCTCACGGCCTACCGCCACACCGAGGGCCACCAGCCCAACGCGCGCATCGATATCAATCAGAAGACCGGCGTGGTCCGGGTGATGGCCCGCGAACTTGACGTCGACGGCAATGTGATCTCCGAATGGGACGACACCCCAGAGGGTTTCGGTCGAATCGCGGCGACCACCGCGCGCCAGGTGGTGCTGCAGCGGCTGCGTGATGCCGAGAACGAGAAGTCCTTCGGCGAGTTCTCCACTCACGAGGGCGACATCGTCGGCGGTGTGGTGCAGCGCGATGCCCGCGCCAATGCCCGCGGCACCGTGGTGGTGCGCATCGGCAGCGAACTGCACGGCACCGAGGGGCTGATCCCGCCCGCCGAGCAGGTGCCGGGGGAGAGCTACGAGCACGGCGACCGGATCAAGTGCTATGTCGTCGGCGTATCCCGTGGTCCGCGCGGTCCGCAGATCACCCTCTCACGCACCCACCCGAATCTGGTGCGCCGCCTGTTCGCGCTCGAGGTGCCCGAGATCGCCGACGGCTCGGTGGAGATCGTCGCCGTCGCCCGCGAGGCCGGACACCGCTCCAAGATCGCCGTGCGCACCACCGTGCCCGGTGTCAACGCCAAGGGTGCCTGTATCGGCCCGATGGGGCAGCGCGTGCGCAATGTGATGAGCGAACTGGCCGGGGAGAAGATCGACATCATCGATTACGCCGATGATCCGGCGACCTTCGTCGGTAATGCGCTTTCGCCCTCGAAAGTGGTCTCGGTCACCATCGTCGATCCGGAGGCGCGTGCGGCCCGGGTGGTCGTGCCCGACTTCCAGCTCTCGCTCGCCATCGGCAAGGAAGGGCAGAACGCCAGGTTGGCGGCTCGCCTGACCGGCTGGCGGATCGATATCCGTAGCGATGCCGCACCGGATACGGGCAGCGGCAGCGTGCGGACGGAGGCGCATCGCAGTTGACCGATTCCCGCCAATCGGGCCCATCGGATGACATGTTCGTAACTTCGAAAGGGACGGGGTTCGGTGTTCCGAGCGGGACAGCGGTAGAGTGGTGTCAGGTTCAGCACGAGCCTTCGGTTCCTTTGTTCGAACGCACCACCGAGCAAGTCCCGGCGCACCGACGTCGAGCGGCTCCGGTGCGGACGTGTATCGGATGCCGAAAGCGCGAGCTGGCCGTCGATCTGTTGCGGATCGTGGCGCAGGACTGTGAGACCGGTGACGGTTCCGAGGTTGTTGCGATAGTTCCCGATCCGCAGCGCAGACTTCCCGGACGGGGTGCCTGGCTGCACCCCGTTTCGGTTTGTTTGCGCACCGCAGAACGACGCCGAGCATTCGGCAGAGCACTACGAGTGTCCGGAAATCTGGATATCTCAGCCCTGGAGAAGTACCTCGAGAACAGGCACGAGCACTCATGAGCACACCGTGAAGCACCAACGATGAACGTCCATCGGAGATAACCCGAGGTCGTGCGGGCCCGCCATCCCTAGGCGGAGGCACTGCTCGACCTCTCAGTGAGGAGAGCAGTGGCAGGCAAGGCCCGCGTGCACGAGTTGGCCAAAGAACTCGGTGTCACGAGCAAAGAACTACTCGCAAGGCTCAAGGAGCAGGGCGAGTTCGTGAAGTCGGCGTCCTCGACGGTGGAAGCACCCGTCGCACGTCGACTGCGCGAGTCGGTGGCAGGCAAGTCCGCCCCGGCGAACGGCGCTGCGAAGTCCGGGGCGCGCTCCGGTTCCGCACCGTCGAGCACTCCGGCCGCGA
Organism: Nocardia sp. NPDC004278; assembly: GCF_053602975.1. Lineage (NCBI taxonomy): Bacteria > Bacillati > Actinomycetota > Actinomycetes > Mycobacteriales > Nocardiaceae > Nocardia > Nocardia sp. NPDC004278. Next base: position 308,171 of record NZ_JBSGEQ010000003.1, read on the forward strand.
AGCCCGCCGCAGGCGGTCCGCGTCCCGGTCCACGTACCCCAGCGCCTGCGCAGGCGGCGACCCCGGCGGCTCCGGCCGCCCGTGAGACGGCGGCTCCGGCTGCCCGTCCGTCCGATGCGGTCCGGCCCGGCCCGGCCGTGCGTCCCGGTCCGGCGGCCAAGCCCGCCCCGCGGGACACCACCCCGGTCCAGGAGACCCCGGCGGCCCCGGCCGCGAAGGCCGCTCCGGCGCCGAGCGCTCCGGCTCAGGGCGGACCCCGCCCGACACCGGGTGGCGCACGTCCCGGTCAGCAGCGTCCGGGTGCACCCGCGCAGGGTGGTCCGCGTCCCGGTGGTCCGGCCGCGGCCGGACCGAAGCCGGGTCCGAAGGCCCCACGCGTCGGCAACAATCCCTTCTCCTCCGCGCCCGATCGTGAGCGTCCCGCGCCGCGGCCGGCCCCCGGTCAGGGTGGACCCCGTCCGGGTCCCGGCCAGGGCCCGCGTCCCGGTCCCGGCCAGGGGCCGCGTCCGGGTCCGGCCCAGGGCGGTCCCGGTCCTCGTCCGGGTGGCGCCCAGGGCGAGCGGCGTCCGGGTCCCGGCCAAGGTGGTCCGCGTCCCGGTGGTCCGCGGCCGAGCCCCGGCTCGATGCCGCCGCGCCCGAATCCCGGTGCCATGCCCGCACGTTCGGCCCGTCCGGGTCCCGGCGGCGGCGCAGGTGCGGGCCGTCCGGGTCGTCCCGGTGGCGGTCCGGGTGGTGGCGGCGGTCGTCCCGGTGGCGGCGGCGGTGGCGGTGGCTACCGCGGTGGCCAGGGCGGCGGCGGCACGGGTGCCCCCGGTGCCGGTGCGGGTGCTCCGGCGGCCGGTGGTTTCCGTGGTCGTCCCGGTGGCGGTGGCGGCGGTCGTCCGGGTGGTCCCGGTGGCCGTGGCGGTGCGGCCGGTGCGTTCGGCCGTCCCGGTGGCGCGCCTCGTCGTGGCCGCAAGTCGAAGCGGGCGAAGCGCGCCGAGTACGAAAGCATGCAAGCGCCCGCGGTCGGCGGCGTTCGTCTGCCACGCGGCAACGGCGAGATCATCCGTCTCGCCCGTGGCGCGTCGCTCTCGGATTTCGCGGAGAAGATCGATGCGAACCCGGCTGCCTTGGTGCAGGCCCTGTTCAACCTCGGTGAGATGGTCACCGCGACCCAGTCGGTGAACGACGAGACCCTCGAGCTGCTCGGCAGCGAGATGAACTACGTCGTGCACGTGGTCAGCCCCGAGGACGAGGACCGCGAGCTGCTGGAATCGTTCGATCTGACCTACGGTGAGGACGAGGGCGGCGAGGAAGACCTCGAACAGCGTCCGCCGGTGGTGACCGTCATGGGTCACGTCGACCACGGTAAGACCCGACTGCTCGACACGATCCGCAAGGCCAACGTCCGTGAGGGCGAGGCCGGTGGCATCACCCAGCACATCGGTGCCTACCAGGTGCTCACCCACCTCGGCGACAGCGACCGGCTCATCACCTTCATCGACACCCCGGGTCACGAGGCGTTCACCGCCATGCGTGCCCGTGGTGCGAAGGCCACCGATATCGCGATCCTGGTGGTCGCCGCCGACGACGGCGTCATGCCGCAGACGGTGGAGGCGATCAACCACGCGCAGGCGGCCGATGTGCCGATCGTGGTGGCGGTCAACAAGATCGACAAGGAAGGCGCGAACCCGGACAAGATCCGGCAGCAGCTGACCGAATACAACCTGGTTGCCGAGGAATACGGTGGCGACACCATGTTCGTCGACATCTCCGCCAAGCAGGGCACCAATATCGAGCAATTGCTCGAGGCGGTGCTGCTGACCGCGGATGCGGCGCTGGATCTGCGGGCCAACCCGGATATGGACGCCCAGGGTGTCGCCATCGAGGCGCACCTCGACCGTGGCCGTGGCCCGGTGGCGACCGTACTTATCCAGCGCGGCACGCTGCGCGTCGGCGACTCGATCGTGGCGGGCGACGCTTACGGTCGCGTCCGCCGCATGGTCGACGAGCACGGCGACGATGTCGCCGCGGCGCTGCCGTCGCGGCCGGTTCAGGTCATCGGCTTCACGTCGGTGCCCGGCGCCGGTGACAACCTGCTCGTCGTCGACGAGGACCGGATCGCTCGCCAGATCGCCGACCGCCGCAATGCGCGCAAGCGCAACGCACTGGCCGCGCGCAGCCGCAAGCGGATCAGCCTGGAAGATCTGGATGCCGCGCTGAAGGAGACTTCGGAGCTCAACCTGATCCTCAAGGGCGATAACTCCGGTACCGTCGAGGCCCTCGAGGAGGCGCTGCTCGGCATCCAGATCGACGACGAGGTGCGCCTGCGGGTCATCGACCGCGGTGTCGGTGGCGTCACCGAGACCAACGTCAACCTGGCGTCGGCATCGAACGCGATCATCATCGGGTTCAATGTCCGGGCCGAGGGCAAGGCGACCGAGCTGGCCAACCGCGAAGGCGTGGACATTCGGTACTACTCGGTGATCTACCAGGCCATCGACGAGATCGAGAAGGCCCTCAAGGGCATGCTCAAGCCGATCTACGAAGAGGTCGAGCTGGGCCGGGCGGAGATCCGCGCGATCTTCCGTTCGTCGAAGGTCGGCAATATCGCTGGCTGCATGGTCACCTCGGGTTCGGTCAAGCGCAATGCCAAGGCGCGCTTGCTCCGTGACAACGTGGTGGTCGCCGAGACGGTCACGATCTCCACCTTGAGGCGGGAAAAGGATGACGTCACCGAGGTCCGCGAGGGCTTCGAATGCGGTATGACGTTGACCTACAACGACATCAAGGAAGGCGATGTGATCGAGGCCTACGAGCTGCGCGAGAAGCCGCGCGACTGATCGTGTGCCGGTGGTCCGGCACGGTATTGATGCCGTGCCGGACCACCGAGACGATCATTTCGTAGGTATCGATACGGGAGGCTTGGGTGTACCTGGGTGCACTGGAGTTCGACATCCTGCTCGGAGATGTGCACTCGCTGAAGCAGAAGCGTTCGGTGATCCGGCCCGTGCTGGCCGAATTGCAGCGCTTCGGTGTGAGTGCTGCTGAGGGTGGGGAACAAGACCGCCATCGTCGCTCATTGCTGGGGGTTGCCATGGTCAGTTCCGGTATGGACCATCTGACCGAGGTGCTCGACAAATGTGAACGACACGTCGCGGCACGTCCGGAGTTAGAGTTGCTGGCAGTGCGCCGCAGGATCTTCGGACCCGAGGACTGACGAGTTAGTAGTGAGGAGGGTTCAGCCATGGTGGATCAAGCCAGGGCACGCCGACTCGCCAAGCGGATTTCCGCGATCGTGGCGACCGCGATCGAATACGAGGTGAAGGATCCGCGTCTGAATTTCGTGACCGTGACCGATGCGAAGGTCACCGGCGATCTGCGCGAGGCGACGGTGTACTACACGGTAATGGGCGAAACCCTCGACGTGGAGCCGGATTACGCGGCCGCGGCCGCTGGCCTGGAGAAGGCGAAGGGCGTGCTGCGCTCCAAGGTGGGTGCTGGCACCGGTGTGAAATTCACCCCGACGTTGGCGTTCGTGCTCGACAAGGTGCCCGACGCCGCGCGGGATATGGAGGAGCTGCTGGCCAGGGCGCGGGCCGCCGATGACGCGGTCGCGAAGGTGGCGGCCACCGCCACCCATGCCGGTGCCGCCGACCCGTACAAGGTCGAACGCGAATCCGACGAGTGACGTGCGGTAGGCGATGACGACGATGCCTGCCGACCCGGGTACCAGGGGGGTCGATCTCGATGCGGCGGTCCAGTTCGGACCGGCCGTTGCCGCACTGAACGCGGCCCGTTCGGTCACCATCCTGTGTCATGTGCAGCCCGATGCCGACACCATCGGCAGCGGGCTGGCCTTGGCATTGGTGCTGCACCGTCGGGGCATTCCGGTCTGGGTGTCGTTCGCCGAACCCGCCGAGCTGCCCGCTACGATGCGGACATTGCCCGGCGTGCGGCATCTGGTGCCGCCCGGCGACGTACCGGCGGAGGTGGATCTGCTCGTCACCGTGGACTGCGGCAGTGCCGGCCGGCTCGGTGCGCTCGCCGATCGATTGGCCGGAGCCCGAACAACTTTGGTGCTCGATCATCACCGCTCCAATACCCGGTTCGGGACGATCAATGTGATCGACGCGGGCGCGGAGTCGACGACGAGTCTGATCGCCCGGCTGCTCGATGCCTGGCAGGTGCCGATCGATTCCGAAGTGGCACATTGCCTTTACGCCGGACTGGTCACCGATACCGGATCGTTCCGCTGGGTCCGGCCCGGCACCCATCAGCTGGCCGAACGGTTGCTGGCCACCGGCATCGACGGCGCCGAAATCACCCGGTCACTGATGGATACGCATCCGTTCGGCTGGTTGCCGATGCTGTCGCGGGTGCTCGGTACGGCGCGGTTGGAGCCGCAGGCGGGTGGCGGTACCGGGCTGGTATATGCCTTTGTACGCCGCGAGGATGTCGATGGGGTGCGCTCGGAAGAGGTGGAGAGTGTGGTCGATATCGTCCGCACCACTGCCGAAGCCGGGGTCGCCGCGGTGTTCAAACAATCTCGCACCGTCGCGGATCGGTGGACCGTCTCGCTGCGTTCGCGCGATAGTGCGCCCGGTGCGCAGGACGGCGTCGATGTCGCTACGGTCGCAACGTCTTTGGGCGGTGGTGGGCATCGGTTCGCCGCCGGCTACACCACGACCGGCACATCGGAGTCGGTAGTCGCGGCTCTACTGGCCGAACTCGGGTGAGCACGGCGGCCGTCGGCTGTCCGGTCCAGCAGGGGCACGACACATCGGTGCTGTCCGGGCGCACGGTCGCCGAGTTCTCGCTTCGGAATGGATGGCGATCTTGGGATCTGGCGGAGTCGGAATGGTGCATTGATGGGTGAGATACGAGCCGATTCCTCGCCCGGAGCAGCGGGGGATGGCCTCGATTCGGTGGCGGATCGGATACCGGAGCCCGCGGCTGCCCCGGAGATCACTGTGGATGTGCCGGATTCGGTTGGTGGGGTGGACCCTCGACGGATTATCGGGCTTGCGCTGCCGACTCTGGGCGTGCTGGTGGCCGAACCCATCTATCTGCTGTTCGACCTGGCGGTGGTGGGGCGGCTCGGGGCATTGGCCTTGGCTGGTCTCGCGGTTGGCGGATTGATTCTGGCGCAGGTCAGTTCGCAGCTGACGTTTCTGTCGTATGGGACCACGGCGCGGGCGGCACGGCGGCATGGGGCCGGTGATGAGCGCGGTGCGATAGCGGAGGGGGTACAGGCGACTTGGGTCGCCGTCTTCGCCGGGACGCTGATTCTTGTTGTGGGACAGGCGGTTGCGGTTCCACTGACGAATGTGATCGCGGGTGGTGGGGATATCGCCGGGGCAGCGCTGGTCTGGGTGCGGATCGCGTTGTTCGGTGTGCCGTTGATTTTGATCGCGATGGCGGGCAATGGCTGGCTGCGCGGGGTGCAGGAGACGCGCAGGCCGCTGCTGTTCGTTATTGCCGGACTTCTGGTTTCGGGGATGCTGTGCCCGATGCTGGTGCACGGATTGCTGGGTGCACCGCGATTGGAGTTGGCGGGTTCGGCGGTCGCGAACGTCACCGGCCAGGCCGTGACAGCCGGGTTGTTCCTGAGTGCGCTGGTACGCGAACGTGTTTCGCTGGCGCCGCACTGGTCGGTGATGCAGGCTCAACTCGTGCTCGGTCGTGACCTGATCGCCCGCAGCCTCGCCTTCCAGGCGAGCTTCGTCTCCGCGGCAGCGGTCGCCGCTCGATTCGGTGCGGCATCAGTGGCCGCGCATCAACTGGTCCTGCAGCTCTGGAATTTCCTTGCCCTGACCCTGGATTCGCTCGCGATCGCCGCCCAAACCCTGGTCGGCGCGGCGCTCGGCGCGGGCGACGCATCCGGCGCGCGCGGACTGGCGCGGCGCATTACCCGCTGGTCGGGCGCATTCGCGCTGGTGCTGGCGGCGGTTTTCGCGGCGGGCGCCAGCGTGATCCCGAAGCTGTTCACCGACGACCCCGCCGTTCTGGACCGCACCCATATCGCCTGGTGGTTCTTCGTCGCCATTATCCCGATCGCGGGCATTGTCTTCGCCCTCGATGGCGTCCTGCTCGGCGCGGGCGACGCCGCCTATCTCCGCAACACCACCCTCGGAGCCGCCGTGTTCGGATTCCTGCCCGCCATCTGGCTTGCCCTGATCTTCGATTGGGGCATCGCCGGAATCTGGACCGGGTTGGTCGCATTCATGGTGCTGCGTCTGATCGCGGTCGTCTGGCGCGCCGAATCCGGTCGCTGGGCCAGAGTCGGCACCGAGATTCCGCCTCGGGTCATCTGACGCGGTCGGCCGGGCGTCGGTTCGATGACGCCGGGGTGGTTCTGGCCGCCACTGCGAACGTGGATTGTTCATGGGATCGAATGCGTCGTTGCGGAGTGAACAGTCGCCGCTCGGTTCGGCTACGGGATGCGGTCCAGGTCGACCCGCACCATGGCGCTGTCCGGCCACAGCGTCTTCGACCTGGCTCTGCGGAGCCTTTCCCGCAGGCCGAGTTCGCGATGGACATTGACCACACCGGGCACTTTGATGAGCGGGACGATATTCCACTGCCAGCCGTACCGCTGGTGCAGCGCACGATTCGCGGCTTCAGCGGTCTGGCCGTCGAGAATCGTGGCTCGCCCGGTGACGGCGCGGGCACCGTCGGCGACCCGGCCGCGGTAGTCGCAGGGGCGCAGTTCGACCTGTGGGCCGGCGGCCAATCGACGAGTCTTGGGACCGAATTTGGTTCGGAAGGTCAGGGCGTCGCCATCGATCCGAAACCAGATCGGCGTATCGACCGCGGTGCCGTCGCGGCGGTAGCTGCGCAACAGCGCATAGCGCGCGCCGGTCAGTGAATCGAGTGCCGATGTGGGGTCCGAGGAGGTATGAGATGTCATGCCGGAATTCAACGACTTAGAGTCGACTTGAAGTCAAGTGCGTACTCGCCGCAGGATCGATACCGTGAGATCACAGCTGCCCATCGGTGAGATCGCTCGGCGTTCCGGTACCGCGGCCACCACGCTGCGCTACTACGAAGAGTTGGGTCTGCTCCGGCCGCCGACCCGCCTCGGCGGTCGGCGCATGTACGACGAATCGGTGCTGACCAGGCTCGAGGCGATCGATCTGTGCAAGATATCCGGATTCACCCTCGATGAGATCAAGGTGCTGCTGGCCGATGAAACACCGGGCCGGCCGGCAACGCGGGCATTGGCCGCGGCGAAACTGGCCGATATCGATGCCCGCATCGCCGCGCTCACCCAGGCCCGAACGATCGTCGAATGGGGCCTGCGGTGCACCTGTCCCACCATTGAAACCTGTACCTGCGATATCCACCCGATGCTCGACGCCGGAGCCAGCGGGCGACAGACGCTCGAGCCCTAGGGCGCGGACGCCGACGCCCGGTAGCGGCGGACCACCACACCCGCTGGACGGACGGATCGACCGGAGACGATCAGGCCCGCCCAGATGACCGAATCCACGGTGCGGTCCAGCTCCGGATCGTCGGTCTTCGTGGTGTCCGCGGCCTCCATGATGAGTGCGTCGAAGGCGTCGTCCGCTCGGGGCGTGACCAGACTGCCGCCCCGGCCGATGATGAGTCGTTCGATCCGGGTGGTGATGGCCGCGAAAGCGGCTCGCTCACGGACCGATTCGGCCGTCGTCGCACAGGCCGCGGCATCGCCGTGCAGGGCGAAAAGTTCGACGATGAGGGGGAGATCGGCGCGGCCCTGTTCGGCGCGCGCCCTCGCCGCATCGGTGAGACGTTCGATGGTCGCGGCTTGGCGGGCGATCACGCGGCCCAGGTCTTCGATTCGTTCACCGAGCCGTGCTTGGGATTCGACCAAGTGCGCGATGGTGTGCGCCGCGCCGTCGGGCACCAGCTCGGCCGAGCGTGCTTCGGACTGCGCGGAAGCATCGGTCCGCTGGGCCGCTGATTCGGTCATGATCGCACCATAACCCGAGATCAAGCCGATTGGATTGGGCGTCAGCCGGATTCGCGGATCGACCGATGGTCGGGTGTCGGATTCGGCTGCTACCATCGCGTCTCATGGGGGTCTACGGGATCGACCTGGGCACAACGAACTCGGCAATCGCGCGGATCGACGCCGACGGTCGACCTGAAGTAATGATCGGATTGAACGGTGCGGCGACCGTGCCGTCAGTTGTCCTGTTCGCCTCCGCATTCGACCATCTGGTCGGCGAGGGTGCGCGGCGGCAGGCCCGTCTCGATCCGGAGCATGTGTGCGCGCTGGTGAAACGGCGGATGGGCGATACCGATTGGCGTTTTGCCGCGCATGGGCAGACCTGGTCGGCACCCGCGGTTTCGGCGCTCATCTTGAAAAGCCTTGCCTCGGATGCGGAATTCGGTGGCGGCGAGCCGGTGAAACGTGTGGTCATCACGGTTCCCGCCTATTTCGGTGACGAGGAGCGACGCGCGACCATCCAGGCGGGCACCTATGCGGGCTTCGATGTCGCCGGTGTGCTGTCCGAACCGATCGCCGCCGCGCTCTCGTACGGTTTCGGCAGACTCGGCGGCAGCCATGCGGTGCGAGCGACGGGTCCGGAGGCGGTAGCGCATGGGCAAGCACAGTCGGCCGCAGGCCGCCCGTTGCGGGTGGCGGCGGGCGACGGGCGGGCCGCCGTAGGGCCCGGGGAGTACCGCGAATCCGATACCGACGTCGGCAAGCAGGGGGCGCGGGAGACGGTACTGGTCTACGACCTGGGCGGCGGTACATTCGACGCCACCGTTATCGAGTTGGCCGACCGTCGCATTTCGGTGCTCGCAGTCGAGGGTGATCACCAACTCGGCGGCGCGGATTGGGACGAGCGCATCGCGCTGTACCTGTCGCAGAAGTTCTGCGAAGCGAATCCGGATGCCGAAGACCCACTGGACGATTCGGCGGGCTCGCAGATGCTGGTGCTCGCCGCCGAGCGGGCCAAACGCGAGCTGACCGACGCCGACCGCACCGATGTGGTGATCGTGCACGATGGCGCCCGAGCCGTGATTCCATTGACGCGCGATGAAGTCGATGCGATGACGTCGTCGCTGATGCGCCGCACCATCGACCTCACCCGCGACTGCCTGGCCGCGGCAAATAAGCGCGGCGTCGCATCCGTCGACCGATTACTGCTGGTCGGCGGCTCGTCACGCATGCCGATGGTGGCGCGCGAACTGAACAGGGAACTCGGCCTCGCGGGCGAGCTGCGCGACCCCGACCTTTCGGTGGCGCGCGGTGCGGCGCTCTATGGCGATAAGCTCGAGATGGAACGCCTGATCCTCGCCGATCTCACCACGCGCGGCCGACTGCGCGACGGCGCGGATATCCACGATGCCGCACCCGCCGATCTGGACCAGTCGATCGCACGCGTCGCCGCATCCTTCGGCCAGCCGGTCGCTACGGTGCGCCGGATGCTCGAGATCCAGGTCGATACCGTCGTTTCGCGGGGCTTCGGCGTGCTCGCGCTCGACTATCAGTACGGGCTGGCGGCGACCTGGCTGGTGCAGCGCAACGCGACCCTGCCGGTGAAGGTGCGCCGTTCGTTCGGCACCGTGCGCGCGGACCAGGACGAGATCGCGCTGACCATCGTCGAACAGCAGGGCCAAGCGGCATCGCTGCGGCCAGAGGATACGAAGGTGCTGGTGGAGGGCCGCATTCGCGGCATTCCCGCCGGCTATCCCGAGGGCAGCGAGGTGCGGGTGACCTTCGAGATGGGGTTCGACGGCGTCCTGCACGTCACCTGCCATCACGTCGACGCCGATATCCCGCTGACGCTGACCGCGCAGACCGGCGCGACCCTGTCCCAAGCGGATGTGGCACGCGAACTGGATCAGGTCCAGCGCACGCGCCGTCGCGATAGCTGAGCCGCGGCCGTGCAGCCGTTCAGCCCGAACGACTACCGCAAGCGAGTGCTCGCCGAGGTCGAGCGCCGCGGCGGGATCGAGGAGTCGGATCCGTTCGAGCTCTACGACATTCCACTGGAGGAAGCGGAGTCGCTGAGCGATGCCGAGGTCGCCGCGCGGGTCGAGGAGGTCTGGGGCTTCTGGCAGCGGCAGCGCGATCATCCGAAGTATCGGGTGCTCGTTGGATTGCTGGTCGACGCGCATTCAACGTTGTCGCGCCTGCTGCTGGACTCCGCGGTGCGTCGCGTGGAGACGGCGCGGGTCCGAGAGGTGCGTGCCCAGCGGGACGCGGATCGCTACGAGATACTCGACGCGGCGATATCGCGCTTGGTGCAGCGACACGGCGGGGTACCGGCCGGGAAGATTTCCGGACTGGCGGAGATCGGCGCGATGGGCGGGCTCAGCGCCGCCGAGGTCGCGACCAGATTGCGCCGACATCGGGTCATCGAAGACAAGCCCATGCCCGTCGGTGTGCTCACCGAGCAACGCAGACAACAGATTCGACAGTTGCTCAGTGAATGGGAACGACTGGTCGACGGTGAACCGACGCCGACGCTGTTCGCGCTGCTGCGCGTCGATCCATCGAAAGCCGGTCAGTCCCAGGAGATTCGGCTGCGCGCGGAGGCATTGCGGGCACGGTCGCGCGAGCTGCCGCCGGGGCGCATCCGAGTGGTATTGGACGAGTTGCTCATTCACATCCACGATGTGCTCGAGTCGGGTGCGGCGACACTGCGGGAGTATCTTCGCGCGGTGGCCGAGGAGGTCGCCAACGAACTGCGGCCGAAGGTCAGGGCGGCCGTGCTCGTGGAGGATGAACTCGTCGGCGATGACTTCCGGTATCTGCTCGACGAGGCGATGCGGTTGGGGTTGGATCAGACCGATGCGACCCGGGTTCTCACCGATATCGCCACGGAACTCGGTGCGCGAGTGGACAATTCGCCACCGGCAGGGCCGACCGCGTCCCCTTCGGGTGCCGCGCCGATACCGCCCCCGCCGGCGCCGAGACTCTGGGAAGCACCGCTGAAGGCCGCGCGGGCGGCGCTGCGCGGTGGTCACCCGCGGGAGGCCGCGCGGCATGTCGAGCAGGCGCGCCGACTTGTCGGCTCCGATGAGACGGGCCTGACCCCGATTCGTTCGGTATCCGACGAGGTGGACCGGGTATTGGCCGAGGCAGAGGGGCGCTGGCGCAGCGCGACGACCGCCTGCGCGGGCAGGCGGTATGCCGAGGCGCTTGCGCACCTGGAGCAGTTGCGGCGCACCGCATCCGATCTGCTTCCGCCGAACCAGGTGCCGAGCATCGACCAGTTGCTCGCCGAAGCCGGGCAGGCCGTCGCCGAAGCGGATCGGCTCGTCGCCGTGGCACAGGCCGGACCGGCCGATGCCAGAATGCCCGGGCTGCTCGCGGCGGCGGCGGTGTGCGCCGATCATGCCGGTGCGGTCGCTGCGCTCGCGGAAACGCCGGTCGAGGCGCCACCGCGGGTCGAGGCCACCCGGCTGGCGAATGGATCGGTACTCGTCGCGTGGTCGCCATCGTCGACGAATAATGTCGCCTACCGCGTGACCCGGCTGCAGCCGGACGGTTCGTGGCGGGTCGTCGGGCGCACCCAGGCGACCGAACTCGAGGACGGTGGTGCGCCCGCTGTTGGGCAACCGGTGTACGCGGTGGCCGCCGCCGTTGCGGGCCGATACTCCGAGATCACCCGATCCGATACCGGCCCAGCCGTGAAACCGCAAGACGGACCAGAACAATCGCCGCAGGACGACCCGGCGCCGAGCGGCATCCCCGCCGTCAGCGGGCTCGCCGAACAGGCGGGCCTGTTGATCTTTACCTGGCCCGTCGGCGTCACCGAGGTCATGGCCGTAGTGCGTCCCGACCAGCCACCGACCACACCGGACGACCCTCGGGCACGCTCCTGGAAGGTCACGAATATGCGCTATGAAATCGACGGCGGCGTCCGAATTCCGTCCGATATTCCGCGCCCCTGCCATATCGCCATCGCATCCTGCCGCCGCGAACCGAATGGAAAGCTCACTGTCGCGGCGGGTTTCGCGGCGACCGCGCGAATCCGCTGGTTCGGATAGCGAGCGAGATCGGGTTCGGCTCTGCCGCTGGGAATTCGGCAAGGCTGCCCGGCGTGTGCCGAGCACGGATGCGTCGTGCGGCTCTCCGATTCCCGTCGGGCGGACGCGCTGGCAGCATGAGCGGAATGGGCGTGCCCGCCTATTGCGCCGCGACATACCGGTGGTGGGCGGCGCAACGCGGGGTGAGCTCAGGTAGCCGGGATTTGTCGATCGAACCAGGCAGGATGGGGGACGTGCTCGCACAGAACGCTGTGAATTCGGTACGGACACGGGTGTCCTCGACGTACGTGCTCGCCGCGCTGATCATCCTCGGACTGGTGCTACAGGCGCCGCTCGTGCGGGCGGTGGGGGCTTCGGCACGACTGCAGACCGCGGTGACCATCTTCGCGGGTGTCTTCGTGCAAGCGGTGCCTTTTCTCGCGCTCGGGGTTTTGGTGAGCGGGGGCATCGCGGCCTTCGTATCACCCGCGGTGCTGCGAAAGGTGTTGCCGCGCAATGAGCCAGCGGCGATCGGTATGGCCGGACTGGCCGGGATGGCGCTGCCCGGATGTGAGTGCGGTGTCGTGCCGGTGGCGCGGCGGCTTGCCGATCAGGGTGCACCGGGCTCGGTCGCATTGGCGTTCATGCTGTCGGCACCCGCGATCAATCCGGTGGTGTTGATCGCGACGGCGGTGGCGTTTCCCGGCGAGCCCGGGATGGTGGGCGCGCGGTTCACCGGTTCGCTGGCCACATCGGTGGTGATGGGGCTGATCTGGTCGCGGATCGGGCGTCCGGCCTGGCTGCTGCCGCGCGGCTCTGGACGCGAGCATTGCGTGGCGGGGCGGACCCGGTGGGAGGTCTGCACCGAGGCCGCGCGTCACGATCTGTTGCAGGCCAGCGCATTTCTCGTACTCGGCGCGGCGGCGGCCGCGGCATTGCATGTACTGGTTCCGCCCGCCTGGTACGAGCGCTTGGCCGGGCAGCTGGTGATTGCGATCCTGGTCATGGCGGTGCTGGCGATCGTGCTCGCATTGTGCTCGGAGGCCGACGCGTTCGTCGCGGCGAGTATGTCGACACTGCCCCTGCTGCCGCGGCTGGTCTTCCTGGTGGTGGGACCGGCGGTCGATGTGAAGCTGTTCGCCATGCAGGCGGGCAGTTTCGGACGGCGGTTCGCCCTGCGCTTCACGCCATTGACCTTCGTGGTCGCCGTGGCCTGCGGCACGGTAGCCGGATACATCTTCCTGGGAGGTGCCCGATGAAGCGGGAGACACAGAATCTGCTGTTGCTGCTCATCGGTGCCGCGGTGCTGTGGATCACACTGGACGGGAGCTATCTGCGCTATGTGAAACCCAGCCTCTACCCGTACCTACTGGTCAGCGGCGTCGGCTTCGTCTTGCTCGCGATGGTGGCGATCATACGAGATATCCGCTGCGGCAAAGCATTTGACGAGCGGTACTACGCCTTCGGTCGTGGTGATGGATTCGGTGGTGGCGATGTGCTCGACCGCGACCACGGCCATGAGCACGGCTCCGGCCGCGCGCAATGGCTGCTGCTCGCACCGGCCGCCGCGCTCCTGCTCATCGCCCCGCCAGCCCTGGGCGCAGGCGCGGCGGTGACCAGTTCTCCCGTCCAGGTCGCTCCGCGCGATCTACCTGCGGCGCAACCCAAGCTGTTGGCATTCCCGCCGCTGCCGCCGGAGCCCGCGCCGACACTTCCGATGGTGGATCTGGTGGAGCGGGCCCTGCAGGACTCCAGCCATTCCCTGGACGGTCGCGAGGTCACCATCAGAGGTTTCGTCATCCGGCCCAAGGACCTCGAACAACAGCATCCGGACGCGCCCGATGCCGATCTGGCGCGCGTGGTCATCACCTGCTGTGTCGCCGACGCCCGATATGTGCTCGTACATCTGGCCGGGATGCGGGAAGTGATCGAGGACGACGCGTGGCTCGAGGTTCGGGGTGTCGTCGAAACCGGCAGTGCCCAGCGGGATCCGGACCGGACGCCGACCTTCGTCGTCAGCGACTATCGGCGGATCGAAGCCCCGGACCGACCATACGAACGCGGCCGGTAGTGGATCGGCATCGCCCATGATCATCGAGCCGAACGGCGGCAACCCGCGTGGATGTGCCAATGTAGGTGTGGTGATACCCAAGTTGATGGCGGTGAGCGACATTCACGTCGGGCACCAGGGGAATCGGCCGGTTGTCGAGCAGATTCGGGCGGATTCCCCCGAGGACTGGCTCATTGTGGCCGGGGACGTGGCGGAGAAGTCCGACGATATTCGTTGGGCGCTGGAGCTGCTGCGCGGCCGCTTCGCCAAGGTGATCTGGGTACCGGGCAACCACGAGTTGTGGACCACGGCGAAGGATCCGGTGCAGATGCACGGCGTCGCACGCTACGAGTACCTGGTGTCGATCTGCCGGGACCTCGACGTGATCACACCGGAGGATCCGTTCCCGGTGTGGACCGGCGCGGGTTCGGAGCCGTACGGCGGGCAGGTGACGCTGGTCCCGATGTTCCTGCTCTACGACTACTCCTTTCTGCCCAAGGGCACCAGGACCAAGGCCGAGGGACTGGCCCTGGCGCGTGAGCGCAATGTGGTGGCCACCGACGAATTCCTGCTCTCGCCGGACCCGTATCTGACGCGGGACGCCTGGTGCCACGCCCGGGTCCAGGTGACCAAGCGCAAACTCGACGCGCTGGCACCGGAGACGCCGGTCGTGCTGATCAACCACTTCCCGCTGGTCCGCGAGCCCACCGACGTGCTGTGGTACCCGGAGTTCGCGCTCTGGTGCGGCACCGACCTGACCGCCGACTGGCACACCAGCTACAACGTGGTCTGCTCGGTCTACGGCCACCTGCACATCCCGCGCACCTCCTACTACGACGGCGTGCGCTTCGAGGAGGTGTCGCTGGGCTATCCGCGGGAATGGCAGCGGCGCGGGCTGCCGGACCGCCTGTTGCGCCAAATCCTCCCGACGCCGGAGTACCCGCCGGGCTCGTTGAACAAGTGGGGCGGCCACTTCGAGGTCACCCCCGAGATGGAGGCCGCGGCCGCCGAGATGCGCGAAAAGGCCCAGCGCCGTCGTGGTGTGTGAGCCTGACGGTGCCGTTGCGCCGAGAGGTGCGCCGTGCCTCCCGAGGCGACTATCGGCTGGGCGGCTCGACTAGGCTCGTCGGTGATGATCGAGAAAATTCTTCCCGCGGGTGTCGCTTCGGCGGAACTGTTTGCGTACCCGGAGGATTTGCAGCCGCATCCGGCGGAGGCGCATCTCATCGAGAAGTCGGTGGAGAAGCGTCGCCGCGACTTCATCGGTGCGCGACACTGTGCCCGGCTCGCACTGCAGGAGCTGGGCGAGCCGCCGGTCGCAATCGGCAAGGGCGAGCGTGGTGTGCCGGTATGGCCGCGCGGGATCGTCGGCAGCCTGACGCACTGTGACGGCTACCGGGCGGCGGCATTGGGTCACAAACTGCGGTTCCGCTCGATCGGCATCGATGCCGAACCGCACGGCACCCTACCCGAGGGCGTCCTGGATTCGGTGAGCCTGCCGCCCGAGCGGGACTGGTTGACCACCGCCGACGGCTCCGGCCTGCACCTGGACCGCCTGCTGTTCTGCGCGAAGGAAGCCACCTACAAGGCATGGTTCCCGTTGACCGCGCGCTGGCTCGGCTTCGAGGACGCCCACATCACCTTCACCATCGATGAGAGTTCCGACGGTGCGGGCTCCGGCACGTTCCACAGCCAGATCCTGGTACCCGGCCAGGTCAATGATGGTGGCGCGGCACTGGTTTCCTTCGACGGCCGCTGGATGATCGGTGACGGGCTCATCCTGACCGCGATCGTGCACACCTGATGGCCGATGCGCGTATCGATGCCCTGGGCGGTCTGCTGATCGTCGATAAGGACGGCGGCTGGACCAGCCACGATGTCGTCGCGAAGTGCCGGAAGCTACTGCGCACCAAGAAGGTCGGACATGCCGGGACGCTCGATCCGATGGCCACCGGTGTGCTGGTGCTCGGCGTCGAGCGCGCGACCAAATTGCTCGGCCTGCTCACCTTGACCACCAAGGCCTATACCGCGACCATCCGGCTCGGCCAGGCCACCAGCACCGACGATGCCGAGGGCGACGTGCTCGCGACCACATCGGCGACCCATCTCGGCGATGCCGAAATCGCGACGTACACCGCGAAATTGACCGGTGCCATCGAGCAGGTTCCGGCTACGGTCAGCGCCATCAAGGTGAACGGTGAGCGCGCGTACGCCCGGCACCGTGCGGGTGAGGAGGTGCAGCTCGCCGCTCGACCGGTCACCGTCTCTCGCTTCGATATCCTGGCCCGCCGGGATAGTTCGACATTCGTCGATCTGGACGTGGTCGTCGAATGTTCCTCCGGCACCTACATCCGCGCCCTTGCCCGCGATCTCGGTGCTTCGCTCGGCGTCGGCGGGCATCTGACCGCGCTGCGCCGCACCAGGGTCGGGCCGTTCACCCTCGAACACGCCAGAACCCTGGACGAATTGGCCGCGGCGGCCGAGTCCGAGGAATCGCTGTTGAGTCTGGATATCGACGACGCCATCCGAACCGCGTTCCCGTGCCGCGATATCGATGACGAGCAGGCCGAGGATCTGCGCAACGGCCGGTGGCTCGAACCGGTCGGCATCCCTGGCGTCTACGCCGCCATCGACCCCGCCGGACGCGCGATCGCGCTATTGCGGGAGAGCGGTAAGCGCGCGGCCTCGGTTATGGTCGTGCGTCCTTCGAATCTGTAACCGCGCCACGCGCTTCCAATGCGCCGAGCGGTTCCAAAGCGCCGAGCAGGGCGCCGACGCAGATATTGCGGAGTTCGGTGCGCGTGCAGGTGCGTTTTTCCAGCCAGTCGACCGACAGAACGCGGACGAAGGTCAGCCAGCTCGTCAGGATCGATGAGGTGAGCTCGCGGGTGGGCCCTTCGACGCCCATCACATCGAGTAGGCGAACGCGAAGTTCACCGAGTTCGCCCGAGATGATCGCCTGGATGGTCGGATCGCCCGCGAGCAGGCGATTGGCGGCGACCACGGTATTGGCATTGGCCTCGAAATAGTCGAAGTGTTCGTCGAGTCCGGCCGCGAGCTGTTCGGGTAGCGGGGTTTCGTTGTCGAGTTTGGTGGCGACCAGCAGCTGATCCGCGGCCAGTTGGTAGACGCCCGCGAAGAGATCGCGTTTGGTCGGGAAATGGCGGTAGAGCAGGGCGCGCGAGACCCCGGCGGCCGTCGCGACGTCCTCCATCAGCACCGCATCGTAGGCGCGTTCGGCGAACAATTTCGCGCCCGCATCCAGCAGGAGGCGGCGGCGTTCGTCGGGGGCGAGGCGGCGGCGGGTCACCCCTCGAAGCTTAGTTGACGTTTGTCTACTAACGGTCGTAGTATTTAGTCTTAGTAGACAAACGTCTACTAATGAAGGGAGGAATTCATGGCCACGGCACTCAAATGGCTGTCCATGGCGATGGGCATCGCCATCGTGGGGATCGGCATCTTCCACATGGCCGCCGGTATCGACGGCATCCCCGATATGGGCTCCTCCGGCGTCACCGCCGACAGCCAGACCCGCTTCTTCGGCGGTATCTTCGTCGGCTATGGCGTCGCCTGGATCTGGGCCGCGCGCCAAGTCCCCATCCCGGCGCTTGCGGTGCACTGGCTCGCCGGAATCTTCCTGCTCAGCGGCGTCGCCCGGCTGATCTCCGTCGCCGTATACGGCTGGCCGCACTGGTTCCAAATCGTGCTGACCGCAATCGAATTGGTGCTACCACCGATCTTCTTCTGGCTCGCCACCGCCGACGAGAAGCGCGCCGCGTCGGGTGTCGAGCGCCTCACCGCCGTAGGCTGAATCGGAACTCATCGGCTGGAGTCGTTCGCTGGCACGGCAATCCGTACAGTGGGCCGTGGCCGTGCGCAGCTCGGTGTGCTGCGGCGGCCGCGGTGGACAGTGCGAAGAAGGCAGTGGGGCAATGAGCGAACAACCCGTCGATGCGTTCGAACTCTGGGATCGCGACGGCGACGGTCTGGTGTCGGTCGAGGACATCACCACCGGAATCCGTTCGCTCGGACTGGAAGTCGATGACGAGGCCGTCGAACGCATGGTCGCCGCCGCTGATACCAATGGTGACTTCCTGGTCTCCCGGGCCGAATTCGACGCCGCACTGGTCGGCGGGCGTATCGAGGTCACCGATGCCGATGCGGCCTTCCGGGTTTTCGATATCAATGGCGATGGCAAGATCTCGGTCGAAGAACTCGAATCCCTCATCCGCCACGTCGGTGCGGGCCTGATCGACGAGCCCGCCGAATCATTGCTGGCAGCCGCGGACACCGACGGGGATGGCTACCTGTCTCCGTCCGAATTCCGTGCGCTGCTGGATTTCCTGTCCCGCTGACTTTTCGTCGGGTCCGCCGAGGGGGCAAAGCCTGCCTGCGCCCCGAAGCCGCCGCGGCCGACAGTCGGCAGCACTATTTCCGCCGACCTGTTCAGTCCCGGGTGCTGAGCCAGATGGCCTCGGCCGCCGGGCTGCCCAGATCGATGGTCCGGTCCGCGATGCGAATTGCGATGGTGCCCGCGAAGTCTCGGCGTTCCACCACCACGATCGGGGTATCCAGCGCGATGCCGACGGAATCGAAGTAGCGCAGCATATCCGGATCCGCATCGGAAATCCGAGCGACATGGCCGGATTCGCCCGCGCGAAAGTCACTGAGCTGGCGGGCCGGTGGGGTGGGCACCGCGCCATCGGCCGACGGAATGGGATCGCCGTGCGGATCCCGGTCTGGATAGCCGAGTTTCGCGTCGATGCGCGCCATCAGCAGTTCGGAGACCGCATGTTCGAGCACCTCGGCCTCATCGTGCACCTCGTCCCAGCCGTAGCCGAGTTCGTTGACGAGGAAGGTTTCGATCAGCCGATGCCGACGCACCATGGCGACGGCGGCGCGGCGGCCGTGCTCGGTCAGTGTGATGGACCCGTACCGGGCGTGTTCGACGAGGCCCTGATCGGCCAGCTTGCGGACCGCCTCGGAGACGGTGGAGGCCGAGACGCCGATCCGTTCGGCGAGCAGCTTCGTCGACACCTTTTCCTGTGACCACTCCTGAGCGGTCCAGATCACTTTCAAATAGTCCTGGGCGACCGAGGTGAGCTCCGGCGCAATCGTTGCGGTGCTGCCGTGGGGGCCTGTGGTCTCGGTCGGCTGCGCTGCGGTGTCGGCCAGCTCGCGTCGGGTTGCGATGTCTCGTTTACCGGGCACATGTTCGAGCTTATGCATATGACGGGTGATTCACACATCACGCCACCCGAGTGCACCCGGCGATTCACCGGGTGTACACGAGCGGCGCGGAATCGTGTGTGGATCGGCACCTCCGAATACTGTTCGACACCTGTTTTGCGTAGGCTGCGGACTGTGCAGAGATGGCGGAGCCTCGACGACGTACCCGCGGACTGGGGGCGGTGCGTACTCACGATCGGTGTATTCGACGGTGTGCATCGCGGCCACGCGCAGCTGATCAGCAGGGCGGTGAAGTCCGCTGCCGCGCGGGGTGTTCCGGCAGTGTTGATGACCTTCGACCCGCACCCGATGGAAGTGGTGCGTCCCGGTTCACATCCGGCGCAGCTGACCACCCTGACCCGGCGTGCGGAATTGGCCGAGGAACTCGGCGTCGACGTGTTCTGCGTGATGCCCTTCACCCAAGAATTCATGAAGCTGACCCCGGCGAGCTATGTGCACGATCTCCTGGTCGAGCGGTTGCATGTGGCCGAGGTCGTGGTCGGTGACAATTTCACCTTCGGCAAGAAGGCCGCTGGCACCATCGACACCATGCGCGAACTGGGTGAGCGCTTCGGCTTCGAGGTCGACGGTGTGAAGTTGCTCAGCGAGCACGCGGTCACCTTCTCCTCGACCTACATCCGAGCCTGCGTCGACGCGGGCGATATGGCCGCGGCCGCGGAGGCGCTCGGTCGTCCGCATCGCGTCGAGGGCGTGGTCGTGCACGGCGACGGCCGCGGCCGCGAGCTCGGATTCCCGACCGCGAATATCGCCCCGCCGATGTTCGCCGCCATCCCCGCCGACGGGGTGTACGCGGGTTGGTTCACCGTGCTCGGTCCCGGTCCGACCATCGGCACCGTGACGCCGGGGGAGCGGGCCATGGCCGCGATCTCGATCGGCACCAATCCCACCTTCTCCGGGCGGGCCCGCACGGTCGAGGCGTACGTCCTCGACCGGGAGGCCGATCTGTACGGCCAGCATGTCGCGGTGGATTTCGTCGAGCACCTGCGCGGCATGCGCAAGTTCGACTCCATCGATGAACTGCTCGAGGCCATGGGCCGCGACGTGGAAAACGCCCGCAAGGTCCTTACCACCATCGACTGACCTCCTAGCAGCGAGTTTGCTCGCGAGATTCGGTTCGGCGTACTGAATTCGGTACGGTGAACCGAATCCGGTAAGGTGGATCCTCGGGTTTGCTGCGGTCCGCGGCGGCACCCGGCCGGTTGACCGGAATCCTCGAGCGCGGAACTGAGAAATAGGAGTGGATGCCCCATGGCGCTGACCACCGAGCAGAAGTCGACGATTCTGGCCGAGTACGGCCTGCACGAGAAGGACACCGGTTCTCCGGAGGCGCAGATCGCGCTGCTGTCCAAGCGGATCGCCGATATCACCGAGCACCTGAAGAAGCACAAGCACGACCACCACACCCGCCACGGCCTGATGGCGCTGATCGGTCGTCGCAAGCGGCTGTCGAAGTACCTCGCGGACAAGGACATCCACCGCTACCGTTCGCTCATCGAGCGCCTCGGCCTGCGCCGGTAACATTTTGCAGCGCCTGCGGCGCTGCGTGTTCGCGGCCCCCTGGTGTCTCACATCCGAGCCGTCGAGACTCGCGACTTCGTCGCATGCGCTTCGACGACTCGGATGCGAGACGGGCCGCGAACGTCGCTCGCAAGACTCGCTCCGTGGTGGCTGAGTCGGGCTTGAAAGCGCTCGACACACGGTTCGCCCGAGGCGGTCGATCAGGTGGCCAACGGGGAGACGTACAATCTCCCCGTTGGCTATTTGTGTGTAAGGGGTAATTGCCAGAGCCACAACTTGTATGTTGCTCGAAACGGCACAATCCCGTTTTGCACGACAACATTGCACAGCCGTATGCACCCGCCCGCGTGGCGTCGGTCTTCGGTAGTGGCCTCCCGACAGGCGCGATGCCGTCGGCGGGCTTCGATCGATGACCGCCTCCGCGTCGCCGTTTCCAAGGGGATTCGGCCGGGTGTGCGCGTCGCAGCCAGGAGGGTTGCTGCGCGTCCGTATCCGGTACGGCTGACGAGAGCTGGATCGCGCCCCGATGCGCTCGATCCAGCGAAGACGAGAGGTTGAGAGCAGAAAAATGTCAGAGACAACTACATCGTCGGCCATTGAGGTCGAACCCGGTGTGTTCGAGTCCGTCGCGCTGATCGATAACGGCACCTACGGAACCCGCACCGTACGCTTCGAGACCGGCCGCCTGGCTCGTCAGGCCGCCGGTTCGGTCGTCGCCTACCTCGACGACGAGACCATGCTGCTGTCCGCAACCACCGCGGGCAAGCACCCCAAGGACCAGTTCGACTTCTTCCCGCTGACGGTCGACGTCGAAGAGCGCATGTACGCCGCGGGCCGCATTCCGGGTTCGTTCTTCCGTCGTGAGGGGCGCCCCTCCACCGACGCGATCCTGACCTGCCGCCTGATCGACCGTCCGCTGCGTCCGTCCTTCGTCGACGGCCTGCGCAATGAGATCCAGGTCGTGGTCACCGTGCTGAGCCTGAACCCGAACGATCTGTACGACGTCGTGGCCATCAACGCCGCATCCGCGTCCACCCAGATCGCGGGCCTGCCGTTCTCCGGCCCGGTCGGCGGCGTGCGCGTCGCGCTGATCGACGGCCAGTGGGTCGCATTCCCGACCGTCGAGCAGCTCGAGGGCGCGGTCTTCGACATGGTGGTCGCGGGTCGGGTCGTCGAGTCCGGCGACGTCGCGATCATGATGGTCGAGGCGGAGGCCACCGATAAGGTCATCGCATTGGTCGCGGACGGTGCGCAGGCGCCGACCGAGGCCGTGGTGGCGCAGGGCCTCGAGGCCGCCAAGCCGTTCATCGCCCGCCTGTGCAAGGCACAGCAGGATCTGGCCTCGCTGGCGTCCAAGCCGACCGAGGAGTTCCCGCTCTTCCCGCCGTACGAGGCCGATGTCTACGAGGCCGTCGAGGGCACCGCCAAGCGCGAGCTGGGCGAGGCGCTGTCGATCGCCGACAAGCAGGAGCGCGAGGCGAAGATCGATGAGATCAAGCTCGCCGTGCTGGACCGGCTCGTCGACGATTTCACCGGTCGCGAGAAGGAGCTGGGCGCGGCGTTCCGCTCGGTCACCAAGAAGCTGGTGCGCCAGCGCATTCTGTCCGACGGCTTCCGCATCGACGGTCGCGGTCTGGCCGATATCCGTGCGCTCTCGGCCGAGGTCGCGGTGATTCCGCGGGCCCACGGTTCGGCGCTGTTCGAGCGTGGCGAGACCCAGATCATGGGCGTCACCACCCTCGATATGGTGAAGATGGCCCAGCAGGTCGACTCGCTCGGCCCGGAGACCTCCAAGCGTTACATGCACCACTACAACTTCCCGCCGTTCTCCACCGGTGAGACCGGTCGCGTCGGTTCGCCGAAGCGTCGCGAGATCGGCCACGGCGCGCTGGCCGAGCGGGCGCTCATCCCGGTGCTGCCGAGTCAGGAAGAGTTCCCCTACGCCATCCGTCAGGTCTCGGAAGCGTTGGGCTCCAACGGTTCCACCTCGATGGGTTCGGTCTGTGCCTCGACCCTGTCGCTGCTGAACGCCGGTGTGCCGCTGAAGGCGCCGGTCGCCGGTATCGCCATGGGCCTGGTGTCGGACACCATCACCAACGACAAGGGTGAGGCGGAGGTCCGCTACGTCGCGCTGACCGATATCCTCGGCGCCGAGGATGCCTTCGGTGATATGGACTTCAAGGTCGCCGGCACCCCGGACTTCGTCACCGCGCTGCAGCTGGACACCAAGCTGGACGGCATCCCCTCGCAGGTGCTGGCCGGCGCGCTGAGCCAGGCGCACGATGCCCGCACCACCATCCTGGAGGTCATGGCCGAGGCCATCGCCACTCCGGACGAGATGAGCCCGTACGCACCGCGCGTCACCGCGATCAAGATCCCGGTCGACAAGATCGGTGAGGTCATCGGCCCGAAGGGCAAGGTGATCAACCAGATCACCGAGGAGACCGGCGCCAATATCTCGATCGAAGATGACGGCACCGTCTACGTCGGTGCGACCAACGGCCCCGCGGCGCAGGCGGCGATCGACCAGATCAACGCCATCGCGAACCCGCAGCTGCCGAAGGTCGGCGAGCGCTTCCTCGGCACGGTCGTCAAGACCACCGCCTTCGGCGCGTTCGTCTCGCTGCTGCCCGGCCGCGACGGCCTGGTGCACATCTCCAAGCTGGGCAACGGCAAGCGCGTGGCCAAGGTCGAGGACGTGGTGAACGTCGGCGACAAGCTGCGCGTGGAGATCGCCGATATCGACAACCGCGGCAAGATTTCGCTGGTTCCCGTCGATGAGAACGCCGACGAGCCCGCGGCGGCCGACGCCGTTGATGCGGGCCCGGCGGAGACCGAGTAGTACTTGTCTCTGTGACGAAGAAGAAGACGGCAACCCCTCTGCTCCGCGGCGAGCAGGGGGGTTCGTCTCCGGAGCTGCGGATGGATCAGATGCGGGCCAGCGACTCCGGAGTACGGCGGACCGTGCTACCCGGCGGTCTGCGTGTGGTCACCGAACATGTGCCCGGCGTGCGTTCGGCATCGATCGGTGTGTGGGTCGGGGTCGGCTCGCGCGATGAAGGCGCAACGGTCGCGGGCGCGGCGCACTTTCTAGAACACTTGCTGTTCAAGGCGACTCCGACTCGCTCGGCGCTGGATATTGCGCAGGCGATGGATGCGGTCGGCGGCGAACTCAACGCGTTCACCGCGAAGGAGCAGACCTGCTACTACGCCCACGTCCTCGACGAGGATCTGCCACTGGCCGTGGATATGGTCTCCGATGTGGTACTCAACGGCCTGTGCCGGGCCGAGGATGTGGACGTCGAACGACAGGTGGTGCTCGAGGAGATCGCCATGCGCGACGACGATCCGGAGGATCTGGTCGGCGACGCCTTCCTGTCCGCGCTCTTCGGTGATCATCCGATCGGGCGTCCGGTGATCGGCTCCGTCGAAACCATCGAGGCGATGAATGCCGCGCAATTGCGCGGTTTCCATCTGCGTCGCTACCGGCCGGACCGGATGGTCGTCGCGGTCGCGGGCAATGTGGAGCACGACCACACCGTGGAACTGGTGCACCGTGCCTTCGGCCCCCGGCTCGATCCGTCCGCCGAACCCGCCCGGCGGCGCGAGGGCCGGTTTCGACCGCACGGCGTGCCGCAGTTGCACTGGAACCACCGCGATAGCGAACAGGCACACTTGGCCTTCGGCGTGCGTGCCTTCGGGCGGCACGAGGGGGAGCGGCGCTGGCCGCTGTCGGTGCTCAATACCGTCGTCGGCGGCGGGTTGAGTTCGCGTCTGTTCCAACGCATTCGGGAGGAGCGCGGGCTGGCGTACTCGGTGTACTCCAGCGTGGACACCTTCGCCGATACCGGTGCGTTCTCGGTGTACATCGGCTGCCAGCCGGAAAATCTCGGCAAGGTGGCAGCACTGGCGCGCGGCGTGCTCGAAGAGATCGCGGCCAACGGGATCACCGATGCGGAATGCGCTCGCGCCAAGGGTTCGTTGCGTGGCGGACTGGTACTTGGGCTGGAGGATTCGGCATCGCGCATGAACCGGATCGGTCGCAGCGAACTGAGTTACGGCAATCACCGCAGCGTTTCGGAGACGCTGGCCCGCATCGATGCGGTGACCACCGAGGAGGTTTCGGCAATCGCCCGCACCCTGCTGGCGCGGCCGTTCGCGGCTTCCGTGGCCGGGCCGTACCGGCGGACTCGGGAATTGCCTGCCACGGTGCGGCGATTGGTCGAGAGCTGAAGTAGATCCCCTGGGGGCCGGAGTGATTCGCTCCGGTCTTCGATCTGCAAAGGTGGGCCCGCGATCACGTTTCGACGCTTGTGCGGTTGGCGCGGCGCTCTATGTTCGCCGTGGTGTCGGAAGCGACGATTGGCGGTCGGCCGACCGCGGATCACTCGCTGCGGGCGCGATTGGCGGCGTCGACGATCGAGGGCAGCAGGCCCGGCAGGGCATTGTCGAGATCCTCGGAGCGCAGGCGCTGGCAGGTCTGGCCGTCGATGATCAGTCGCTCGATAACACCGGCTTCGCGCAGAATCTTGAAGTGGTGGGTCGCGGTCGATTTGTTGATCACCTCGTAGAGCGCACCACAGCGCATGGCGGTGCCCGCATTGCTGAGTCGGCGGACCATCTCCAATCGCACCGGATCCTGTAGTGCTCCGAGCACGGCGGGTAATGAGGCAACCGGCGGTGCCTCGGTGGCCGATTCCTTAGTTTCGGTCATGATCTACCTCACAGTGGTTTGATGACCATCGTACCGGCTGTATCGTCTCTATGGTTCGATCATCATCAAACTTACCTGATCGGGGTTCCGATGGCAGCGACAATGACGGTGGCGGCCGACCAACAGACCTCTCAGCGTTGGGCCTACCCGCTGATTCTGGCGGCGAGCGGCGTGGCGCTCGGCGTCTCGGGGGTGCCCGCGCCGCTGTACGGCATGTACCAGAAGGAATGGCATTTCTCGCCGCTGACGACGACATTCGTCTTCGCGGTCTACGCATTCGCGGCGCTGGCCGCGGTGCTGGTCTCGGGGCGTATCTCCGATGTGGTCGGCCGCAAGCCGGTGCTGCTCGGTGCGTTCGCGACCATGATCATCGGGCTGGTGGTCTTCCTGCTGGCCGATAATGTCGCGATGCTGTTGGTGGCGCGGGCGCTGCACGGACTGGCGGTCGGCTCGACCGTGGTGGCCGGTGCCGCGGCGCTGCTCGATCTGCGCCCGAAGCACGGTGCGCGGTCGGGGCAGCTCAGTGGCGTTGCCTTCAATGTCGGTATGGCCGTGGCGATTCTGGGGTCGGCGGTGCTGGCGCAGTACGCGCCGCATCCGCTGCGCATGCCCTACGTCGTGATCACCGTGGTGTGCCTGCTCATCGGACTCGGCGTCGTCGCATTGCGCGAACCGCATACCGCGCGGGTGGCCGGACGCATCCAGATCGCGAAACCGGCAGTGCCGCAGGAGATTCGCGGTGACTTCTGGTTCTCGGCACTGGGCGTCATGGCAGCCTGGTCGGTGCTCGGTGTGCTGCTGTCGCTGTATCCTTCGCTCGCTTCGGCGGAGACGGGCATTCACAATCTGGTCTTCGGTGGTGCGGTCGTCGCCTCGACCGCGGTGGCCGGTGCCACGGCTCAGCTGTTCGCGACCGGAATTCCGGCGCGGCGCGCGGCGATCGGCGGCGATGCCGGCATGGCGGTGGCGCTGGTGTTGACGGTGCCCGCCTTGCACACCGGCAACTGGGTCGTGGTGCTGCTGGCCGGAGTGTTGCTCGGCGTGACGTTCGGGCTCGGATTCGGTGGTTCGCTGCGGCATCTGTCCGAGGTTGTGCCGCAGCACAAGCGGGGCGAGACCATGTCGGCGTACTACCTGCTCGCCTACACGGCCATGGCACTGCCGACCATCCTGGCCGGATGGGCGGCGACCGAGTGGGGGCTGAGCGAAGTGTTCCCGTGGTTCGTCGGCGCGGTCGCCTTCGCCTGCCTGGTGGCGGCGGGGCTGGGTCTGCGGCGCAATCGGTAGTCGAAAACCCAAGGGGCACAGACTCGGCCGATCTCATCCGGTAGTGGGCGAGCGACAATCCGGCTAACATGCGGTGATGCGATGGGGGCGGTTGGGCGACCGACTACACCGCGCGGCATTGTTGCTCGCGGTGTTCGGTGCGGTGGTCGGCGGATTGGTGATCGCCGGGCTGACCTGGTGGTTGTTGTGGTGGCTACTGGGTGCGAAGGCCGAGACCCCGAATCAGTTGGACCTCACCAAGATCGCGCTATCGGTGGCGGCCGGAGTTGGCGGGGCGGTCGCGCTGGTGGTGGCATATCGGCGGCAGCGGGATCTGGAGCGGGGACGGTTCGCGGAGTTGTTCGGGGCGGCGGCACGGCAGTTGGGGGATGCGGATGCGGCGGTTCGGATCGCCGGGGTCTATGCGATGGCGGGGGTGGCGGACGAATTCTCGGCACCGAGCCGAAGACAGCAGTGCATCGATGTGATGTGCGGATATCTGCAGCTGCCGTACGAACCGGCCGATGGGGCGAATCATCTTGTCTCGCGGGCCGAGTCGGCGGAGGAAGCCGGGGTCAGGGTCGAGCGGATCTACGAATTCCGGCGCAATGATCGGGAGGTGCGTCGCGCGATCGTGCGAGTGATCGCACAACATCTGAAGCCGTCGGCGGAGATCTCGTGGTCGGCGTGCACATTCACCTTCAATAACGCGGTGATCGAGCAGGCGGACTTTCGGTATGCGGTGTTCCGGGGACGGCATACCTCATTTGCCGGAGCGACCTTCATCGGACCGACGACCTTCGAGTTCGCGAGCTTCGCCGGGCTGCATCTGACCTTCCGCGGCGCGACCTTTCGGGCGGGTCCGGCGCTGTTCGATCGCGCGGGGTTCGGGTCCGATCGCATGGAGCGGCGTGAACCGGCAGGTGTCGGCACCACCTTCGCCGAGGTCACCTTCGAAGATCCGGCATCGTTCGAGGGTGCGACCTTCCGGGGTCCGCGCACCGACTTCAGCGGCGCACGCTTCCTCGGCGCTCGAACCTCGTTCCAGGACGTGAAGTTCCGGGCCGAGCTGACCTCGTTCGAGCGGGCTGCCTTCGATGGTGACCACATCGCCTTCGACCGCGCCGAATTCACGAGTCCCCATGTCACATTCAAAAGCGCACAGTTCTACGCCACGCTCACCGCCTTTGACGAGGCCAGGGTGGGCACGCCGAATCGATTGCGCAACCGGGGCGCCCGCGAAACGGACTTCTCGCGGGCGGAGTTCCACGGTGATATCAGGTTCCCGCGGACCGTGTTCGGCGGGCGCATGGTCGACTTCACCGAGGGTGACTTCTTCGGCGATATCTCGTTCCTCGGCACCCGTTTCGCCGCCCAGGAAGTCCACTTCGATCGCCCGAAGGCCTGGGTGGGCACGCATTTCGACTGGGATGACGTGCCCACGCGCAAACCGACCAGCGTCAAACCCAATCCCTGGCCGCCGACCGCGGCGGGGTGATGCGCAGCCGCCGCATATGGTGTCGTGTCGGGGCAGCCGCGTGTGCGCTGCCCCGACGGGCGCACTACGTCGGCCAACCGCCGTACGGGACGGTGATCAGCTCCAGGAAGTGACCGTTGGGGTCGAGGAAGTAGACGCCGCGACCGCCGTCATTGTGGTTGATCTCGTTGACGCCCTGTTGCCGTGGATCGGCCCAGTGCTCCAGTTTGTAGCGCTGGATCTTGGCGTAGGCCGCGTCGAACTCGGCCTCGGAGATCAGGAATGCGTAGTGCTGGGGCTGGATTTCGGTGATGTGCGGTGGCACGTTCGCGAAGTCGAAGGTGACTCCATTACCCGTGGGAAGCG
Organism: Nocardia sp. NPDC004278; assembly: GCF_053602975.1. NCBI lineage: Bacteria > Bacillati > Actinomycetota > Actinomycetes > Mycobacteriales > Nocardiaceae > Nocardia > Nocardia sp. NPDC004278. The sequence continues at coordinate 336,770 of NZ_JBSGEQ010000003.1, forward strand.
GGATGAACGGGCCCCACTCTTTGCCCAGTTCCAAACCCAGGATGTCCGACCAGAATTCGGCGGACACCCGATGGTCGTGACAACCGACAATGGTGTGATTGAACTGTACTGACAGGGGATTACTCCTTGTGTGGTGACGGTCCCGACCCCGGGCTCGGTACAAGGCGGCCTACGGGAGCACCGTCACGGGCGTCGAGGCTAGCGAATCGGTTCCCACCGTGCCACCCCCGAGTGATCGGGACCATCATTCGTCGAGCGCGTTTCCGGCTGTGACCCACTTCGCTGGCTGCGATGCCGCGCGGTAGCGTCGTGGAATGAAGATTCGAGGGGCGGTCCTGGAGCGGATCGCAGCGCCCGTGCCGTTCGCCGAGTCGGCGCCGATCACCGTCTGTGAACTGGACCTCGGCGAGCCGGGGCCAGGGGAGCTGCTGGTGCGGATCGAGGCCGCCGGACTCTGTCATTCGGACCTGTCGGTGGTGGACGGGAACCGGGTGCGACCAGTGCCGATGCTGCTCGGACACGAGGCGGCGGGCATTGTCGAGGCGGTGGGACCCGGCGGCAGTGATCTCGCGGTGGGGCAGCGCGTGGTGATGACCTTCCTGCCGCGCTGCGGGGACTGCGCGGGCTGCGCCAGCGAGGGCCGCACGCCATGTGGGCCGGGCAGTGCGGCCAATAATGCAGGTGAGCTATTGAATGGTGGGCGGCGGCTGCACCGCGCGGGTACTGAGGTGCACCATCATCTCGGGGTGTCCGCCTTCGCCACGCATGCCGTCGTCGATCGCCGATCGGTGGTGCCGGTCGATGCCGATGTGCCGCCGGAGGTCGCGGCGGTGTTGGGTTGCGCGGTGCTGACGGGTGGTGGGGCGCTGCTCAATTCCGTGAAGCCCGGTCCGGCCGACCGGATCATGGTGGTCGGGCTCGGTGGTGTCGGGATGGCGGCGGTGCTCGTCGCGGTGTCGCTGGGCGAGCACGAGGTGATCGCCGTCGATACCGTCGCGGAAAAGCTCGCTCTCGCAAAGGAACTCGGCGCAACCGCCGCCTACACGCCGGCCGAAATCGCGGAACAGGGCATCGTGGCCGATATCGTTGTCGAGGCCGCGGGCAATGTCCGTGCCTTCGAAACCGCCATCGCCGCAACGGGACCCGGCGGTACGACAGTCACCGTCGGCCTGCCCGCCCCCGATGCCCGCGCGAGCATTTCACCTCTCGCCCTGGTCGCCCAGGGGCGCACCATCATCGGCAGCTATCTCGGCTCGGCAGTCCCATCGCGTGACATCCCCGAATACGTCCGCATGTGGCGCGCGGGTCGCCTGCCCGTCGAGAAGCTGGTGTCCTCCCATGTCGGGTTGGACGAAATCAACCATGCCATGGACGAATTGGCCGCAGGGCATGCGCTGCGGCAAGTGATCGTGTTCGAGTAGTCCGCCCGCGGTGCCCTTTCGGGACACCCGCTTAGATGGCCTGTGCGCTGGATTACGGCGGCGATCGAGATGCTCAGGTTTCCCGCCTGTCCAATGCGTCGACGAATTGTCCCAGCAGGCGGGCGAATTCGGTGCGCTCGCAATCGGTCCAGTCCGACATCGCGGCTGCCATGGCGGCGCGGCGGCCATCGCGGGCCGCGGTCACGACGGCGTGCCCGGTGGGGGTCAGCCGCAGGACGGCTCGCCTGCCATCCTGCTGATCCGCGACCCGTTCGAGATGTCCGGATGAAACCGCTTGGGCGACAAGGCGACTCGCGCGCGGTTGATCGACGCCCAGCGCGGGGGCGAGGGCTCCGACGCTAGCTGCGCTGGTACCGGCCACCGCATCCAGCACCCGGAAGACCGCGACGGGCACCGGCGAATCCTTGCCGAGTGCCCCCCGCGTCTGACGCCGCCGAACCCGGACCATTGCCGCCTCGACGGCCTCGGTGACTACATCGTGCTCTTCCATTCTCTCCACTTTCATGTCATATTACATGTAGTTGTAATTCTACATGTATCGGAGGAATCGTGGCAGCACAACGCCCGATCGGTTACTGGCTCAAGGAACTCGATCGCCTGATCAATGCCCGCTTCGAGGACGACCTGGCCGCCGCCGGGCTGACTCGTCGGCACTGGCAGATGCTCAACTCGCTGGCCGAAGGCCCCCGCCCCGCCGCCGATGTCCGCGACGGTCTTGCGCCATTCTGGAACGACGTGTCGGAGTGGGACATTCAACTCGCGTATCTGGTAGACCGCGGCGACATCACCGACGATTCGGGCACCCTGGCCCTCACCGCAGCGGGCCGCACCACCCATCAGGAAGCCTTCGCCCTGATCGGCAAGCGCCGCCGCGCCATGCTCGACGGCATTACCGATGAGCAGTACGGCGAGACGGTCCGCCTGCTCGAAAGGATGGCCGAAAATATGGCCGCCTAGCAGTGCAACGTAGCCATGCGTACCCGGCGGGAGGTCAGCGGAGGGGGATGTGAGCAGGGTCGATAGGCTTGCGGGGACAGCAGGCGAATGAGGAGGTGCGGTGACCATTCGGGTCGGAGTGCTCGGTGCGCGCGGAAAAGTCGGGCAGGCCATCTGCGAGGCGGTGCAGGCGGCGGGCGATCTGGAGTTGGTCGCTACCGTCGATAAGGACGATTCGCTGGAGGCGTTCACCGAGTCCGGGACGCAGGTGGTCGTCGACTTCACCAATCCCGATGTGGTGATGGGGAATCTGAAGTTCCTGGTGGAACGCGGGATTCACGCGGTCGTCGGCACCACCGGATTCGATGCGGCGCGCCTGGACGAGGTGCGCGGCTGGCTGGCCGGGCAACCGGAGACCGGTGTGCTGATCGCCCCGAACTTCGCCATCGGCGCGGTGCTGTCCATGCGCTTCGCCGAACAGGCGGCCCGATTCTTCGATTCGGTCGAGGTCATCGAACTGCACCACCCGAATAAGCTCGACGCCCCCTCGGGTACCGCCTACCGCACCGCAGGCCTGATCGCCGCGGCCCGGGACAAGGCCGGAGTCGGCCGCAGCCCCGACGCCACCACCCAGGAACTCGACGGTGCGCGCGGCGCCGACGTCGACGGCGTCCGGGTGCATTCGGTGCGCCTGGCCGGACTCGTCGCGCACCAAGAGGTGCTGTTCGGCACCCAGGGCGAAACCCTCACCATCCGGCACGATTCCATCGACCGCTCCTCCTTCGCCCCCGGTGTGCTGCTCGGCGTGCGCCAGATCGCGAACCGCCCCGGCCTGACCGTCGGGCTCGACCCGTTCCTGGATCTGTGAGCGAGCGCAGCGAGGGAACCATGGCCACGGCCGCCCGGGCGGTCATGGCGGAACCGAGCATCAGCGAGGTGGAGTCATGAACGCCCCAGAACCGGTCGAGGCGGGCCGCGGCACCGAGGTCCGCAAGGTCGTCTTGTTCATCGCGGTCCTGGTCGTCGTGCTTGGCTTCTATTTTGTGCTGCTCGGCCGCATCGCGATCAGCCTGATCGGTTCCGGTGACGCGCCCGCCGTGATCATCGGCATCGGTGTGCTGATCCTGCCGCTGCTCGGCGTCTGGATCGTCGTGGCCACCGTCCGCGCCGCCCTGGCACACCAGCATCTGGCCCGTCGCATCCACGAGGAGGGCCTGGAACTCGACACCTCCGAACTACCCCGCCGCCCCTCCGGCCGCATCGAACGTGAAGCCGCCGACCAATTGTTCAACCAGGTCAAACAGGAATGGGAGGCCGATCCCGACAACTGGCGCGTCTCCTACCGCCTGGCCCGCGCCTACGACTACGCCGGTGACCGCAGCCGCGCCCGGGAAACCATGCGGCGCGCAGTCGCGCTGGAGAAGATCGAAAGCGATCAGCGCGCGGATTGATCACGCGCCTGCCTGACAAAGACCCCCGAACAGATCAGTCCCCGGTAGTCTCCATCGAATTCGTGGGTCTCAACCGTCGTTGATTACTCCGATATTCGACTGACTTGCCGGGGGCCTGGCCAGATCCTGGAAGGTGTCTCCGATATCGACGAACGTCTTCGTCCGACAGTTCGGCACTTTCCGGTATTCCGGTGTAACCCTTAATTTTCCTCTACTTTTGTCGCCAGTCAATAGCTAGATGCCCTGGAATATGCCCGATTTTTGGCTCAATGGTGTGCTGGTGTCCCACCCTTAACTCGAGTGCGGCAGTACGCTGCTGGATGTGTCTCGGCTGCTGATCATTCATCACACTCCGTCACCGCATATGCAGGCGATGTTCGAGGCCGTGGTGTCCGGTGCGACAGATCCGGAGATCGAGGGTGTCGAGGTGCAACGCCGGGCGGCGCTGGCGGTTACCGCCAGCGATGTGTTGGGCGCGGATGGTTATCTGCTCGGTAGCCCGGCGAATCTGGGTTATATGTCCGGTGCGCTCAAGCATGCGTTCGATACCTTCTACTACCCGTGTCTGGACTCGACGCGTGGTCGGCCGTTCGGCTTCTACCTGCACGGCAATGAGGGCACCGAAGGGGCCGAACGCGGAGTGGTCAGCGTGACCAATGGGCTCGGCTGGGAGAAGGTCGCGGCGCCGGTTATCGTGATGGGCCCGCCCTCCAAGGACGATCTTCAGCGCTGCTGGGAGCTCGGGGCGACCGTCGCGGCGCACCTCATGGCGTGACGGCCCCCGAATTTTGGTGTCTGACAGGTCGCCGCGGCAGCCGGGCATACTACGAGGTGACGTTGTAGCGGTGGGGATGTGGACGAGTTTGCTCGGGAACGGAGTGTTGAGGTGATGTGGGCCGAAGGGGGCGAAACAGCACCGCGCCGAATTGGGTTGGTCGAGGACCACGAATCGGTGGCGATCGGGCTGGCCGCGATGCTGGCGCCGGAACCCGATCTAGATCTGGTGCTGACAGCGGGGACCGTACCGGAACTGCTCGCGGCGGCGGCGAATAGCGCGCCGCTGGATCTGGTCGTCCTCGATCTGCGACTGGCCGATGGATCCTCGCCGGAAGACAATGTGCGCGCGCTGCGCAACCGCGGCGTCGAGGTCCTGGTATTCACCGGCGCGGATAACGCGTTCCTGGTGCGTGCCGCCGCGAAGGCCGGTGTACTCGGCGTGGTGCGCAAGTCCGAGGATGTGCCGACCGTGGTCGCGGCGGTGCGTCGCGCCGCCTCGGGTGAGCAGGTGGTGACCACCGACTGGGCTGCCGCCATCGATGGTGATCCGCAGCTGTCCGACGTGGGTCTGAGCCCGCGCCAGGAAGAGGTGCTCACGCTCTACGCCTCCGGTGAGAAGGCCTCCCGCGTCGCGCGGCTGACCGGACTCTCCGAACAGACCGTCAACGACTATCTTGGGCGCATCCGGCAGAAGTACGCCGATGCGGGGCGTCCGGCTCCCACCAAAACCGACCTCTACAAGCGGGCGGTCGAGGACGGATGGCTACCAGTTCCCGAGCGGCAGACCCGGGGATGACCGCGTCCAGCATGCTGGACACCTCATCACCAACCGCGAGTTCGGCCGCGCTCGACCCACTCCGGGCGAGTCGATGGCGCCGTGGGCGGGCCGCGGTGTCCAGACAGAAGATTGTCGAGGCGGCCTCGGATCGCATTCTGCGCCGCATGGGTCTGGCCGTCGGCATCGCCGGAATGATCGTCGCGATCGTCGAACTGCCCGATATCGCCGACCAGGTCAAATTCGTCTCCAGCCCGTGGGCGGGCGTGGTGGTCGGCGTGGCGCTGGGATGGTTCCCGGTGCTCGCGGTCGTATCGATCGCGATGGGCACCAGGGTGATCCGCGTGGTGGCGGGCGCGGCCGCGGTGAGTTACCTTGCGGCGCTGGCGACCATGCCGTTCATCTATGCCGAACCGCTGACCGATACCGCATCGGTGTGGATGTATCGAGTGCTCGCGCTCGGTGTGCTGGCCGCGGTGCTGGCCTGGCGTCCGGCGCTGGCCGTGGCCTATCTGCTGGTTGCCGCCGCGGCCGCGGCGCTGGCGAACCGGTATGTGGTGCCCGACGCGACGGTGTGGTCACTGATCGACGACTTCGCCAGGGCCGCTGGCCTGTGTGCGCTTTTCCTCTGGTGCTGTATCTACGCGCTGGCGGCGGCCGCGCGGGTGGACCGTGAATCGGTTATCGCGAGTCGGCGTGCGGCGGCGGTGGCCGGTGCGGCGGCCCGGGATCGGGAGCGCGCCCGATTCGCCGCGCTCATCCACGACGCGGTGCTGTCGACGCTGCTCGATGCCTCGCGCGCCGGTGCCGAATCGCCGGTACTGCGCCGTCAGGCCGAACGCACGCTCGAACAACTCGACGAATGTCGCGGCGCCAATACCGAACCCGACCGTTTGGACGCGCAATCGGCGATCGGCTTCCTGCGCGCAGCAGTGTACGAGGTGAATCCGGCAATCCGCTTCACCGCGCGGCGCTGGGCCGGACTCGATGATCTGCGACTGCCCGTGCAAGCCGCTGGCACCATCGCAGCCGCGCTCGCCGAGTCGGCGCGAAATAGTCTGCGCCACGCCACCGTTGCGGGCCGCGATGTGCAGCGCACCGTCACGGTGACGATCAGTGCGGGCGGTATCCGGGTCGTATTCCGTGACGACGGAGCGGGTTTCGATCTGGATCGGGTGCCCGCCGATCGGCTCGGTGTCTCGGTGAGCATCCTCGGCCGGATGCGCCAACTGGCCGGTGGGGCCGGATTCGTGGAATCTCAACCGGGGGAGGGCACCACGGTGACCCTGGTCTGGGGTGGCGATGGCTGACACCGGTAACGAATTCGGTCTGCGCGACCTGCTCGGTCTGCGGGACCGGTCGGCATGGCTGTTCCTGGTCATCTTCGAGGCGACGATCCTGCTCTACATGACGCGCAATTTCGCCGAATCGCCGCTGATTCTGGCCCTGATCGCGCTGGTGCTGCTGGTCGGGGCGGGGGTGGTGGTCCTGGTGATTCCGGTCGACCCGCTGCCACTGCCCGCAGCGATCGCGGTGGCCGCGGCCGGACCGCTCGCGACCGCGCTGACCACCGTCGATATCGATCATGGCGTGTCCAAACAGGTCTGGACCGCATTCGCCTCGTCCTATGTGCTCGCGGTGCTGGTGTTGCGCGGCCGTTTGGGCGCGGCCTGGTGGGGTGTGGCCGGGATCGCGGCGGTGATCGCGGTGGTCGGCGCGACGACCGGACTGCGCGTGGTGGTCGGATCCATCGTGCCGATCGCCACGGTGGCCGGGGTCTCGATCGGCGCGGCAGTCATGCGGCCGATGCAGCGTTCGCTGCGGCTGCTGCGGGAGGAGGCGACCATGCGCGCGGCCGCTGAGGCGACCATGGCCGCGCAGAACGGTGAGCGCGATCGGCAACTGGCCCGGCTCGACAAGGTGGCCCGCCCGATTCTGGAACGCATTGCCGACGGCGCGGAACTCACCGCAGGTGAGCGGGAGGAGTGCCGACTGCTCGAGGCCGAACTGCGCGACGGATTGCGCGCGCCCCAGTTGGTGACCGACGAGCTGAGCAGTGCCGCCCGCGGCGCGCGCTCACGCGGGGTCGAGGTGGTGCTGCTGGATGACGGTGGTTTCGCCGGGGTCCCGAAGTGGGTGCGCCAGCAGGTGATCGAATCCGCGACCCGCGAATTGGACGCGGCCAATGTCGGTTCGGTCACCGTGCGGGTGCTGCCGATGGGACGGCGGGTGCTCGCCACGGTGCTCGCGAACGCACCGGACTGCGATCGGCGCACCGAGATCGATACCGCGGGTGAGGTCTCGGTCTCGACGTGATCTGTCGGACCCTCATGGCATTGTCGTGAGCATGCGGAAGATGAGTGCGGCCGCGGCGCGTCGGACGGCGCTGGCCGCGCAGGGGTTCGCGGCGCGGCGGCCCAGCACGACAACGCGGAAGTCGGTTCTGGGTGCGGTGGCGAGAACACAGCTGCTGCAACTGGATTCGGTATCGGCGGTGGTGCGCGCGCACTATGCGCCGGTTTTCAGCCGGATCGGCGGATACGACCGCACGCTGCTGGACGACGCCGCCTGGAGCAATGGTGTGCGGCGCCCCCGGCGACTGGTCGAGTACTGGGCGCACGAGGCGGCGCTGATCCCCGTCGAGGACTGGCCGCTGATGCGATGGCGAATGCGCAGATACGAGCACGGTCGCTGGGATGGCGTGCGCCGGGCGAAGGAGCGCAACCCCACCCTCGGCAAGGACATTCTCGATGTGATCACCGAGGTCGGCGCGGCTACCGCCGGTGAGGTGGAGCGTCATCTCGAACTGGACAAGCCGCGCCCCAAAGGGTCCTGGTGGAATCTCAGCGATACCAAGATGATCTGCGAACAGCTCTTTGCCGCCGGTGAACTCTCGGTCGACAAGCGGGTCGGTTTCGCCAGGCACTACGACCTGGCCGAGCGGGTGATCCCGCCGGAGATCCTGGCACGCGATGTCTCCGAGACCGACGCGGTGCGGGAGTTGGTATTGCGCGCTGGGACCGCACTCGGCGTCGCGACGGAAACCGACCTGCGCGACTACTACCGGCTGCACCGATCACAAACCGAACCGGCGATCGCCGATCTGGTCGATGCGGGGGAGTTGGAGCCGGTCGAGGTGACAGGGTGGGATAAACCCGCCTATCTGCGTGCCGGTGCGTCGACGCCGCGCCGGATCGAGGGTGCGGCGCTGCTGTGCCCGTTCGATCCGCTCATCTTCTTCCGCGCCCGCACCGAGCGGATCTTCGACTTTCACTACCGGATCGAGATCTACACGCCGGAAGCCAAACGGGTGCACGGCTATTACGTCTTTCCATTCCTGTTGAACGGGGAGTTGGTGGGCCGCGTCGACCTGCGGGCCGAGCGTGCCGCCGGACGGCTGCTGGTGCCCGGTGCGTTCGCCGAGCCCGGCCACCGCACTCCGGAGACGGCCCGAGCGCTCACCGACGCGCTGCGCGAGATGGCCGACTGGCTCGAACTCGATGAGGTGGTGATCGGCGAACGCGGCGATCTCGCGCGGCTGTTGTGAACGGTCGCACTCAGGCCGATTTCGGGTTCCCGCGTGGCTGCGTGTTCCACACCCGTGCCACGAACCGCTCGACGTGATCGAGCGCGTCCCTGGCTTCGGGCAGCAGCGGGAACATGTGGAACCTGCCCCGCCACAGCTGGGCCTCGCTGTCGCCGCGCAATACGCTGCGGCATCGGCCACCAATACCTCGGCGGTGTCCGCCTGCTACACAACGCTGCTTGCAATAGCTAGCGGTACCCGAACCAACCGCCACGCTGGAGGGAAACCGCTCTCGATCGGATATCGGCCCCGGTCAGATATCGCGCTTGGGTCCGTATCCGCGCATCTGATCGCGCAGTGCCCCGCTGACGGCGTTCGATAGCCACGAGTTCAGCGAAACCCCGCTCGCCGCGGCCGCCTCCTCCGCCTTGGCCTTCATCTGCTCGACCAACCGCAGGGTGACCCGGCTGATATCACCGGTCATTTCCTCGAAGGTCGGATGTTCGCTCTCCGCGGGCGGGTTCTTGCGGACGTCCACGGTCGCATCGGTGCCGTCCACCGAGACATGTACCGTCCGGTCGCCGAGTTCGGTGCTGACCTCGGCGGCGAGATCCGACAGCGCCGCCAGCAGCGCCAGTCGCGCCGAACTCTCCGTCGCCGCCGCCAGTGCGGCGGCAGTGGCCTGGGTCTTTTCATCACCGAGTGCGGCGGCCGCGATCAGGTCCTCGCGTAGCCGGGCGGTGTATTTATTCAAATCCATGACATCAGTGTGACGCCATTTGTGATGTCATTCAAGGAAGTTTTGACATCATGATCATGGAGTGGGAGGCGAATCACTTGCCCGGGCAAGCCGATCGGCGGTCGGGGTGTCGAGGGCGTTCCCTGGAGCGGGTAGCCTTTCTGACCATGACGAACGGTGAATCGACGCCAACGGAGTTGCGCGCGTCCGGCACAGTAGGTGTCGCGATGGTGACCCCCTTCGGTGCCGACGGCAAGCTCAATGTCGATGCCGGGGTCGCGCTCGCGGCACGCTTGGTCGACCGTGGCGTCGATTTGCTGGCGATTTCCGGGACCACCGGGGAATCGCCGACCACCACCGAATCAGAGAAGGCGGACCTGCTGCACGCCGTCGTCGACGCCGTCGGCGATCGTGCCACCGTAATCGCCGGTGCGGGCACCTACGACACCGCGCACTCTATTGAACTCGCCCGCAATGCCCAGCGCGCGGGCGCGCACGGCCTGCTCGTGGTGACTCCGTATTACTCCCGCCCGACCCAGGACGGCCTGCTCGCGCACTTCACCGCCGTCGCCGACGCCACCGACCTGCCCGTCACCCTGTACGACATTCCGCCGCGCTCGGTGGTTCCCATCGCCAGCGACACCATTCGCAAGCTCGCCGAACATCCGCGCATCGTGGCGGTCAAGGATGCCAAGGGCGATCTGAATGCCGGTGCCGACCTCATCGCGAATACCGATCTGGCCTTCTACTCCGGCGACGACGCGCTGAATCTGCCCTGGCTCTCGGTCGGCGCGACCGGATTCATCAGCGTCATCGGACATCTCGTGCCCGAGCGGCTGCGCGCCCTGCTCGACGCATACACCGCCGGTGACGTGGTGCGCGCCCGTGAGATCAATGCGAGCCTGCTGCCATTGAATGCCGCGATGTCGCGCCTGGGCGGCGTCGCCATGAGCAAGGGCGGTCTGCGCCTGCTCGGCATCGAGGTCGGCGAACCGCGTCTGCCGCAACTGATGCCGACCATCGAACAACTCGACGCCCTGGCCGCCGACCTTCGGCTGGCAGGGGTGCTTTCATGAGGAGTAAGCGAATCAACGACACCGCACTGTCAGACATGATCGAACCAACCAGAGGTGAGGTGCAGTCATGACTGAATCAGTAGGCCGCAGACCCCGGCGGAGCGCGACCCGAGCCGCGGGCGCGCCCGAACCCGCGGCGCAGCGTCCGGCCGCCTCGGAAAAGTCCGATCGGGCAGCGCAATCCGAAGCTGGCGAGCTATCGCGATCCCCCGAATCGGCACCCGCCCAGCAGGCTCCCGCCGCGAAGGCTTCGGCCGCGAAGGCTTCGGCCGCGAAGGCTCCGGCCGCGAAGGCTCCGGCCGCCAGGGCCGAGCAGCCCCGCAGACAGGGCCGCGGCCGTCCGCAGGGTGGCCGCGGACGCGGTGAGCAGCCTCCGGCCCCGGCCGAACGCGCCGCCACCGACCGGCTCGGCGCACCGCCGAAGCTCCCCAAGCACGGTCTGCGGGTCTTCGCCCTGGGCGGCATCGGCGAAATCGGCCGCAATATGACCGTTTTCGAATACGGCGGCAAACTGCTCATCGTCGACTGCGGTGTGCTGTTCCCGGAGGATCAGCAGCCCGGCGTCGACCTGATCCTGCCCGACTTCCGGCCCATCGAGGACCGGATGGACGATGTCGAAGCCATCGTGCTCACCCACGGCCACGAGGATCACATCGGCGCGGTGCCGTTTCTGCTGCGGCTGCGCGGCGATATCCCGGTTGTCGGATCGAAATTCACCCTCGCGCTGGTGGCCGCGAAATGCCGCGAACACCGGCAGCGCCCGAAACTCGTCGAGGTGATCGAGGGCCAGCACACCACGCACGGCCCGTTCGGCTGCGAATACTTCGCCGTCAACCACTCGATTCCGGACGCCATCGCCGTCGCCATTCGCACCCCGGCGGGCGTCGCGCTGCACACCGGCGATATCAAACTCGATCAGCTGCCCCTGGACGGTCGCCTCACCGACCTGGCCGGATTCTCCCGCCTCGGTGACGAGGGCGTCGACCTGTTCCTGGTGGACTCCACCAATGCCGAGGTGCCCGGCTTCGTCACGCCCGAACGCGAGATCGGCGGCGTACTGGACACGGTGATCGGCAAGGCTCGCAACCGGGTGATCGTCGCATCGTTCGCCAGCCACGTGCACCGCATTCAGCAGGTGGTCGATGTGGCCCAAAAGTACGGGCGCCGCGTGTGCTTCGTCGGCCGGTCGATGACGCGCAATATGGAGATCGCGCAGGAGCTGGGCTATCTGACGGTGCCCGACAGTGTGGTCGTCGATCTCGATGTCGCCGCCACCCTGCCGGGCGATCGGCTGGTGCTGATCTCCACCGGATCACAGGGCGAACCGCTTTCGGCCTTGTCGCGGATGGCGCGCGGTGAACACCGCCAGATCAATATCCGCGCCGACGACCTCGTGGTGCTGGCCTCATCGCTGATCCCCGGCAATGAGAATTCGGTGTTCGCGGTGGTCAACGGTCTGGCCCGGCTCGGCGCCACGGTGATCACCCAGCAGAACGCGAAGGTGCACGTCTCCGGGCACGCGTCGGCGGGTGAGCTGCTGTATCTGTACAACGCGGTGCGGCCCACCAATGCCATGCCGGTGCACGGCGAATGGCGGCATCTGCGCGCCAATGCCGCGCTGGCCGTGGCGACCGGTGTGCCGGAGGATCGGGTGGTGCTCGCCGAGGACGGCGTGGTGGTCGACCTGGTCGACGGGATCGCCTCGATCGTGGGCCGGGTTCCGGTCGGGCATGTGTATGTCGACGGTCTGTCTGTCGGCGATGTCGGCGAGTCGACGCTGTCGGATCGTCTGGTCCTGGGCGAGGGCGGGTTCATCTCGATCACCCTCGCGGTCGACTCGACCACGGGCAAGGCGGTCAGCACCCCCGAGATCAGTGGGCGCGGATTCTCCGATGATCCGACCGCACTGCTGGACGCCGCGGAGTTGGTCGAGGCCGAACTGCTGCGACTGGCCGGTGAGGGTGTCACCGATACCCATCGGATCGCGCAGAGCGTGCGACGCGTGGTCGGGCGGTGGGTGGCCGAGACCTACCGCCGCCGCCCGATGATCGTTCCGACGGTTATCGGGGTCTGACAGCTGTTGTGAAACCGCCGGATGACATTGTCGCCCGGCGGTTCTTCACGTTCTGGCTCGGACAGATCGAGTCGCGTGGTCGCGGTCGGCGCCGGGCCCTGTCATGGCGGGTGCTGCTTTCGAAGCCGTCACTCGATTTGGCGCGCCCGTCACGCATGAACCCGAGCTCGACGGGCTGTTGTCGGAGCTGCACACATGACTTTCTCGGGCGGGGATATGTAGTGCGCCCGCCGGATTCGGGGCTATGGCGGCAGAACCGGAGCTGACGGGCGTCGAATTGCCGGAGCTGGTCGGCTATGTTCGGCAGTGTGAACATGGCACAGCGGGAACGCCGGGCGCTGGTCGACACGATGTCCGCCGTCGGACCGGATGCGCCGACCCTCTGCGGCGAGTGGACCGTGCGAGATCTGGCCGCGCACTTGGTCGTTCGTGAACGCCGCCCGGACGCGTCCCCGGGAATCATGCTGAAGCCGCTCGCCGGATACCTGGAGTCGGTACAGACCAAGGCGGCACGGCGGCCCTTCCCCGACCTGCTGGAAGACGTGCGGACCGGTCCGCCGTGGTGGTCGCCGCTCAAGCCGGTCGATGCGGTCGCCAACCTGACCGAGATGTTCGTCCATCACGAGGATGTGCGCCGCGCCGCGCCCGGTTGGGAGCCGCGTGCGCTGCCCGCCGGCGATGAGGCCAGCCTGTGGGCGGCGCTGCGCCGCATGGGCAAGATGGCCTACCGGAAATCGCCGGTCACCGTCGAGCTGGCCACACCGGATGGAAAGAACGCCGTCGTACATACGAAATCCGGAACCGCGAAGGTGACGCTGACCGGCAAGCCCTCCGAACTGCTGCTGCACGCCTTCGGTCGCGATGAGGTCCGGATCGAAACCGCGGGTGATCCCGATGCCGTCCGGAGTGTGCTGAGCCTCGATCGCTCGGTGTAGCCGGTGCCGTACCGGGCAACATGCCCACTGCGATGACAATTTCGCTATGACCGATTTCGTCCGTACATGGGTAACTCGTCGGGCACGCCCAAAAGCCGCCTAGCACTTCACTCTCGGCCCGATTCGGGACTTTAGCGGCACTTGCGACCGGCAAAATACTCGGGGAGGCGGATCAGTGACCTGCGATACGTGTGTGGTTGATGGTCTGGATGGGGCGTTTGCGGCTAGCCTGAGCCTATGGCAGGTAAGTCCCGCAGCTCCACGAACACTCGTGCGCGGGCGGGATCGGCCCGGGGGAGGACCACCGCGGCATCTCGTTCGGGCCAGGCTCGCTCCGTTGGTCAACGCCGGTCGCCCGCGCCGCGCGCCCGAACCGCCCCGGCGCGCCGCCCGGTCCCCCGCAAGTCCGATACCGCACCGCTCGCGGTGCTCAGCCGCGGCGTCAGCAGCGGCTGGAATATGCTCGCGCGCGGACTCGGCGCCACCACCCGGGCGGTGAGCCGGGCGGGCGAAATCGAACACGGCCATCGTCGCGACGGCACCGCGTTGGCCCTCATCGCGCTCAGCGCGGTGATCGCGGCCGCGGTGTGGCTGTCCGCGGGCGGGCCGATCGGGCATTGGGTCGAAGCGGCGATTCGCGCCGTCTCGGGATCGGCATCGGCCGGACTGCCCTTCGTGGCCACGGGCATCGCCATCATCCTGATGCGGACCGAGGCGCATCCGGAGATCCGGCCGCGGCTCGTACTCGGCGGATTGCTGACCGGGTTGCCGATCCTGGGACTGTGGCATATCGCGGCCGGGGCGCCAACCGATGCGCACGGACGTTCCCGCGCAGCGGGTTTCGTCGGTTTCGTGGTGGGCGGGCCGCTCACCAATGGACTCACCGCTTGGCTGTCGGTACCGATTCTATTGCTGGCCATCGTCTTCGGGTTGCTGTTGGTGACCGGAACCACCGTGCGCGAGGTGCCGCAACGGTTGCGCGAGTATTTCGGGACCGGCAGCGGCGGGGACGAATACGGTGACTTCGACGGCGAATCCGAGTTCGATCCGGCCAATTACGACGCCGACGGATTTCCGCTGCATCGAAATACGAAGTCCAAGCGACGCGGTCGGACACCGGAGGAGAACTACCCGCCCGATGAATTCGGCGGCTCGGACGCGGTCACCGAGGTCATCGGTGAGCCGCCGCTGCGCGATGCGAAACCGATTGCGGTGGCGGAGGTCCCCGAGGAGAAGCCCAAGCCGAAGAAGCGTGCCCCGGCCAAGGTCGAGGACCAGACGCCGCCACCATCGAAGCAATTGGAGTTCGTCACCGACCGCGAGGTCGAGGGCGATTACACGCTGCCGCCGCTGACGCTGCTGACCGATGGGGAGCCACCCAAGAAGCGCAGTGCCGCCAATGAATCGATGATCGAGGCCATCACCGAGGTGCTGGTGCAGTTCAAGATCGATGCGGCGGTCACCGGCTTCGTGCGCGGCCCGACGGTGACCCGCTACGAGGTGGAGCTCGGCCCGGGTGTGAAGGTCGAGAAGATCACCGCGCTGGCCCGCAATATCGCCTATGCCGTTGCCACCGAGAATGTTCGGCTGCTCGCCCCGATTCCGGGCAAATCCGCCGTCGGCATCGAGGTGCCCAATTCCGATCGGGAGCTGGTGCGCCTGGCCGATGTGCTGAAGGCGCCCGCGACTCGAAATGACCACCACCCCTTGGTGATCGGACTCGGCAAGAATATCGAGGGCGATTTCGTCTCGGCGAATCTGGCCAAGATGCCGCATCTGCTGGTCGCCGGTTCTACCGGTTCCGGTAAGTCGAGTTTTGTGAACTCGATGCTGGTATCGCTGCTCGCGCGGTCGACCCCGGACGAGGTCCGGATGATCCTCATCGACCCGAAGATGGTGGAACTCACCCCTTACGAGGGCATTCCGCACCTCATCACGCCCATCATCACCCAGCCCAAGAAGGCCGCCGCCGCGCTGACCTGGCTGGTCGAGGAGATGGAGCAGCGCTACCAGGATATGCAGGCCAATAAGGTGCGCCACATCGACGACTTCAACAAGAAGGTCAAGTCGGGTGCGATCACCGCGCCGCTGGGCAGCGAGCGCGTGTACCGGCCATACCCGTACATCCTGGCCATCGTCGATGAACTCGCCGACCTGATGATGACCGCGCCGCGCGATGTCGAGGACGCGATCGTGCGCATTACCCAGAAGGCGCGCGCCGCGGGCATTCATCTGGTGCTCGCGACACAGCGGCCTTCGGTGGACGTGGTCACCGGTCTGATCAAGACCAACGTGCCGTCCCGATTGGCCTTCGCCACTTCGTCATTGACGGATTCGCGCGTCATCCTGGACCAGCCGGGCGCCGAGAAGCTGATCGGTATGGGCGACGGCCTGTTCCTGCCGATGGGCGCGAATAAGCCCACCCGCCTGCAGGGCGCGTTCATCTCCGATGAGGAGATCCACGCGATCGTCGACTTCACCAAGAACCAGGCCGAACCCGAGTACCAGGAAGGCGTCACCGCCGCTAAGGCGGGTGAGAAGAAGGACGTCGATCCCGATATCGGCGACGACCTCGAGGTCTTCGTTCAGGCCGTGGAGTTGGTCGTGACTTCACAATTCGGCTCGACCTCGATGCTGCAGCGCAAGCTGCGTGTCGGCTTCGCCAAGGCGGGCCGCCTGATGGACCTGATGGAAACCCGGGGCGTCGTCGGCCCGAGTGAGGGTTCCAAGGCACGCGATGTGCTCATCAAGCCCGACGAGCTAGCGGGTCTGCTGTGGACGATCCGCGGCGGCGGTGCCGAGGAGCCGGAGAGTCCGGAGGCCTAGCGCCGAAAATCCTTCGGCGACAACTATTCTCACCGTCGGCGGGCCACTGCGGCGTGGGTACAGTGGCCCGACATGGTGATCTGCGGAATCAAGGTGTCGCACGATGGCGGTGTCGCGGTTGTCGAGGACGACCGGTTGGTGTTCAGCATCGAGATGGAAAAGCTCGGCAACGGACTCCGGTACAGCGCGCTGGGTGATCTCGACCGGGTCGCCGAGATTCTACGTTCGGAGGGGCTGACGCCCACCGATATCGACCGGTTTGTGGTCGACGGCTGGTTCGCGAACGGTGCGGTGCCGGATACTGATTCGACGGAGCCGTCGAGTATCTCGACGCTGGCCGGTGGCCGCCCGATCGAACTCGCGGTCGCGCCGTACCAGGATCGCCCAGGGCGCACGCTGCCGGTCGCGCGCCATCGCTTTCGCGGTCACGGATTCGGTTCCGCCGCGGAGGAGTACGTCAGCTATCACCATATCGATCAGCACATCCTGGGTGGCTACTGCACCAGCCCGTTCGCGGCGCGCGCGGAGGATGCGCTCGTGCTGGTCTGGGACGGCGGCACGGCAGCACGGGTCTACCATGTCGCGGCGGCGGCCCGAACCGTCCGGGCGGTGGCCACCGTGCTGCCGGTCGTCGGCAATATCTTCACCTACTTCAGTTCGCACTTCGAGCCGTTCATCCCGAAAACCGAAGGTCTGTCCCGGGCTCAGATCCTGCGGCAGCACTTGGCCATTCCGGGGAAGGCCATGGCCTACGCCGGGCTGGGCACCGTGGCCGAGTCGGCGTACCCGGTGTTCGATGGAATCCTTGCGGCGCAACCGAATCCGTCGCAGGATGCGGCCCGTTTGGTCGGTGCGAAGACATCGGCGAATAGGGACGAACTCTTTCCGGGATTGTCCGATGCCGACCTCATCGCCACCTTCCAGGCGTATCTGGGGGATCGGTTGGCGCGGGCGCTGAGTTCGCTGCTGCGTCAGGACTCTTCGTTGCCATCGAAGCTGGTTGTGACCGGCGGCTGCGCCTTGAACATCAAATGGAACTCATTGCTGCGCACACAGGGCATTGTCGAGGAGATCTGGATTCCGCCCTTTCCCAATGACTCGGGTGCCGCGATCGGCGCCGCATGCTGTGAAATGTTCCGGTACGGGCGGAGTCCGGCATTGCGGTGGGATGTGTACTCCGGTCCGCGGGTCGGTGTCAGTGGGGTGCCGGAGAACTGGCGCAGACAGCCCTGCGACGAGTTGGGAGTCGCGCGCTTGCTGCACCGGGTGGGCGAGCCGGTGGTTGTGCTGTCGGGTCGGGCGGAGCTGGGACCGCGGGCGCTGGGCAACCGCAGCATTCTGGCTCCCGCGACGGATGCGGCGATGAAAGACCGGCTCAACGACATCAAGAACCGTGCGCACTACCGGCCGGTGGCACCGGTCTGCCTGACCGCCCGTGCAGCGGAGGTCTTCCAGCCCGGCGGCAGCGATCCGTACATGCTCTTCGAACATCGCACCCGCCCCGAGTGGACCGACCGTATTCCGGCGGTGCTGCATGTCGACGGTACGGCACGGCTGCAGACCATCGATGAATCGGCCAATCGCGCCACCGCTCGCATCCTGGCCGGGTACGCGGCCATCAGCGGCGTGCCGGTGTTGTGCAATACCAGCGCGAATTTCGAAGGCCGAGGGTTCTTTCCGGACGTGGCCTCCGCGGCACGGTGGGGTGGTACCCGCTACATCTGGTCCGAGGGGTATCTCTTCACCGATCAGTCCGTCACTGCCTGACGGGCACGGCCCGCTTCTCCCGGTCCGATGCCTACTTCCTGTCGAGATCGACCAATTTGCAGACACACAGCGTCACGGTGTGCGCGAGGATGCCGCCGAAGTAGCTCTTGCAGAACTCCGCGTAGCCGATGGGGTCGCACTGGTGCGCATGCCAGGCCGAATCGACCTCGAGGTCATCGGGCAGGTAGTTGCCCTGCATACCGCTGGCGCGGAAGCGCTCCAGCGACCGCTGGTAGCGGGTGACCCGGTCGTCGACATCTTGTCCAGCAGCGGCAGACCGGCGGCGTGTACGGCGGCAGCGGTGTCGGTCGGCAGATCCCAGGTCGGTTGCAGCAATGCCGAACCCGAGGGCGGTGCGGCCACCGCGGTAGCGCCGAAGGCACTCACCAAGGTGCCCAGCGTTGCGGTGAGAAGTGAAGAGGCAATTCGCATTTCGCGAAACTATGCACAACCGGGCGAGTGCCGGAGCAGGTCCTTCCCACCGGTGACGGCGCCGATCCGAACTGCCCAGGCGTCCTTGATGATGGTGTCGATATCGGATGACATCGGCGACCAGTCCAGTTCGGCACGCACCCGGCGGCTGTCGCTGATGAGGCGCTGCGGTTCCGGTGCCGCGGCACGGTATTCCACCGCGATGTGGCGTCCGGTCACCCGCGCGGCCGCGGCGACGAGGTCGTTGACGCTGGTGCCGATACCGGTGCCGATGTTGTAGCGACGGCACCGGCCCGGCCGGGGGAGTCCGGTCGCGGCGGCGACGAAGGCGCGTGCGGCGTCGTCGCGATGCAGATAGTCGCGGACCGCCGTGCCATCGCCATTGACGTTCAGCGTCGCATCCGCGCCAGCGGCCACGGCGAGGATCCGCGAGACGATGCGCGTGTCATCCGGATCCGGGCCACCGGCAATGTTGAACAGCCGCAATACCGTTGCGTCGAGCCGACCGGTCGCGGCCTGTGCGGCGATTACCGATTCGGCGGCCTGCTTACTGGCCGCGTACGGGTGCGGTGGATCGTCCATCAGATCCTCCGACATGGGCTGCCGCTCCGGTGTCCCGTAGATCGACGCGGTAGATGCGAATACGAGTCGTTGCACCCCGGCTGCCGCCATGGCCCGCAGCAGCGTCACGGTCCCCGCCACGTTTACTGCGAAGTAGTCGAGCGGCCCGGCAAATGATTCGCGAACGCGCGTCAGCCCGGCGAGATGGCAGACCAGATCGACCTCGCGCAGTGCCGCACCGAGGGCATCGTGGTCGCGCAGGTCGGCGCTGTGTATCGGAATCCCCTCCGGGACACGGGAGCGTTCGCGATGCACCAGCCCGACGACGTCGTGTCCGGCGGCGCACAGGGTCGCCGCGACCGCGCTGCCGAGATAGCCATTGACTCCGGTGACGAGTGTCCGCACGGGACTATCGAACCAGGCCCGCGGAAGCGCCGGTGCGGTGGTAGCTCATCGTGGATTGGCCAACGGTCGGTTCAGAGCTTCGGCGTCATCAGCCTGCGTCGACCATGAGCGAAAGGGCCGGGACGGCATAGGAATTGCCTATGGCGCCTGCTGAATTTTCGTCTTTGCCTCTCGTTCTTCTGCGGACATACCGTGAAACAGCTCGACGAGGTGCCCATAGCGGTTCTCCGAAGATTCGCGCTCTGGGGCACATCGATCTCTTTTTCCGTCGAGCCGACAAACACCTAATCGAGAGGACGCCGGCATGAGCACGATCGAGAACGGTTCGGAAACGCGAGAACTCGCGGGTAAGCGGGCCCTGGTGACGGGTGGAACTCGCGGAATCGGGGCGGCCGTTGTGCGCCAACTCCTGGACGCGGGTGCCGAGGTACTCACGACCGCCCGGTCGGGGACTGGTGCGGTGCCGGAGGGGGCCATCTTCGTGGCGGCCGACGTGCGGACGCGGGCGGGCGCGGAGGCGCTCGCCGCGGCTGCGCAGGAGGTGCTCGGTGGGGTGGACATCCTGGTCCACAACGCGGGCGGGGCGGGACCGTACCAAGGCGCTCTGGCGATCCCGGACCAGGCGTGGCAGGACGCACTGGACCTGAACTTTCTGGCTTCGGTGCGGCTGGACTCGTTGCTGGCACCGGGGATGCGGGAACGGCGTTCGGGGATGATCGTGCACATCTCCTCGGCCGCGGTCCCCACTGTGGCACCGCCGTTCCTGCACTACACCACAGCGAAGGCGGCGCTGGAGAACTACAGCCGGGGATTGGCCGCGGAGTTGGCCCCGTTCGGAATCCGGGTCAACACCGTGTCTCCCGGCAGAACCGCCACCCCCGGCGGCGAAGCAACGCGGGAGCAGTGGGCGCGCTTGGCCGCGGGGCCGGGCCAGGACAACACCACCCCACCGCTGGGGCGCGATGGTCAGCCCAATGACATCGCCCACGCGGTGCTGTTCCTCGTGTCCCAGCGGGCAAGCTGGCTGACCGGAAGCAGTCTCGTCGTCGACGGCGGCGAATTCCCCAGGGGCTGAACGAGTTTCGAGACACAGAAGCTCGCCCCGCTGCTCAGCACGGGCGCGGGCGTCGTCCTCACCACCTCGAACGCGAACGTCATGGGCTTGCCGGAAACCAGTGTCTATGCGGCGGGCAAGGCGGCGCTGCGCTCGATGGCCCGCAGCCTCTCCCGCGAGCTGCTTCCGCGCGGAATTCGTTGTCAACGCAATCAGCCCCGGTCCCGTCGACACGGGAATTCTGGAAAACACGATGACCGCAGCGGCCGCCTTACAGTTCAAAGCGGAACGGGTCGCGGACAATCCCACGCGGCGTTTCGGCACCCCCGGCGAAATTGCCAGGGCGGCAGCATTTCTCGCTTTCGATGCCACCTACGCGGTGGGCACCGAGTTCGTCGTGGACGGAGGTGTCACCCAGCTCTGAGCGGGCGTGTGCCAGCTCTGCTCACGCAGGAGTTCGAGCAGGGCCGTCTCCGCTGGACCCGCGTCCTGCCGGACCACGGCGACGACGGGCTGGGACACGACTGGGCCCACCGGGCGTGCGAGGTACTCCGCACCGTGGGGCACCGCGGAGGCAGGAACGAGCGTCACTCCCAGCCCGTGGGCGGCCCAGCGCACGGCCGTCGCCGTCTGGGAGACACGGGCGGCCGTGGTCGAGGTCAGCTCGTTGTCGCGCAGCACACCCGTCAGCACGCCGTCGAGCGCGCTGTCGCGGTCGAACCGCACCCACGATTCCCCCGCCAACTCACGCAGTTCGACCCGGTCCACAGTGAGCAGCCGGTGCCCGGCGCTCAGCACCACGACGAACTCTTCGTAGCCGAGATGGTGGGCATCGGCGGGGCCACGCTCGCACGCCGCCATCAGGGCGAGGTCCAGCACGCCCTGGCGACACAGCCGCTCCAGCTCGGCGGAACTCGGCTCCTCGAAGACGGTGACCTCCAGCCGCGGGAAGCGGCGGCGCAGCATGCTCAGCACGCCGGGCAGCTGCCGCGTGCCGAAGCCCATCTGCGCCGCGACCACCAACTCGCCCACCAGCTCATCGGCACCGGCCCGCGCCGTTGCCCGCGCCCGCCGCGACGCGCTCACCGCGACCTGCGCCTCGCGCAGGAATGCGCGGCCCACCACGGTGGGCACCAGTCCGGTCGGTGTGCGGGCGAACAGTGTCACGCCGAGTTCCCGCTCCAGGTTGCGGATCTGCTGGGACATCGATGGTTGAGCGACGTGCAGCAGCTCCGCCGCCGCCGTCACCGAGCCCGCCTCGGCAACGGCCAGGGCGTACTCGAACTGACGAAGGCTCATCGGCTCGCGTCCCCTTCTCGGGCGGGCCACCGCCCAGCCCGTTGTGATCGCTGTAACAAGTGCCACAACGCCGGAGGCGGCGCGTTTACTCCGTACCTCGCTACGACGGTCCATCTGAACGAGCACATACCGCGACCGGTGCGGTTCGAATCGGCCATGCGACCCGGCCGGAAGATCAAACGTTCGGGTCGATTCGGAGTCAAAGTCCGCCATGCTGCCGTTACACCACACTCCGTCAGCGCGCTCGGAAGGATTCGAACCTTCATCCGCCTGCTCCGTAAACAGGTGCTCCATCCGTTGAGCTACGAGCGCTGGTCCGGGTAGGGACCCGGATCGTTCCCTCGGCGAGATTCGAACTCGCATCAACCGGATCCTAAGTCCGGTGCCTCTGCCAATTGGGCTACGAGGGAATGGTTTTGGTACCCGTGGGTGGAATCGAACCACCGACCTGCGCCGTCGGAAGGTATCCGTGGCGACTGCTTGCAGGTCGCTCGAAAGGGTCAGCTCTGATTCGCTGAGTTACGCGGGCCCAAAACCGGTCTGCAGCAGGGTTATTCATATCCTGCATTGCGAAAATCCTACTGCCGTATATTCACTGTGAAGTTATCTGGCGCGGATGGAGGGACTCGAACCCCCAGCCGACGAATTTGGAGCTCGTTGCTCTTCCAGTTGAGCTACATCCGCGGGACAAGAAAAAGGGGCCGCTCCATGGCGATCATTTCGCCGGGAGCGGCCCCTGCTCAGGCCTTCTCGAATCGAGACCTCAGGGGCGGCTCCGGGTGTTCGCCTGTCGCGGCTGCGACATCGGCGGCCAGGTCAGGCGCAGCTGCAACGTCGACAGCCGGGCGCCCGCACGCAATTGCCGGGCACCGGCGAGGGAGCGTAGTCCCTGGTCCTGAGTGCTGGTCATTGCGTTTGCCTTTCGTGGTCCGATTACGGGGTGCGATAACGTTCCGGATAACGCTAACACCGAAAGACGCGACGAGGAACCCATTTATTCCCCACCGGCGAGTTCTCGGCGTGCTTGGACGGTGTAGGTCAGTGGCAGCCGCTCCGGATGCTCGGTCAGCCGCCACTCGCCATTCGCATCCCGTGTCATCTGTCCGGGCAATGCCTCCCAGGGAACGCTGCGGTGCTCCACCAGTCCGGTGATGGTCAGGCCGTGGTCGAGCAGTGCGGTCACCACATCGCCGAGTCCGTGATTCCATTCGTGGGTCATGATCTGCGTGAATACGGTCTCGGTCTCGACATAAGTTGTTCCAGACGAAAACACCAGGGGCTCAGGCATTTCGAAGTAGGGATACCCGACGGTCGGTCGGTCGGTATGGGTTTCGTCCATCGCCCACAGCATCGGATGGCCCTCGCGCAGAAACAGTCGCCCGCCGGGTCGCAGCAGGTTTGCGACGGTTCGCGCCCAGCGATCGATACTCGGAATCCAGCACAGCGCACCGATTCCAGTGAATACCAGATCGAATTGTGCTGTGCCGAGCGCGGATACCGCGTCATACACATCCGACTCAACGAATTC
Organism: Nocardia sp. NPDC004278; assembly: GCF_053602975.1. Lineage (NCBI taxonomy): Bacteria > Bacillati > Actinomycetota > Actinomycetes > Mycobacteriales > Nocardiaceae > Nocardia > Nocardia sp. NPDC004278. The sequence goes on from NZ_JBSGEQ010000003.1 coordinate 360,373, forward strand.
AACGGGTGTGCTGGTCTTTTCGGCCAGCAGTCGCGCCTGGGCGAGCGATGCGGAGGAGAAGTCCAGTCCGGTCATCCGCGCCCCGAGTCGCGCGAGGGAGATGGTGTCGGTACCGATGTGGCATTGCAGGTGCACGCCGCGCAGCCCGCGGATATCGCCGAGTAGCGGCAGATCGAACCGGACCACCTCGCTGAGGTACTCCGGATCCGCGAGGAACCGGGCCACGGCGTAGTCCGGCGATGCGGCATGCGCGGGGGCGCGCTCGTCCCACTTCGCCTTGTTCAGGATGCGGTAGTCGTCGGTCATGCCCGCGACTGTGGCACGGCGGCCGCCCGACCCGCATGTGAAATTATGGTCAGCAACTATCCCGCTAGCTCGGCAGAACGGACAAATCGGGCATGATTGCTGTCATGACATACCTTGCCGCCCCGGAGCCCGCATGCACGTAACCGCACTCGAGTGGACGCTGACGATCGCGGTGATCCTCGGCCTGTTCGTCTTCGACTTCTTCGCTCACGTTCGAACTCCACACGATCCGACCTTCAAAGAATCCGGCACCTGGTCGGCGATCTACATCGGCATCGCCCTGGCATTCGGCGGATTCGTCGCCTGGCGCTGGGATTCGACCTTCGCGGGGGAGTACTACGCGGGCTTCGTCACCGAGAAGGCGCTCTCGGTCGACAACCTGTTCATCTTTCTCATCATCATGTCGACATTCGCGGTGCCGCGGATCTACCAGCAGAAGGTGCTGCTCATCGGCATCGTGCTGGCGCTGGTCATGCGCGGGGTGTTCATCGCCGTCGGCGCGGCCGCGATCAGCGCGTTCAGCTGGGTGTTCTATCTGTTCGGACTGTTCCTGGTCTACACGGCCGTCAAGCTGCTGCGGGAGAGCGGACACGAGGTCGAGCAGGAGGAGAAGCGCGACAGCCGGATCGTGACGCTGGCCAAGAGGGTGCTCCCGACCACCGACGAATACGACGGCGACAAGCTCGTCGCCCGGGTCGACGGGCGACGCGCGGTGACCCCATTGCTATTGGCGCTATTGGCGATCGGCTTCGCCGATCTGCTGTTCGCGCTGGACTCCATCCCCGCGATCTATGGTCTCACCGAGCAGCCCTATATCGTTTTCACCGCGAACGCCTTCGCGCTCATGGGCTTACGACAGCTGTTCTTCCTGATCGGCGGCCTGCTGGATCGGCTGGTCTACCTGTCCTACGGACTGTCGGCGATCCTGGCGTTCATTGGCGTCAAACTGGTGCTGCACGCATTGCACGAGAACACCTTGCCTTTCATCAACGGTGGTGAGCACATCAAGGTACCGGAGATTTCGACACCGGTCTCGCTGGGTGTCATTCTCGGCATTCTGGTCATCGCGACGGTGGCGAGCCTGCTCAAAACCCGTGATGCGGGGCCCCGATCGCCCGCGGGCCGAATCAACGACTAGTACCGCTGTCCAGACAGCTCCCGCCCTATCGCCCCCTGTGTCAAGGGCGGTCGAATGTAGTCGAACGGTGGTCGCCCAGGCCGTATCGACCGCCAGATGACTACGCTCGGCGGGCGGCCGAAGTGGGTGGCGGGGTGCTAGAACACGCGGTGGTGGTCGGGGGCGATCTCGAAACCGTGTCCGTTTGCCTCGTTGCGGCAGGTGACCCCGGCGGGCTGGGCCAGGCAGGTGAAGCCGTACACGCTCAGGCTCGAGCCGGGCGGCAGCACCGGTCCACTCGTCTGTCCGCCAGTCATCGGCGGTCCGTCGAAGAAGCCCCGGTTCACGCAGAGATAGCCGGCGCTATCGCCGACGGCGAGGACCGCCGCGCTCGGGTCGCTACTCCAACACGCCTGCATCTCCCGCGGTGCTGGGCCCGTCACACCCTGGCAGCCCACCGATCGTCTCGGCTGTCCGAACGGCTCATCGAGTAAGCCGCAGGCGATGGTGCGATCGGCGGTTCGGAAATAGTAGCCGTCATCGGTGCGGTACTCCCGCTCGTCGGCAATGCCGGGGTGCGGCACAGGGTGACCCGCGACGACGGGTTTTACCGGTTCGCTGGAATCGGTACCCAGCTCGGGCCATGAGCATGCGGTCAGCGAAAGGGCCGCAGCCGACATCGACGCGAAAATCGCGGCGGATATGCGCATATTGGGGAGTCTGCGGCCCCGGAGGTGGGTTCGCCGACAACCCGCATCGGTGTGTCGCTAAAAGTTTGCTGACCGCCGGGTGTTGAACAATGACACGCGGCGGTCAGGCGGTTTCGTCAGGAAGCGAAGGTGCCCATCACCGGCAGCCACTGCACGGCGCGAACCGCATCGATCAGGTTCTCGCGAGCGAACGGATCCTGCGGCAGCAGTTCCTCGAGCGCTGCCTCGTCCGCGACCTGGAACAGCAACAGCGCGCCGGATCCGTCCGCGTAGGGGCCGCTTGTGAGTAGCGAACCCGCCTCGACCAGGCCGTTCAGCCAGGCCCGGTGTTCGGGCCGGAAGGTGTCGCGAGCCTCGATGGTGGCATCGGAGTAGGTGTAGTGCACGGCGAAAATGGGCACGATCGGTCCGTTCTGATCAGAGGTTGAGCAGCATTCGAGTATTGCCGAGGGTGTTCGGTTTCACATAGCTGAGGTCGAGGAATTCCGCGACACCGGGATCGAAGGTCCGGCACATCTCCGCGTACACCTCGGCGGTCACCGGCGTGCCGTCGATCTCGACGAATCCGTGCCTGCCGAAGAACTCCACCTCGAAGGTCAACACGAACAGCCGCCCCAACTCGAGTTCCCTGGCCACCGCGACCAGCCGTTCCACGACCAGCCGTCCGACCCCGTGTCCCTTGACGTCGGGATGCACCGCGACGGTGCGGACCTCGCCGAGATCGGCCCAGAGCACATGCAGCGCACCACAGCCGACCACCCGGCCGTCGAGTTCGGCCACCCAGAATTCCTGCACCGCTTCATACAGTGTGACCAGGTTCTTTTCCAGCAGGATCCGACCGGCGTAGACATCGACCAGGCTCTTGATCTGGGGCACATCGGAGGTTCGGGCGCGTCGCACGATGGGGGCAGATTTGTTCGCGGCAGGTGCCGCGCCCGGATACGCGTCGCTAGTCGAACCACCTAGTGGTCCCCGAGAGGTCATGGGGTGCACAGTAGTCCGCCCGGTTACCGATACTCTGAACGTGTGCCGCACATCCACCCGCTCCGCTCACCGCATCGCGTCGGCATGCGTTGCAGCGGCGTCACGGGGGGTATCGCGCTGGTCGAGGCGGGGGCATGAGCGTGCAGCCAGAAGAGATCGATCGACACTGGGGTGAGCCGGCGGTGCGCTCCGGATTCGTGCCGACGCAGGCCGAACCCGTCGTTCCGCTGATGAATATCGCGAACGTGCTCACCATGCTGCGGATCGCGCTGGTTCCGCTGTTCGTGCTCGCGTTGTTCGCGGGCGGCGGACATCAGAGCGGCTGGCGGATCGCGGCCGCCGCGCTGTTCGGCATCGCCGCGATCACCGATCGCTTCGACGGCCAACTGGCGCGCAAATACGGACTTGTCACCGATTTCGGCAAACTCGCCGATCCGATCGCGGATAAGGCGCTGATCGGTTCGGCGGTGATCGGACTGTCCATGCTCGGCGATCTGGCGTGGTGGATCACCCTGGTCATCTGTGGTCGTGAGATCGGGATCACGCTCTTGCGCTTGGCGGTGGTGCGGCGCGGGGTGATTCCGGCCGGTCGCGGCGGCAAATTGAAGACGCTGGTGCAGTCGGTCGCGATCGCGGTGCTGCTGTTGCCGCTGCACGGGGGACTGGCCACCGCGGGAATGACTTTGATGTATGTGGCCGTCGCGCTGACGGTCGGCACCGGGCTCGACTATCTGGGGCAGGCGGCGCGGGTATGGCTCGCGGGAGGTCCGGGCCGGGCCCGCGGCGCATGACCGATCCGCTGACAACTGGAGCTCCGGTCGTCGAATTGGTGCATGCGCTGAGCGCGGCCGGACAGACCGTGGCGACCGCGGAATCACTGACCGCTGGCCTGCTCGCGGCGACCATTGCCGGGGTGCCGGGGGCGAGTGCGGTGCTGCGCGGCGGACTGGTCGTCTACGCGACCGACCTCAAACACAGCCTGGCCGGTGTCGACGACGAGGTGCTGGCGACGGAGGGCCCGGTGGCCGCGAGTACCGCCGAACAGTTGGCGGTCGGGGCGCGGCTGCGCTGCGGCGCGGATTGGGGGATCGGGCTGACCGGTGTCGCCGGACCCGATTCCCAGGACGGGCATGCCGTCGGCACAGTCTTCCTCGGTCTGGCGGGTCCGGGGCATACCGAGGTCATGCGGTGGAAACTGCGCGGTGACCGGTGGGCGATCAGAATCGGCGCTACGCACAGCGCGGTTCGGGAGTTGCGTCGTATCGTGGGAGACGACCGCTGACGCTGGCGACATGCTGGCGGCATCGAGTTTGCCCCCGTGGGAACCAACCGACCCGCGTTCGACGTTGTGCCAGAAAGGACGGCGTGCGCAGCGCTGGCAGGCGCCCGCGGACCCGGTTACTGGGAACTGAAGGAGAACGACATGACGCTGCTGCGAGAGGCAATCGGGGACAGTCTGCGGCGTGCTCGTCTCGCCCAGAGCCGGACCCTGCGTGAGGTCTCCACCTCGGCACGCGTGAGCCTGGGGTATCTGTCGGAGGTCGAGCGGGGCCGCAAAGAGGCCTCCAGTGAACTGCTCGCCGCCATCTGCGCGGCCCTTGATGTGCCGCTGTCGCGGGTGCTCTGGGATGTGAGCACGATCATGGCCGGTGCCGACGGGCTGCCCGTCGAGGCGCCCGCGCAGACCGCCGACGCACCCGAGTCGGATCGGACCGCCGCGGCCGAGCCCGCCGCCGAGGCCGCACCGGAACCTGCGACCGCCAGCATGTCGGCGGCCGGTGCCCGCACCAAGATCGCCGAGGACACCCGGATCGTCATTCCGGCCCCCAAGGCGGACATGCTGGTTCTGGTGAAGAGCAACTGATCAGACGACAAGAGGTGACGTCCGTGACCGGCGCTGCGGACCGGCGCCGAAAGCGGATAGATTCTGTAATAGGCGTCGGTTGGGCCGGGTTCGCCCGGCCCGGGTGCCAGATGGTGGAGGATAGGCACATATCGGGTGCGTGACGGTCGCGCACTACAGTCGCGGTAAAGCGCGGCGCATCTTATGGAGGCGGGATCAATCGATGGCTAATCCGTTCGTCAAGGCCTGGAAGTACATGATGGCCCTCTTCGATTCGAAGATCGAAGAGCATGCGGATCCGAAGGTCCAGATTCAGCAGGCTATCGAGGAAGCTCAGCGTCAGCATCAGGCCCTCTCGCAGCAGGCCGCATCGGTCATCGGCAATCAGCGTCAGCTGGAGATGAAGCTCAACCGTCAGCTCGACGATGTCGAAAAGCTCAATGCCAATGCGCGCCAAGCCGTTCTGCTGGCCGACCAGGCCGCTGCGGCGGGCGATACCGAGAAGGCGATCCAGTACACCAACGCCGCCGAGGCGTTCGCCGCACAGCTGGTCACCGCCGAGCAGTCCGTCGAGGACCTCAAGGTGCTGCACGACCAGTCGCTGCAGGCGGCCGCGCAGGCCAAGAAGGCGGTCGAGCAGAACGCGATGCTGCTGCAGCAGAAGGTTGCCGAGCGCACCAAACTGCTCAGCCAGCTGGAGCAGGCCAAGATGCAGGAGCAGGTCTCGGCATCGCTGCAGCGGATGGATTCGACGCTGTCCGCGCCCGGCACCACGCCGAGCCTGGATGCGGTGCGCGAGAAGATCGAGCGGCGCTACGCGAATGCGCTGGGCGCCGCCGAACTCGCGGGCAATTCGGTACAGGGCCGCATGCTCGAGGTGCAGCAGGCCAGCATCCAGATGGCCGGACACAGCAAGCTGGAGCAGATCCGCGCCTCGATGCGCGGCGATGCGCTGCCTGCGGGTGGTGCGCCCGCGCCCGCGATCAATCCGGGTGCCGCGCAGGTGAATCCGGCGCAGCCGCAGCCGCAGATGAACAAGGGCCAGACCGCGCAGCAGTAGCGGGTAATTTCCACAGAGATACAGCTCGGCGAGGACTGGTTCGGTGAAGGACATGGCACGGGTACCTGGCGGGTCGGCCGTCGGTTTTGCTCGGGCCCGGCCCTGTCCGGACACTGCCGGTCGCGCTGAGCGGGTTCGCGCTCCTGGGAGGAACCGATGAACTCGCAGGGGCATAGCGAAAAGCTCAACCGCGGTCGTACCGGCCGCCGCCGTAGTGCGGCCATCGTGCGCGCGCAGTCGGCGCTGGCCCCGCAGCCCGGGAGCCTGCCCGACAGTCTGCGTGAGGTGGGTGAGCACGCGCTGGTCGCGGTGCGGCGCTGGGCGGACCCGCGGGAGCGGGAGTTGCGCAAGCGCCGCCGGGCCCGTCGACGCAGTTTCCAACTCGGCACCGTTGGCGGCCTCACGACGGCGGGAACCGTTGGGCTCATGGTGATTTCGGCTCCGGTGTGGGCCGTGGTGGTGGTCGGCGGGGGAGCGGTGGCATTGGTCACCGGTACCGCACTGAGCGCTCGCCGCTATCTTCAGTTGCGCAGCGCCCCACTGCCGCAGGCGACCTTCGTACCGCGCAAGCAGCCGCCGCCGTGGTCATCGGCACGCGGGCCGATCGCCCGCCTGGTTCGCGCGGAGAAGGCGCTGCACGGCCTCGGCACCCAGATCGCCCGCTCGAACCGGCTGCCCGAGGACGAACTCGCCGACATGCTCGAAACCGCGGCATCGGGTGCGGCGGCGCTGCACGCGCTGGCCGCCGACATCGCCGCGATGGAGCAGGCGCTCGGCGCTATGGGGCGCACCAAATCCGTTGCGGCCGTTGGTCTTACCGAGAATATTCAATTCGCGCTCGGCCGCCTCGACAGCGGTGCCGCCGAATACGAACAGGTTGTCGCGGCCGCCGGACGCATTCTTGCGGTCCCCGAAAGCGCTGTCCTGCGACACAATTTCGATGCCATTGTGGCGGATCTGCGGGATGCCGCCGACCGGTTGGACGGCTGGGCGCAGGCGCTTACCGAGGTGGCCGATCAGCACGCGCCAACTCTTCCGCAGCAGGGGAGTTAGTCGGCTATTTCGTTGCCGCGCAACGGATTGCGCGGGGCAGTGATTCGGGCGATGCATCGAGGGCATCGATATTTGTCGGGAGCTGCGCGGGGAGCCGACGACTTCGGGACGGCATTCCATGGTGGGACCGGTCCGTCGGTCCGGCTGAGTCGCGGCAATCTCGCCGCGAGCAGACGTGTGCGCACCCGGTGTCGGTGCCGAACCGTCGGCGCGGCCAGTAGCGGCCGAGCCCGCCAAATCAATGGTTGGCGAACTGATGGAGATCTGCTCGAGGAAGAGTCGAGTTCGCGCTACCCTCCACCGTGCTGGGGTTCGCTTCGCCGAAAACGGCTATCCGAACGCCTCGTTCGCGAAGATCGCCAAACAGGCGGGGCTGAGCAGCACCGGCATGATCTCCTACCACTTTCGGGGCAAGGACGATCTGATCCGCGAGGCGATCGCCGAAATCGTGCGTGTGAATACGGCGTCGTTGCCAAGCTCGACCCCGAGGGCGGCTATACGGCTCGGCTGCGCGCCTACTTCGCGGCCATCCTGGCACTGCTCGACGAGTACCCCGCACATCAACAGGCGCTGGCCAGCATCATCGCCAATTCCCGTCTCGACGACCTGTACACGTTCGGCCTGGTCGAACAGCATCTCGATATCACCCGCAACCAGGAGGCGTGGATACGAGAAGGGCAGCGGGCGGGCGAATTTCGTGACTTCGACCCCACGATCATGGTGCTGGCGATCCAGGGGGCGCGGGAGGCGGCCATTACCCGCGCCCGCCGATCCCGACTTCGATACCGCGGCCTGCGCACGCGAACTGGCCGACCTCTTCGACCATGCCACCGCAACCAATCGTGATCACGACCGGAGCCGAATCATGAACCAACAGCAGACGATTGCGGTCGAGCGCACGCCACAGCAGAAACGTGCCGCCCTGCGCCGCCACCTCGTGCGCCAGCTGATCAGACGCGATGCTGCCTGGGCTGTTGCAGACTGCCGAGTATCGCCGCGAGCTGATCTGGGTGGAATCACCCAACCTGGCTACGTCGGAAGTTGAACGGCGCGTCGAACTTTCGGTGAAGCGGCAGTCGCGCCTGACCGCCTTCAGCAATCCGTTGACGATGACGGTGCTGCTCGATGAGTCCGCGTTGCGCAGGCTGATCGGCCGGAGCTCGCCTCAGATCAGAAGGTCTACCTTCCGGGCTGGGGCTGTTTCTTGGACGCATCGCGTGCGGTACCGGCCTGATCGGTCCTCAGAACTCCGGCCCGCTCCCACATTCCATCGGCACCGGCTGCCCCGGGTTCAGCGCGTTCAGGATCATCGAGTCCACACTCGGGTCGTACGCCAGGCCGCTGTGCCCGACCAGGTCGTCCGAGCACTGGTCCTGGACAACGATGTCGGTGACGCCAGGCTCGTCTATGGCCGCGGCGGACGGCGGGGACACCATTGAGTCGTGCACCGACACGATGGTGGTGTAGCGAATGCCGGTCCGAGCGATGGGGCCGTCGTGCAGACGGGCCATCGCGGCCGAGCCGGCGGAGACGTCCTCGCAGATCCCGCATATGCCCGCGACGAGCCTGCGTAGTCCGAGCCGTGTCGCGTCGGCGACCACTCCGCCGGTGATTCCGTGCGTGGGTGGTGCCAAGGCGACGACCGCGCCGATCTCGTCAGCTGCGGGGTCGGTCTTCGCGAGGTAGAGCGAGACGAACGCGCCACCGGAATGCCCGACGAGGTCGACCTCGGCGGCGCCGGTCTCTGCACGCACCCTGTCGATGAAGGTGGATACCTGCGGCACGGACACCGACACCCCTGCGAGGCCGCCGTCGAAGGCGTTGGTCCCGCCGTAATTCAGGGAGTACACGCAGTACCCGGCATTCGCTAGTTTCGGCCCGATGTGCGCGAACGCGTTGTACTGGTTGGCGGGGAAGCCGTGCACGAGCACCACCGGCTGCGGATGGGCCGCCGACGGTATGCACGGCACGTTCACGCCAGGCGGCGGTTGCGCAGGATCCTGTCCGGAGGCCACGAACCAGGCTTCGCGGGCGATCATCTCCTCGAAAGTCGCCTCCGGTTGCGGACCGGCGGCTGCGGCAGTGCCGGGCGCGACTGCGTTCGGTCCAAAGGCAACCAAGGCGGCGGCCAGGATGGGGCCAACGTATCCGCGTGTTCCCATTTCGAGCTCCGAGGAACGAACGAACTTTTCTCTAAGTCTAGTCCTATAAAATCCTCCGATGTGGAGGAGTGCTCGGTCGGGGAGCCCTCGATCACGCCACGGTGGGAAGCCGGAGTCGCGGCCGAATGGTTAAAGATGCAAGCTACAGCGGCAGCAAGGACGCCTGCGTCGAGGTTGCCTTTCTCGCGGCAGGCCAGGTGGGTGTTCCGGACTCGAAGAAGATCACCGGCCCAGCGTTGACGTTCACACCCACCGAGCGGGACGCGTTCACCGCCGGTGTTGCCAACGGTGAATTCGACCGGTCCACGGAGCTGCTGCTGAACTGCTGGGGCACTGCCAGTTTCAGGATCGGATGGTGTGTTCCGCGACTGTCCAGGCGCGGGCCTGGTCGCTGATGGTTATACCGAGGCCCGGGCGGGATGACAGGTGCATGCGGCCGTCGGCGATCTCGAGGCGTTCATTGAACAGGGGATCGAACCATTCGAAATGCTCCACCCAGGGTTCGCGCGGGTAGGCGGCGGCGAGGTGGACGTGCACCTCCATGACGAAATGTGGTGCGAGTTGCAGATGTTCGCGGTCAGCCATTGCCATGATCTCGAGGAATCGGGTGATGCCGCCGACGCGGGGCGCGTCCGGCTGCACGATATCGATTCCGGCGCGGATCAGTTGGGCATGCTCGGCGACGCTGGTGAGCATTTCGCCGGTGGCGATCGAGGTGTCGAAGGTGGTCGCGAGTTGGGCGTGGCCGTCGAAATCGTAGGCGTCCAGCGGTTCTTCGATCCATACCAGGCGCAGCGGATCGAAGGCGCGGCACATGCGGCGTGCGGTGCTGCGATCCCACTGCTGATTGACATCGACCATCAGCGGCACCCGATCACCGATCTTCTCCCGCACCGCCGTGACCCGGGCCAGGTCGACCGCATTGTCAGGGTGTCCGACCTTGATTTTGATACCGCCGATGCTGCGGTCGAGCGATTCGGTCGCGCGGTCGAGAACGTTTTCGATCGATGCGTGCAGGAAGCCGCCGGAGGTGTTGTAGCAACGCACCGAATCGCGATGTGCGCCGATCAGTTTCGCCAGTGGCAGTCCGGCGCGCTTGGCCTTCAGATCCCACAGCGCGATATCGAAGGCGGCGATCGCCTGCACGGATAGTCCGCTGCGGCCGACCGAGGCTGCGGCCCACATGAGTTTGTCCCAGATCTTGGCGATATCGCTGGGGTCCTCGCCGAGTAGCGCCGGGGCCACCTCGCGGGCGTGGGCGAATTGACCCGGTCCGCCCGCGCGTTTGGAGTAGCTGATGCCGATGCCTTCCAGGCCTGCCTCGGTGGTGATCTCCGCGAACAGCACCGCGACTTCGGTCATCGGTTTCTGCCTGCCGGTCAGGACCTTGGCATCGCTGATCCCGGTGGGCAATGGCAACGTGACCGAGGAAATCCTGACGCTGTCGATCCGGTCGAGAACGGGTGAATCAGTTGCGGCCATGGTGCTTCCTCGCGAACTCGAGCTCGTCGTCGAAATGGGTGACCGGGAAGGAGAGCAGCCCGCGGCCGAGCGCGGGTCCCGATTCCGCGGCGGATAGCTGTGCCACGAATGTCCTCCTGACAATGGATATTTGCGACCTGATCCGGAGATTAGGCCGCGGTCCCGATGCTGGTCCAACACTGTTTGGAAATCGACTGATACTCCAAAGGCATCGGACTGCGACTGCTTCGATATGCCTTGAGTGCCACCACCTTCCAGGACGTCTTCGAACAGCTCGGCACGAATTGTGCTGGGCGGTCATCCATCCGGGCGGCAGCCCCGAATGACTGATGATCGACGCTGTTGGCGATGGCCGTGGGCGACCTCGGCGATCCGGTCATGCGGCGAGATCCGGTGTGCCGGTTCGTCTTGGGAGGTGGCGGCCCTACATGGTTCTGATATTCCTCGTTCCCGCGGTAGCCGCGGTTATTGCAGTGGCCATCTTCGTCATCGGGGATCGACTGCGGCCGCAGTCGTGGGTGGAGCCCCGATAATGAATCGGCGGGATCCCTGGTGCTCGAACTGATCAATACTTTGTTTCTGGCGGTGGTCGCCTTCGTGGTGGTAATCCTCTGGCAGGAGTACGACAATGCGCACAATCACACCGTTGCCGAGGCGAAGGCGCTGGTGGACACCTATTGGGCCGCGCATGCGCTGCCCGATCCGGAACACCGTCGGATCCAGGGGCTGGTGCGGGACTACACCGATCAGGTGCTCACCCAGGAATGGCCGATCATGCAGGCGGACCGGCGGCTGAGTCAGCCGACGCAGGAGACGCTCGACAGCTTGCGCGATGCCGTCGCATCGGTGAACTCGACGGATCCCGACGTCACCGAACTGCGCACGAAGGCGATGGACAATCTCGACGCGGTCGCCGAGGCACGCCAGGACCGAGCCATGGATGCGAGCTATCACTTGCCCGGATTCCTTTATGCGGCTTTGTGGTTCGGCACGGTCCTGCTGCTGTGCACCGCGGTGCTGAACGGTGTCGAGGTCACCGAACGCAGTCTGCTGATGACCGCGCTGCTCGGTGTCGTCGTCGGCAGCGCGGCGACCGGCAGCGCACTGCTGAGCTGTCTGCTCCTACTTCCGGCCCCGGTACCGCCGGAGCCCGGCCTCCCCCTCCAACTCGGCCCGCCGGTACCCGGCCCACAGCCACCGTCGATACCTGCGGCGCCGGTCGTCTCGTCGGAATTCACCGCCGCCGCACCGGCGCCCGCGATCGTGCCGGAAGTGCCGATCCTCGCCGCGCCACGCCGGCCACCGGACGCGGTGGTCGAATCCACCCCGGATCCGATTGCCTGGAACCTGCTGGAGCTGGTGATGGTCATGGTGGTCACGGTGCTGACCGTCGTGCGCCGGATCTCGGTCGGCCGCCATGCCAAGCGGGCCGAGTGACCGGCGGCGGCAGTGCTATTCGGACTTCGACGAATCGCGCTGCTCGGCGATGCGGCGCCGGATCTCATCCCACGACATCGGCAATTCGTCGACGGGCGCGGTGAAGAAGACGAAGGTGGCCTCGCGCATGACCTTTCGCTTGCGCTGCACGGTCGACTTATGCGGTTCGGCGCCCGCGTAGGCATAGATCGCCGCTTTATCGGTCCAGGCGGAGTAGGTCCAGAAGGTGCCCTTCCACATTTCCGCCTGCAAAGCGACACCGAGCGCGCCGGGGGAGCGACGGGCCTGACGCCACAGTGTCAGTGAAGCCAGCAGGAATGCCGGTGCGTGCCAAATGGACTTGACCTCGAGGCGGGAGGCCATGCACTGCGCCTCGGGTGCGTTGGGGGCATTGACGGTCATCCACGGAAGGGTGGGCATGGGGTGCTCTTTCGACTGAAGCGACGGGCTGGTCGCGCCTGGGCGGCGATTGCGCTCAAAGGTCCCACATTCTGCCGCATCTTGTCAATGACAAGATTGTCGAACTGCCCTCAGGGTTAACCCTGATCTTCACCCGGATATCGGTGCTGAGCTGGTGATTTATCGCTTTCGGGCTGTCAGCATGGAGAGGTCGGATCGTCGGATGGCGGTTCGCCCGAGACCTTCTGGAGGCTGGCATGTTGTGGAAAATCATCGGTGTCGTAGCGGTCGTCTGGATCGCGCTCGCCATCATCGGTGCGTTGATCAAGGGGCTGTTTCCGATCCTGGTGATCAGCGCGGTCGTCTTCGGGCTTTACCTGCTGTACAAGGCGGTTTCGGGCTCGGACAACTCCACCGTGAGCAAGCTGTAGCGTCCGCCGGAGCAAAGCCGCACGCCCGCCGGGACTTACGGGCGGTGCGGTGTCGAGAGGTAGGCCGGGCGCCGTCCGATGCGGGCGGCGCCCGGCCTATCCGCGTTTCGGGTGGTGGGCGGTATGAGTTGGGGCGTCTGCTTGAATGATTCGCGTGGAGCAGCTTCCCGAAGACTGGCAGCGTGGCCTCGTGATCGTGGCCCACCCCGACGACATCGAATACGGCGCGGCGGCCGCCGTCGCGCGTTGGACGGGGCAGGGCAAGGACATTCGCTACGTTCTGGTCACCTCCGGTGAGGCCGGGATCGCGGGCGTGCCCCCCGCCGAGGCCGGACCCCTGCGCGAGGCCGAGGAGATCGCCGCCGCCAAGGTGGTCGGCGTGCGCCAGGTGGAATTCCTCGGCTATCCGGACGGCCGTGTCGAGGAATCCCTGGCCCTGCGTCGCGATCTGGCCGCCGCGATCCGGCGCCATCAACCGGAGTTGGTGGTGCTGTTCAACTTTGGTGACACCTGGGCGCCCGGCTACGCCAATAGTGCCGACCATCGCGCCGTCGGCCGCGCCGCACTCGACGCGATCTCCGATGCGGGCAACGAGTGGATCTTCCCCGAACTCGCCGAAACCCCGTGGTCGGCCCGCTTGGCCGCCGTGGTCGGCTCCAATGGCGCTCATGCCGTCGATGTCACCGGCACCCTCGAACAGGCCGCCGCCTCACTGGCCGAACATCGCCGCTACCTCGAGGTGCTCAGCCCCGAGCCGGTCGCCGACCAGGTCCGTGCGGTGATCGATATGGCAACCGCGCCGAAGCCGGGCTTCCCCGCCGCCCGTGCCGTCTGCTTCGAGCTCTACTACTTCGGCTGATCAGCTCCCTGTGACCGAAGTCAATGTCGGATCCGCTGCACGAATATGTGGCGGTTATCACGTTTCCCGGCGGCGACCAGCCCGGTCGTTGAGTGGGCAGCCCGATGAATTGCGTTGCTGGGTGTCAGCTGGTTGTCTGCCGTGGTGGTGAGAATACCGATATGTGGGCGTACCGATCGGTCAGCGGAGCTCGCGTTGAAACTGGAGTGCGACAGAGGGTTTGCGCCCCAGTGTCACGATAGCTAGATTGCATGACTTATGGGTGGTGTCGTCCCGCAACGGGACGGCTATCGCGATTCGTTCGGGTGCGCTCCCCTCGTTGGAGACATTCGATCGTATGATGACGGGCTCGGCCCGTGGCAATCAATCGTCGGTTCGTGAATCGCGATCCACTTATTCGGTGTTGCATCACCGTGGGCAGGTTTCGGCATAGTTGAAAGGTGTAGTACCGAGTGGCTAGGGATCGTCGTTCCGCACGTGGTAGTCGTCGCCGGGTAGGTCTGCTGTTCGGGAACCTACTCGCGGCCGCTGTGGAATCCGCGGCCGATGCCGTCGCCATCCGGTTCGATCCGTCGGGCGATCCAGCCGATGATCGGCAGCTGACGTACCGGGAACTCGACGAACTGTCCTCGCGGTTGGCGCGCGAGCTGATCGCACGCGGGGTCGGCGCGGGCAACGTGGTGGCGATCGGAATCACCCGCAGCGTCGAATCGGTACTGGCCGTATGGGCGATCGCGAAGACCGGCGCGGCGTACGTGCCGGTGGATCCCGGATATCCGTCCGAGCGGGTCGCGCACATCCTCGCGGATTCGGGTGCGGTGCTCGGGTTGACCACGACGGCACATCGGCCGGTACTCGGCGCGAGTGTGGACTGGCTCGAACTCGATGATCCGATGCTGGCCGGGCGAATCGGTGAGCGGCCGGGCCACCCGATCTCCTATGCCGACCGGGTGCGTCCGGTCGATCACCGGCACCCCGCATATGTCATCTACACCTCGGGATCGACCGGGAAGCCGAAGGGCGTGGTGGTCACCCATGCCGGTCTCGGTGGGCTGTTGGCCGCGGCGCGGGAAGTCTCCGGGGTGGGCGAGGGTTCGCGGCTCCTGCACGTGTGCTCGCCGAATTTCGACCCCTCGGTGCTCGAACTGCTGCTGGCCTTCTCGTCGGGAGCGACGCTGGTGGTGGCGGCGCCGCACGCATCGGGTGGCCCCGAGTTGACGGAGCTGCTGCGGCGTGAGCGGGTCACCCACGTGATCATCACGCCGGGTGCGCTGGAGTCGGTGGATCCGGCCGGGCTCGACCATCTCGAGATGGTGGCGGTCGGCGGCGAGGCGTGCGGCCCGGAACTGGTGGGACGTTGGGCGCGCGACGGGCGGCGGTTCGTCAACGTATACGGCCCGACGGAAGTGACGGTATGGGCGACCCTGGGGGAGCTGCTGCCGGACGAGCCGATCACGATCGGTACCGCGCTCGCAGGAGTGGGTGCATTCGTGCTGGACGCCCGGTTGCGGCCGGTGCCCGCGGGCGTAACCGGCGAGTTGTACCTGTCGGGAGCGGCGCTGGCCCAGGGGTATCTCGGGCGGCCGGGACTGACCGCGGAACGGTTCGTGGCCAGCCCACTCGAATTGGACACCGGCAATCCCGGCGGACGTTTGTATCGCACCGGCGACCTGGTGCGACGCAACGGAACCGACGGCACCCTCGAGTACTTGGGCCGGACGGACTTCCAGGTCAAGATCCGTGGTTTCCGTATCGAGCTGGGTGAGATCGACAATGCGCTGAGCGCCCATCCCGATATCGACTATGCCGTGACCCTCGGCAAGACGCTGCCCTCCGGTGCGAAGGTCCTGGTGGCGTACGTGCTGCCGCACGCTGGGAGCAGTGTGGACACCGGGGAACTCGCGACCTTCGTCGGGGAGCGGTTGCCGGAGTATATGGTTCCGGCGGCGATCGTGGTGCTCGACCACCTGCCGCTCACCCCGATCGGCAAGCTGGACCGAAAGGCGCTGCCGGAGCCGGTCTTCGCCGCGAGCGAATTTCGTGCTCCCGTGGGCGACATCGAAACGATCATCGCCGAGATATTCGCGGCGGTGCTCGGTGTCGAGCGGGTCGGTCTGGACGACTCGTTCTTCGCGCTTGGCGGCGATTCGATCCTGTCGATTCAACTGGTGTCGCGGGCCAAAGCGCGCGGTGTCGTATTCACCGCACGGGATGTCTTCGATCATCGCACCGTCGAGGCATTGGCCGAGATCGCCACGTTCGAGGGTGATTCGCAGCAGCAGCGGTTGGCCGAACTGCCGGGCGGCGGGGTCGGCGAGATCCCGTTGACGCCGTTGCTGGCGGCGACGCTGTCGAACGGCGCATCGCACCAACGGTTCTCGCAGTCGATGGCGCTCGCGCTGCCCGACGGCATCGATCGCGAAACCTTGGTCGCGACCATCGGGGCGGTGTTCGATCACCATGACGTGCTGCGCGCACGGTTGCGCGGCAACGCCTCGGCTGCGGCCGGCACCTCGTGGGTCTTCGAGGCGCTCGAGCGTGGCGCCCTGGACGTCGATGCGCTGGTGGACCGGATCGAGATGCCCGCCGATATCTCCGATGCGGAGCTGTCGCGGCGGGCGAATATCGAATACGACGCGGCGCTGGGTCGGCTCGATCCCGCGAATGCGGTGATGGTGCGGTTCGTCTGGTTCGCCTTCCCGGAGTCCGGGGGCCGTCGGGACGTATTGCTGGTCATTGCGCACCATTTTGTGGTCGACGGTGTGTCCTGGCGGATTCTGATTCCGGATCTGGCAGTGGCGTGGTCGCAGCTGGCGGCCGGGCAGCCGGTGGCGTTGCCCGCCAACGGAACCTCGATGCGGCGGTGGGCGCACGCCCTGCTCGACGCGGCGCAGGATCCGACGCGCGTCGCGGAACTGCCATTCTGGCAACAGGTTTCGGCTACCGCGGAGCCGCTGCTCGGTGCGCGCGCCTTCGATCCGGCGGTGGACACCTTCGCCACTGTCGACCGCGTCCAGGTGACAGTGCCCGCAGCGGTGACCGATGCGGTGCTGACCGCGGTTCCGAGCCGGTATCGCGGTGGTGTCAACGACGGCCTGCTGTCCGCGCTGGCGCTGGCTGTGCGCACATGGCGTGGCGAAACCTCCAGTGGCGCTGTACTGGTCAAGTTGGAAGGCCACGGTCGCGAAGAGGGTGTCGTCGCGGGCGCGGATCTGTCCCGCACGCTCGGCTGGTTCACCAGCGCCTATCCGGTGCGGCTGGATCTCGGGGGCGCGGATGTCGCGGCGGCGTTCACGGGCGGAAACGCCATGGGCGACATCGTGAAATCGGTGAAGGAGCAGCTGCTGGCGATCCCCGACAAGGGAATCGGCTACGGTCTGCTGCGCTACCTGAACTCACAGACCGCCGCGGAGTTGGGCGACGCCGGTCAGATCAGCTTCAACTATTTGGGTCGGATGTCGACGGGGGAGATCCCGGCCCAGCTCAGTGATCTGGGCTGGGTGCCGGTCGCAGATCTGGGGCAGCTGGATGCCGAGATGGATCCGGACATGCCAGCGAACGGCGTGATCGATATCAATGCGATCGTCACCGACGGGCCGGACGGTCCGCAGCTCAGTGCGTCGTTCGCCTTCCCGAGCGGGCTGTTGTCGCGGGAGCGGACACAAGAACTCGCCGATCTGTGGGTCGCCGCGCTGCACGCACTGGCCGAGCATGTGCGGCGCCCGGAGGCCGGTGGCCTGACGCCGTCGGATCTGGCGCTGGTGAGCGTCGGCCAGTCGGATATCGAAGGGTGGGAACGAGATTACCCGGCGCTGACGGACGTGTGGCCGCTGTCGCCGCTGCAGTCGGGCCTGCTCTTCCACGCGCTACTGGCCGAGTCGAGTGTCGATGTCTACACCACTCAGGCGACCGTGGACTTGGGCGGCACCGTGGATGTCGAGCGGCTGCGAGCCGCGGCGCAGGCCATCTTGGACCGCTATCCGAACCTGCGGACCGCATTCGTCACCGGCGCCGACGGTCACCCCGTGCAGGTGGTGCTGGACCGGGTCGAGGTGCCATGGCGTGCGGTGGATCTGACAAACCTGCCCGAATCCGAGCGGCTGCCGGAGCTGCGGCGGCTGGTCGTGCAGGAGCGTGAAACCCGCTTCGACATGTCGGTGGCACCACTGCTGCGGTTCACCCTGTACCGCACCGAGCAGTGGCATCTGGTGATCACCACCCACCACATCCTGCTCGACGGCTGGTCGATGCCGCTGCTGATGCGAGATGTGCTGGTGCTCTATGCGACTCGGGGGGACCAGTCCGCGCTGCCGCGGGTGCCCTCCTACCGCACCTTCCTGAGCTGGCTGGCCGGTCGGGATCGGGAGGCATCGGTGCGGGCGTGGGCGCAGGCGCTGTCCGGCGTGGACGAGCCGACTCGGCTGGCGCCACCCCCGCGCGCGGCCGAAGGCCACGAGATCGGCAAGGTGATCACCGAGATCGACGCCGAGCGCACCCGCCGGATCACCGAGCAGGCCGCCGAACTCGGCGTCACCGTGAACACCCTGATGCAGGCGGCGTTGGGCATTCTGCTCGGGCGGCTCACCGGCCGCGACGATGTGGTGTTCGGCACCACGGTCTCCGGCCGTCCAGCCGAACTGTCCGGCGTGGAGTCGATGGTCGGCTTGTTCATCAACACGCTGCCGGTGCGCGTACGGGTCGATGGCGGGCTGGCGGTCGGCGAGTTCCTGCGGTCCTTGCAGCGCGAGCAGGCCGGTCTGCTCGACCACCACCATGTGGGTCTCACCGACATCCAGCGGATCGCCGGGGCCGGAGCGCAATTCGACACCCTCTTGGTATTCGAGTCGTACCCGATCGACCGGGACGCGATCGCCGCCGCCGATTCCGTCGACGGTATGTCGGTGACCGGTGTCGGTTTGCAGGACGATACGCATTACCCGTTGACACTGCTGGTGACCGCGGCCTCGACGCTCGAACTGACGTGGAAGTATTTGGGCGATCGATTCACCGTCGACGAGGTGGAATCCCTTGCCGCACGCCTGATCCGGGTGCTCGAGGCGCTGCTCGGCGATTCCGCTGCTCGGATCGGCGATATCGACATCATGCTGACCGGCGCCGAACGGGATCGAATCCTGCTGGACTGGAATGATACCCGGCATCCGGTCGAACCGGAGCCGCTCCTGGACGGCTACCGCCGTGCGGTGCGGGCGCATCCGGATCGGGTCGCCGTGGTCTACGAGGGCCGCGAGCTGACTTACCAGGACCTCGATGAGCGCGTCAATAGACTTGCGCGCCTGCTGATTTCGCACGGTGTCGGTGCCGAGTCACTGGTCGGGCTCGCGGTCCGGCGTTCGCTGGAATCGGTCATCGGCATCTATGCGATCGGCACTGTCGGTGCCGCGTATGTACCGTTGGATCCGGATCATCCGGCCGAGCGCATCGGGCACATCCTGAGCAGCGCCGAGCTGGCGTGCGTGGTCACCACGACCGCGGATGCCGTACCGGTGCCGGACGGGCTCGCGGTGCTGAACCTCGACACCGAGGAGCTGGACGGATTCGACAGCGCCCCGGTGCGTGCCGAGGAACTGCTGCGGCCGGTCCATCCGGACAACGCGGCGTACGTGATCTTCACCTCGGGCTCCACCGGACGCCCGAAGGGGGTCGCGGTATCGCACGGCGCGATCCACAACCAGATCACCTGGATGCGCAGCGAGTACCGATTGGGCAGCGACGACGTCTACTTCCAGAAGACCGCCGCCACCTTCGATGTCTCGCTGTGGGGCTACTACCTCCCGCTGCGGGTGGGTGCCAAACTCGTGATAGCCACCCACGACGGCCACCGTGACCCGGTCTACCTCGCGGAAACCATTGCGGCACAGCGAGTTACCATCACCGACTTCGTCCCATCGATGCTTTCGGTATTCGCGGCGCACACGCGTGCGGGCGCCATCGCGACGCTGCGGACGCTGTTCGTCGCCGGTGAAGCGCTGCCGCCGGAGACCGTGCTCGCGCTGCGGGCGGTCTCCGATGCCGCGGTGCACAATCTCTACGGACCGACCGAGGCCGCGGTCTCGGTTACCAGCTGGCCTGCCACTGGTACCGAGCGCACGGGTGTGCCGATCGGCGCACCGGCGTGGAACACCTGTGTCTACGTGCTGGATTCGCGATTGCGGCCGGTGCCAGCCGGTGTTACCGGCGAACTCTATCTGGCCGGTGACCAGCTGGCCCGCGGCTACGTCGCGCGTCCCGATCTGACCGCGGAGCGGTTCGTGGCCAACCCGTTCGGTTCCGGCGAGCGGATGTACCGGACCGGTGACCTGGTGGTGTGGCGTGCGCTCGACGATCAGCAGGGCGGTGTGCTCGAGTACCGGGGCCGCAGCGACTTCCAGGTCAAATTCCGGGGTCTGCGCATCGAACTCGGCGATATCGAATCGGCGTTGCTCGCCCAGCCTTCGGTTAGTCAGTCCGCGGTGCTGGTGCTGTCGTCGGAGCCCGGTGATCAGCTGGTGGCCTACGCGGTGCCCGCGCCGGGCGCCTCGATCGATGCGGCGCGGTTGCGCTCGGCGCTGGCGGAAACGCTGCCCGCGTATATGGTTCCGGCCACGGTCGTGGAGTTGGCCGAATTCCCGCTCAATACCAGCGGCAAGCTGGACCGCAAGGCATTGCCGCGGCCGAGCTTTGCCAGCCGGGACTTCCGCGCCCCGAGCACCCCGATCGAGGAGGTCGTGGCCGGGGTGTTCGCCGATGTGCTCGGCTTGGAGCGGGTGGGTGCCGATGACGACTTCTTCGCCCTCGGTGGCAACTCACTGATCGCCACCCAGGTGGTGGCCCGGCTGAGTGCGGCGCTGGATGCGCGGGTGCCGGTGCGGGTGCTGTTCGACGCACCGGTGGTCGCGGCACTGGCCGCGGCCATCGCGCCGGGCTCCGGTGCCGGTGCGGATCGTCCGCCGTTGACTCGGACCACCCGACCGGAGGTGCTGCCGCTGTCGCTGGCGCAGTACCGCATGTGGGTGCTCAACCAGGTCGACACCGAATCCCCTTCCTACAATCTGCCATTCGCGATCCGGCTGACCGGTGACCTCGACGTGCCCGCACTCGGGCAGGCCGTCGCGGATGTGCTGGAGCGCCACGAAGCGCTGCGTACGAGGTTCCCGGTGCACGCTCCGGACGGGCTGCCGCGCCAGGAGATCCTGTCGGTGACCGAAACGCTGCCCGGTGGGCTGCCGGTCGAGGCGGCCACCGCCGACGATCACCAGCGGGTCGCCGAGCTGTTGTCCGCGGGATTCGACGTCACCGAACATCCGCCCGTGCGGATCCGGCTGTTCTCCGACCCGAGCGCAGACGAACATCTGTTGGTCCTGGTCGTGCACCACATTTCGGCGGACGGCGTATCGCTGGCGCCGCTGGCGCGGGATCTGGCGACCGCCTATCTGGCGCGCGTCGCGGGCACCGCGCCCGGCTGGGCGCCGCTGGCGGTGCAGTACGCCGACTTCGCGCTCTGGCAGCGCACGGTTGTCGGCACCGACGACGATGAGAACTCCATCGCCGCACAGCAATTGGCGTACTGGCGCGGGCAGCTGGCCGGTGTCTCGGAGGCGGCGCAGCTGCCGCCGGATCACCCGCGTCCGGCGCGGCCGTCGATGGGCGGCGCGTCGAGCAGTGCGGTCGTGTCCGCAGACATTCACGCCGGGCTGGATCGCATTGCGCGCGAGCGCAATTCATCACTGTTCATGGTCGTTCACGCCGCATTGGCCACGCTGCTGGCCCGGCTCTCCGGCGGTGCCGATATCGCGATCGGCACGCCGATCGCCGGTCGTGGTGCGGCCGCCCTGGACGATCTGGTCGGCATGTTCGTCAATACCCTGACGCTGCGCACCGATATCGACCGTGCCGCCACCTTCGCGTCCCTGGTCGAACAGGTCCGCGAGACCGACCTGTCCGCCTTCGCCAACGCCGATATCCCCTTCGAGCGGGTGGTCGAGGTGGTGGCACCCGCGCGCGACGGCGCGCACAATCCGCTGTTCCAGGTGATGCTGTCGTTCCAGAACACCGAGCAGCCAGCGCTCGAACTGCCCGGACTGACGGTCTCCGCACTGGAGATCGGCGAGGTCGTCGCGAAATTCGACCTGCAGGTGATCGTCGAGCCGCGCCGCCGCGCCGATGGGGTGCCGGACGAGCTGGCTATCGTATTCACCTATGCGACAGACCTTTTCGACGAAGCGACGATTCAAGGGCTCGTTCGGCGGTTCGAGCGGATGCTCGCCGCGGTCGCCGCCGATCCGCGCGCGGTCATCGGTGATATCGACCTCCTCGACGACAGCGAACGCGAGCGGGCATTGACCGCGCCGGTCCGATCCGTCGGGACGGACACGGCCGAGCAGGCACCTGTCACATTGCTGCCGCAGCTGTTGACCGAGGCCGTGGAAAGCAATCCGGACGGTGTCGCGGTCGTCTTCGCCGATGCCGTCGAGCGGCTGGCCGAAGTGGACTATCTCGACCTCGACGAGCGCTCGACCCGGCTGGCCCGGCTGCTGATCGAGCGCGGTATCGGCCCGGAGGATCTGGTCGCGGTCGGCATTCCGCGGTCACCGGAGTCGGTGCTCGCGGTATGGGCGGTCGCCAAGACCGGAGCCGGATTCGTGCCGGTCGACCCCAACTATCCCGCCGAGCGGGTCCGGCACATGGTCACGGATTCGCGTGCAGTGCTCGGACTTACGGTCGCGGCGGTCGGCGCCGAGCTACCGGCCGAGGTGGCCTGGCTCGCCATCGATGCCGACGATATCGATGCGCGCCTCGACGACTACCGCACCGAACCGATCACCGACGCGGATCGAGCGCGCCCGTTGCGCGCCGAACATCCGGCCTATGTCATCTACACCTCCGGATCGACCGGCAAGCCCAAGGGCGTGGTCGTCACACAGGCCGGACTGTCGAGCTTCTGCGACGAACAGCGTGAGCGCTACCGGGTGACGACCAGTTCGCGCACACTGCATTTCGCCTCGCCATCGTTCGACGCTTCGGTGTTGGAGCTGCTGCTGGCGATCGGCGGGGCCGCGACCATGGTGGTGGTATCGCCGAGCGTCTACGGCGGTGCGGAATTGGCCGCGCTGCTGCGCCGGGAGCGGGTGACGCACGCGTTCATCACCCCCGCGGCGCTGGCATCGGTCGACCCGACCGGCCTGGACAAACTTCGCGTGGTGATCGCCGGTGGCGAGGCATGTCCGCCGGAGTTGGTGCGGCGCTGGACCATTGCGATCGCCGGGCGGCGCACCCGCGAGTTCTACAACGGGTACGGGCCGACCGAGACCACGATCATGACCAATATCAGCGCGCCGCTGGTACCGGGGCAGACCGTCACCATCGGCGGGCCGATCCGCGCGATTACCGAGTACGTGCTGGATGAGCGTTTGTCTCCGGTGCCGGACCGCGCCGTCGGCGAGCTCTACATCACCGGGGCGCAGCTGGCCCGCGGATATCACGAGCGTCCCGCGCTGACCGCGGCCCGGTTCGTGGCGAACCCGTTCGATCTCGGCGGAGCCAGGCTGTACCGGACCGGCGATCTGGTTCGGCGGACGGCCGACGGTGCGCTGGAGTATCTGGGCCGCAATGATTTCCAGGTCAAGGTCCGCGGTTTCCGTATCGAACTCGGCGAGATCGATGCCGTGCTGGCGGCTCACGACACCGTCGATTTCGCGGTCACCATCGGTCACGAAATCGCCAGCGGTGCAACCATTCTCGTCTCCTATGTGCACGCCGCCACCGGTGCGGTGGCCGACGCCGACGAACTCACCGCGTTCGCCGCCGATAGCCTGCCCGCACATATGGTGCCCACCACCGTCATGGTGCTCGACGAGATCCCGCTGACCCCGGTCGGCAAACTCGACCGCGCCGCCTTGCCCGCGCCGGTGCTGCGGGCGCGGGAATATCGCGCGCCGTCCGGACCGCTGGAGGAATTGGTCGCGGGCATCTTTACCGAATTGCTTCGTCCCGCAACACCGGTCGGCGCCGATGACGACTTCTTCGAACTGGGCGGCAGCTCGCTGACCGCCACCCGGCTGGTGGCGCGGTTGGGCGCCGCGATCGATACCCGAGTCCCGGTGCGGCTGCTGTTCGAGGCATCGACAGTGGCCGCGCTCGCGGCCCGACTGCACGAGCATTCGGCCGGGGGCGGCCGTCCCGCGCCGACCGCCGGTCCGCGGCCGGAGCGGATCCCGTTGTCGCTGGCCCAGCAGGGTATGTGGTTCCTCAACCGCCTCGATACCGCCTCGGTGGCCTACAACGTGCCGATGGGGGTGCGTTTGAGCGGCGCCCTCGATATTGCGGCACTGCAGGAGGCGGTCGGGGATCTGGTCACCCGCCACGAGATCCTGCGCACGGTGTACCCGTACACCGAGGCGGGCCCGGAGGACGCCAACCCGGTTCCGGTGCAGGTGATCCTGCCCGCAACGCAGGCGATACCGCGGGTGCGGATCGAGGCCATCGACCCCGCCGAGGTGGCGAACGCGGTTGCGGATCTGGCGAGGACGGTCTTCGACCTCACCACCGAGGTGCCCATCCGCGTCGCGCTGTTCGATCTCGGCGATGCGACGCACCCGGATTCCTCCGATGCGCCGGACTCCTCGCGAGGGCGCGAGTACGTGCTCGCGATGGTGGTGCATCACATCGCCGCCGACGGCTCGTCACTCGGCCCGCTGGTCCGGGATCTGATGACCGCGTATGTGGCACGCTCCGCCGCGGTGGCACCGCCGTGGGCGCCGCTGGCGGTGCAGTACGCCGACTACAGCATCTGGCAGCGCGAGGTGCTCGGCACCGAGGATGATCCGGATTCGGTGGCGGCCCAGCAGATCGCCCACTGGCGACAGGAGTTGGCTGGTCTGCCCGATCAGCTCGACCTGCCATCGGATCGGCCGCGTCCGCTGGTCCGGTCCGTCGCCGGTGGCCAGGTGTCGGTCCGCATCGACGCCGAAACCCATAGTGCGCTGGCCGAATTGGCACGGGCCGAGGGTGCGACCTTGTTCATGGTCGTGCACACGGCACTCGCGGTGCTGCTGGCGCGATTGTCGGCGACCGACGATATCGCCATCGGCTCGCCGATCGCCGGACGTGGCGATGCGGTGCTCGACGACCTGATCGGCATGTTCATCAACACCGTGGTGTTCCGCACCCGATACGACGCGGGCGCGACCTTCACCGAACTGCTCGCGCGTCAGCGCGAAACCGATCTGCAGGCCTTCGCGAACGCGGACGTGCCGTTCGAACGGCTGGTCAATGTGCTGAATCCGGTGCGGTCGAGCACCCGGCACCCGCTGTACCAGGTGGCGCTGTCGTTCCAGAATATGGAATTGGTGGCACTGGAGTTGCCGGGACTCGCGATCACGACCCTGGATATCGGCAGCGAGATATCGCAGTTCGATCTGCACTGGATGATCGGCGACACCTACGACGCCGCGGGCACACCGACCGGGATCGGCGGCGTGGTCACCTACGCCACCGATATGTTCGACCAGCCCACCGTGCAGGGTTTCGTGGACCGGTTCACCCGTCTGCTGTCGGTGATCGCGCGTGATCGGCGTGCCGTCCTCGGTGATATCGAAGTGATCGATACGGCCGAACGCGCACAGCTGCTGTCGGATGCGGACGAGACCATGCATCCGGTATCGGGCGATGTCCTGCTGAGTGGCTACCGCCACGCCGTCACCGCGGCACCGGAGGCGGTTGCCCTCGTGCACGACGCGACGGCGTGGACCTATCGGGAATTCGATGAGCGCGTCAACCGCCTGGCCCGGTATCTGATCGGGCAGGGCATCGGTCCCGAGTCCGTAGTGGCGCTTGCGATGCCGCGTTCGCCGGAACTGGTGGTCGCGATGTACGCGGTGCTGAGCGCGGGCGGCGCGTATCTGCCGCTGGACCGTGACCATCCGGCCGACCGGATCGCGTATGTGCTGCGCACGGCCGAGCCCGTGTGCGTGCTGACGATGACCGACCATCCGGTGCCGGTTTCCGGGCCGCCGGTCATCGATATCGATGCCCTCGAGCTGTCGGCATATTCGGCCGATCCGGTCACCGCCGGTGAACTGCGCGCGCCGCTGCACCCGGACCACCCGGCGTATGTGCTGTTCACCTCGGGGTCGACCGGTAGACCCAAGGGCGTACTGGTGTCGCACCGCGCGATCACCAACCAGATCGAATGGATGGTGGCGGAGTACGCGTTCCGGCCCGACGACGTCTACCTGCAGAAGACCGCGACCACGTTCGATGTATCGCTGTGGGGTTTCTTCGTACCGCTGTGGGTGGGCGCGCGGCTGGTGCTCGCCGCGCCGGACGGCCAGCGCGATCCGGGGTATATCGCCGACCTGATCAGCACCCATCGGGTGACGGTCACCGATTTCGTTCCGTCCGTGCTGCAGGTATTCCTGGCCGCGGCCCGGACCGAGCAGTTGGCGTCGCTGCGCGAGGTATTCGTCATCGGTGAGGCACTGCCACCGGGCACCGTCGCCGATTTCGCCGCGCTGTCGGATGCCGGGCTGCACAACCTGTACGGCCCCACCGAGGCGGCGGTCTCGGTGACATATCGGCCCGCGTCCACCAGCGACCGGACGACGGTGCCGATCGGCGTGGCGCTGTGGAATACCCGCACCTACGTCCTGGATTCCCGGTTGCATCTGACGCCAGCCGGTGTGGTCGGCGAATTGTATTTGGCGGGAACCCAATTGGCGCGCGGCTACCTGCGGCGCGCGGATTTGACCGCGGACCGGTTCGTCGCCGATCCGTACGGGCCGCTGGGTGCCCGGATGTACCGGACCGGTGATCTGGTGCGCCGCCGCGCCGACGGCGTACTGGAGTACCTGGGCCGCACCGACTTCCAGGCGAAGATTCGCGGACACCGGATCGAGCTGGGGGAGATCGAGGCCGCGTTGCTGGCCGAGCCGTCCGTCGCCCAGGCCGTGGTCGTGGTGGCGGCATCGGATATCGGGGATCAGCTGGTCGCCTACGTGGTGCCGGCGACCGAACTCGCGGCCGATGCCCTGCGCGAGGCGCTGGCACAGGTGCTGCCGTCCTACATGGTGCCCTCGGTGATCATGGGGCTGGAATACTTCCCGATGAACGCCAGCGGGAAGCTCGATCGTGCCGCGCTGCCGCGGCCGGTCTTCCGAGCCCGCGATTACCTCGCACCGGAGACCAGCACCGAGCAGGCTGTCGCCGCGGCATACGCCGAGGTGCTCGGTGTGGCCCGGATCGGTGCCCAGGACGATTTCTTCGAACTCGGCGGGACCTCGCTGCTGGCCTTCACACTGCAGCGCGCGCTGGCCGCCCGGCTCCGCATCGACGTGCCGATGGCGGCGCTGTTCACCACGCCGACGGTGCGCGGCCTGGCCGCCCGCATCGACAATCCGGACGAGCCCGCGGCGGTGCTCACACCCGATGACGGCGTGACGATCGACACCGATATCGTGCTCGGACCGGAGATCAGTGCCGAGGGTGTCGCACCCATGCACGCGGCGGCCCCACGGGACGTGCTGCTCACCGGTGCGACCGGATTCGTCGGCGCACACCTGCTGCGGGAGTTGCTGGCCAGCACGCCGGTACGCGTCTGGTGCCTGGTGCGCGGCAACGATGACGAGCGGGCATACAAGCGGATCCGCGACGCCCTGCAGAAGTACCGGATCTGGGATGACTCCTATCAGTCCCGAATCGTCGCTGTCGCAGGCGATCTGGCCGCGCCCCGCCTCGGGCTCGACCAGGCCGGTTACGCGCTGCTGGCCGAACGGATCGATGCGATCTACCACAACGGAGCTCGCGTCAACCACATCGAGCCTTATGCGCGGCTGCGCGCGGCGAACGTCTCGGGTACCCGCGAGGTGCTCGGTCTGGCGACCACCGGCCGGATCAAGCCTGTGCACTTCGTCTCTACCGTCAATACCGTGATTCCGGCCGCCACCGCACCGGATTTCATCGGCCGGGAGAATGCGGAGCTGAGCATCGGCGAGGTGTCCGAGAACGGATATGTGGCCAGCAAATGGGTTGCCGAGCAATTGGTTCGCCAGGCGGGCGCACGCGGAGTGCCGGTGAGCATCTACCGTCCCGGCATCGTATGCGGCGATCCGCGGCTGGGTGTGAACAGCGTCGACGACTCGTTCTGGAATATGATCCGGGCGGCCGCCATCCTCGGGCTCGCCCCCGACACCGGCGACGCCGCGATGTCGCTGGTACCGGTGAATTACGTGGTGTCGGCGATTGTGACGCTGGCCGACCGACCCGCGATCGGCGCGGCGTACCACCTGGTGAACTCGCGGCCGGTAATAGTTCGCGACATCTTCGAAGCCATTCGCAGACATGGGATTCCGATCGCGATCGCCTCGATCGAGGAGATCGCGACGAAGCTGGCCGAACAAGCCGCGGCGCGTGATGCGGCGGGCGATGACTCCCTGGTGCGCGCCGCATTGGTCAGCGGTAACTACGGCGGGGTTTCGGCCCCGATCGACGACACCCATACCCGTGCCGAACTAGCAAAACAGCATATCCACTGCCCGACCATCGATGCTGCCGCGCTCGACGCCTACGTAAGATCCTTCATCGACTCGGGCTTCTTCCCGGTTCCGAGCGATGACGGCCTACCGGAGGACCTCGTCGAATCCCGATGAGGCAGTGTGTGACGCAGCATCATTCATTTCCGTCCGAAAGGAAAGCATGACCACCGAAGCACAGTCCCGTCCCGCCGCCGCCTCGGGCACCTTCGCTCTCGGTGGTGACCTGCCGGTCCGGCGCCTGGGCTACGGCTCCATGCAGATCACCGGGCCCGGCGTCTGGGGCGAGCCGAAGGATCCGGATGAGGCCGTACGCGTGCTGCGCCGCGCCATCGAACTCGGCATCACCTTCATCGACACCGCGGATTCCTATGGTCCGTTCGTCAGCGAAACCCTCATCCGCCGGGCACTGCATCCCTATCCCGATGACCTGGTGATCGCCACCAAAGCCGGGTTCACTCGGCCCGGTCCCAGCGACTGGCGGCCACTCGGTCGCCCGGAGTATCTGCGTCAGCAGCTCGAACTGAGCCTGCGCCATCTCGGCCTCGACCGCATCGATCTCTTTCAGCTGCACCGGATCGACCCGAAGGTCCCGCTCGCAGACCAACTCGGCGAGCTGGCATTGCTGCAGCAAGAGGGCAAGATTCGCCATATCGGCCTGTCCGAGGTGAGCGTCGCCCAGCTCGCGAAGGCGCGCAAGATCGTCGATATCGTCTCGGTACAGAACCAGTACAACCTCGCCAACCGCAGCGCGGAGGACGTACTCGAATACGCCGAGGCCAACAACATCGCCTTCATCCCCTGGTTCCCCATGGCCACCGGCGATCTCGCGCGCCCCGGCGGTCCACTGGACACTCTCGCGCGCCCCGACGCCAGCCCGTCCCAGCTCGCGCTGGCCTGGCTGCTGCGGCGTTCGCCGGTCATCCTGCCCATTCCGGGTACCTCGAGTGTGGCGCATCTGGAGGAGAACACCGCCGCCGCCACCATCACGCTCACCGATGACGAATACGCCGCACTGTCCGCGGTGAGCACTCCCGCACCGGGAGGCGCCGGTGGTTGGCGTTCGCTGCTGCCGAAATTGTCCCGCGGCTGACGAACGCCGGTCCCCAGTCGAACACGGCTGGGGACCGCCAACGCCGACAGTCGATTTCAGTTCCGCTCAACGTAATGGCAGAGTGCAGCAAATCGGATCGACGAGAGCAACATCATGCATGAATCACAGCTGGTGGCCAATGATGCCGCCTACTACTATCTGGCCCGCTCGGGTCGGGTCACCGACTGGCCGATGTGGTGGGCGTTCGATAACGAGACCGGCGCGCCGCCGGCCGCCGCGGACATCGTCGCCCACTTCGGCGAGCGGGCCGAACTGCTCGCACCGCTGCGCCGCCGCATCCGCGAGGTGCCGGGCGGGCTCGGGCATCCGTACTGGGTGACAGACGACAGTCCGATCGCTGCGCACATCGTCACTCATGATGCGGCACAACTGGATTGGGCCCAGTGCCTGGACGAGATGGGACGCGTTCTTGCGCAACCGCTGGACGCCCGGGTCAGCGCCTGGCAGCTGCACGTATTTCCGAATGTGGTCGGTATCGCCACGCTGAGCGGCGCGGGCACCGTGGTGCTGATGCATATCAGTCATGCCCTGATGGCGGGTCCGGCCATGACCTCGTTGTCGGAGGCCTTGTTCGCCTCGGCACCGTTGCGGATCGATGGGCTCGGTCCTGCCGCGACACGTCCACGCCTGGCGCTCAACGCCGTTGGCGGGGCGCTGTGCTGGCCGCTGCAGACGCTGGGATTCAACCTCCGCGTCCGGGGCGAAATGCGCCGGATCGCCCGCGAGGGCGATGACGGCGGGCCGAGTACACCGCCGGTCAGCCCGACCGTGCTCAACCGGCGAATCGGTGCGGGACGCGCCATGCGCACCATCCCCTTGGACCTGCGGGACGTGCGGGTGCCGGGGATTACCGTGACGGCCCTTGGGCTGACCGCGATCTCCCGCGCCGTGCAGCGCTATCTCGAAAAACGCGATGGCACCTGCCCCGACGATCTCGCCGCATTGGTGACCATCGCGGTGCCCGACGCCGAGGTCATGGGTGTCAATCGCGTGGGTGCCGACGCGGTCGCGCTGGCCGCGGGTGAGCCCGACCTCGCCGATCGCGCGCGAGCCGTCGAGGCCACCTTGCGCGAGCGCCGCCGCTCGCCATCGAGCCGCCGGGAACTGGGCCGACTCGCACTGGTCGACCGGCTGCCGAGCCGCGTCTACCGGGCCAGGTTCGGTACGCTGCCGCCCGCGGATCCGAACGCGCCCGCGCTCGCACATACGATCCTGACCAGCATCAGGTGCGAGCCGACCGCCGAATGGTCATTGTTGGGCAAGCCGTTTCGCTTTGCTGGCATGCTGCCGCCGGTGTACCCGGACATCGGTCTGGCGCATTCGTTCGTCGGCGTTGGCGATAGCTTCACCGTATCCGTGGCCTGCGATCCGGAGATAGTACCCGACCTCGACGCCTACCGCGACATCCTGTTGGAATCGCTCCGCGACGTCGCCGCTGCTCTCGGCGAGTCGGAGTAACCGAGGCAGTTCAGTTCGTCGAGGCGAGTCAAATGGTGGTTGTGGATGGGGTTTTGGGCGACCAAATGACTCAGCTCGACGAACTGAACTGCCAGTAGCGGGGGAGAGTTCGACGCCTACCAGGTCACCGGTAGGGCTTTCGGGCCGCGAACCAGTAGACCGGACTTCCATGGCACCTCTTCGATTGGTACCGCTAGGCGCAGGGTCGGGAACCGTCGCAGCAGCGAGTCGAGCGCCACTTGCAGCTCGACCCTGGCCAGTTGGGCACCGAGACAGTGGTGCGCGCCGTGCCCGAAGGCCATGTGCGGGTTGCGTTCTCGGGTGAGGTCCAATTCCTCGGGATCGTCGAAGACGGCCGCATCCCGGTTGGCGGCCTGGGTGTTGACGAATACCGACTCCCCGGCCCGGATGGTGACGCCGCCCAGTTCGAGGTCCTGGGTGGCGACTCTGGGAAATGAACCGCCCGAACCCAATGGGACGTGGCGCAGCAGTTCCTCCACCGCGCTCGGGACGAGTTCCGGTCTGCCGCACAGCAATTCCCAGTGCCCGGGCTCGGTGAGCAGCACATAGGTGAAGTTGGCGATCTGGTTGGCGGTGGTCTCGTGGCCCGCGATGAGCAGGCCGATACCCAGGTTGACCAGCTCCGCCTCGCTCAGCCGGTCCTCATCATCGCGCGCGGCGACCAATGCGCCGAGCAGATCGTCGGTGGGCTGCTCCCGGCGCTGTGTCACCAATTCGGCCAGGTACGCCTCCAGGCCCGCCCGTGCGGCGCCGATCTGCTCCCGGGTGTGCGCCGTGGTGGACAGCACCGTATCGGAGAAGTCACGGAAGCGGTGCTGGTCTTGCGCTGGGACACCGAGCATTTCGCAGATCACCGTGACCGGCAGCGGCAATGCGAGCATTTGCACCAGATCGGCGGGTGGGCCGGAGCGCTCGATTTCGTCGAGCCGCTGGTCCACGATCTGCTGGGCGCGCGGACGCAATGCCTGGACCCGGCGACCGGTGAAGGCCTTGACCACGAGTCTGCGCAGCCGGGTGTGCTCCGGCGGATCCATGCTGAGTAGTGAGTTGGGGCGCGCGGGCTCGGGCGTTGCGCGCGGAATGTCCTCGCGGTCGACCGCCGCGGCGCGGCTGAACCTCGGGTCGGCGAGTACCAGTTTCACATCCTCGTAGCGGGTCACCAACCAGCCATCGCCGCCGTAGGGCAGCCGGATGCGGCTGATCGGCTCCTCTCGGCGCAGCCGAGCGAAGAGCGGATCCATTTCGAGGCGGACCGGGGTGCCGAAGGGGAAGCGGCGTACCTCGTTGTCGACTGGCATGTGCGATCTCCCTTCCGCGACGCAGACGGTGGGCGCCCGAGTCATGTAAGCAAGTGCTTACAATCGATGGTAGGAAGGCGGCATCGGCCCGTCAACGGTTGAATATCGTTACGGCGGTGGGAAATTCACATCCACACGCTCCAGTAGCACCCGCGCGGCGCGCAGCACATGCTGGGCAACCGCCGCCGGATCGGCGCTGGCCAGTGGTTCTCGGTGATGTACGGAGCGGACCAGTCCGATGCCGAGCAACCAGGCGAGCAGCAGATCGGCGCGCAACTCGGCATCGGGGCCATCGGTGAGCGCGGAGAGCGCGCGGGCGTATTCGTCGCCCAACTCGCGGCGGATCGCCGCCGCTCCTTCATCGTGTCCGCTGGAGCGTAGCGCCGCCTGCAGCCAATGTCCCTGTGCCGCCGAGCCGCTCGGCTCGAGCGCACGAGACAGCAAGCGGCCGAGCAGACCATCGACCGGCCCGTCTTCCAGTACGCGTCGTCCCCGATCGGCGATCGCCGCCCGGAACAGTTCGTCCTTACTGCCGAAGTATCGGAACAGCAGCGCCTGATTCACCCCGGCGCGTGTGGCGATTTCACGCACCGTTGTGCGCTCGTAGCCGCGTTCGGCGAACAACTGTTGCGCCGCGGTCAGAATCGCGGTTCGTGTCGCGGCCGAATCCCTTTTGCGGCCGACGTTCTCACCAGACATGTGCCCTCCGGTTGATCCCAGACAGAGCAGCGTAAGTCCCCTGATGAGCGGGACCAAGTGCGGCTCGGCCGACCGTGTCGAGGTATTCGTCCCGTTCCCAAAAATGGGAACGAGGATTGTGGGCATGCTCGAGGCGCGGCGGTAATGTTGGGCACCTGGCGCCGCTAAGAATTGGACCTCGACGGTGGCGCTGGGGCTGTCACGATGCGGAAGGCGTTGGTCGCGCGGACTTCGGGTTCCATTGCTCACCTCTTGTTCCCCCTTGCCGGGAGGTGCCGGGGATAACTGCTGCGATCGGCGATGGGTGCCGTTTCGTGACCCCACTCCCGTTGCGGATTATCGAATTCTGCAACGGGAGTGGGATATCCATCGCGCCATCGGAAGGACAATTGATGGATACCCTCGATCGGCCGTTTCTTGTTTCCGCCGATGCGGATCCGATCTTGTCATTCGGTCAGCTCGAGGCCTGGGCCGAATCCGTTGCGTGGTGTTTGAAGAGAAATGGCGTCGGTTCCGGTGATGTGGTGGTCGCCGAACTACCGAATTCACCGGCCTTCGCGGCGGTAATGTCGGCGGTCTGGAATATCGGTGCGGTATTCGCGCCGGTGGATCCGCAGCTGAGTGCGCAAGAGAAGCAGCAGATCTTGGCGCTGGCCCGGCCCAGCGTGGTGGTCGCCTCGACCCCGGGGCCGATCGAGTCGCCGACGCTATTGTGGCGCAACCCGTTCGAGCCACCGGCGCACATCGAATGGATCCCGTCGCAGGCGGCGCGCAGACATCAATGGGCGCCGACAGTGCCCGACCCGCCGGTGCACGAAGGCGACCGGCTGATCCTGTTCACCTCCGGCTCCACCGGAGCACCGAAGGCAGTGGCGCTCTCCGAAGCCAATATCGCGGCCGGAATATCCGCTGTCGCAGATCATTTCGCCCTCACACCGGAGGACCGCACCATCGCGCTGCTGCCGTGGGCGCAGGGCCACGGTCTGTTCGCGAACCTGATGGCGACCCTGCGCAACCGGTGCACGGTGGTGCTGCCGTCCGCGAGCGAGATGCGCGAGTCGCACCGGTTGCTGGATTCGGCGACGCCCACCTGGCTCACCGTGATGCCAGCACAGCTGGCCGGTCTCACCGCCGGGCTGGTGGCCTCGCGCAAGCGGGCGCGCGGTATGCGTTTCCTGCGCACCGCTTCGGCACCGCTCTCGCGCCTGGCGGCCGAGCGCGCGGAACGCTTGCTCGGCTGCCCGGTTGTCGAGGCCTTGGAACTCGCCGAGACCAGCCACCAGGCGGCGGCCGATCCACCGTCGTGGGAGCGGGTCCCCGGCACCGTCGGCACACCGACCGGTGTCGAATTCCGCCTGGCCGGTGCCGAATTGGCGGGCGGGCACGAGCTGGAGGTCCGTGGTACGGCACTGTTCAGCAGATATGTCGGCAATCCGGCGGCCACCGCGGCGGCCTTCACCGCGGACGGCTGGTTGCGCACCCGCGATGTGGCCCGTCGGGAACGCGACGGACGCTTGCGAATCCTAGGGCGGCTCAGCGAAATCGCGCATCGCGGCGACCATGCGGTCGCACCGGTCGATGTGGAGTCCGCGCTCGACGAACATCCCGATGTCGTCTCCTCGCTCGCCACGCGCGTACCGCATCCCCGCCTGGGCGATGACATCGCCGCAGTCGTCCACCTGCGCAAGGGTGCGCAGACCACCAAACGAGACATTGTGCGGCACTGCCACGCACACCTGGCCGAACACCAGATTCCCGGCCAGATCCGCTTGGTCACCCAGTTGCCGAAATTGCCGAATGGAAAGCCGAGCCGTCGCATGGCGGCACAGTTGTTCGAGGTCGGCTGAATGGTCGGTGCTATCTTCTGACTGTCGGTCGATCCGGCACTGAACAAGGCCACGTCGACGTCGCTGAGGCTTGTGCCGTGGTCGACTGATCGGTCGATAGCGACGGCGGCGCCCATGGGTGTGTGGCTGCCGGTCGTGGCGGCGGATCTGGCGGAGTCGATGGTCTGTTCGCGGGTGTGGTAATAGTTGCGGATCCAGTCGAAGCAGTCTGCTTCGGCTGGCCACCGCATGTTTGCCAGCTGTGCTCGTTGTCGCATTCCGGCGTGGGAGCCCAGTGGTGATGCGTTCAACGTGTTGAGCGCCGCGAGTCCGGTTATGAGCAGTTGGGCCACTGGTTGGCGCCCGGACGCCCGGGTAAAGACATGGACTTTCTGGGTGGTGAAGCTGTCTGGCCTCGAGGACCATCAGCGGAGTCGGCTAACTTGGCAGATAACCGCATGTGCACGCAAGCGGTGCGAGGCTGCGGAGGAGGTTCGGTGGATACGAACGCGGAGATGACGACGGGTTTAGCGAGCTTCGACGAGCTGGCCGTGGAGATACGTCGCAGGATGGATTCGCTGTCCGCCGCGCACAAGAAGCTGGCTCAGCGGGTGCTGTCGGATCCCGAAGCGGTGGCTTTTATGACTGTCTCCGAGCTCGCGGGCGCGGTCGATGTCAATGAGGCGACGGTCGTGCGGTTTGCCAATGGTCTGGGTCTGAAGGGGTATCCGGGGCTGACGCGACTGTGTCGCGAACGGTTGCAGGAGCAGGCGCAACTGTTGCGCCGCTTCGACAATCTCGAGCACCTCGTAGCCGAAGGCGTCGGGATGCGCGAACAGACCGTGGCGCTGGATCAAGCGAATATCGCCCGCACATTCGCGCGCATCGACGAGGCGATGTGGGATTCGGCCGTCGATCGGCTGGCCCACGCGCCCCGGGTGCATGTGATAGGTCTGCGCAAGTGCCATGCCCCGGCGTATCTGCTGACCTACCTACTGCGGATGCTGCGCGAGGATGTATCGGCGATAGATGCCACTGTGGGAACGCTGACCGATGAATTGCGCCGAGTGCGTGCGGGCGATTGTTTCGTGGCGATGTCGATCCATCGGTACAGCCTCGACACCGTGCGTGCCGCGCAGTGGGCTCGACAGCGCGGTGCCCATGTCATCGCATTGACCGATACCGCCCTATCGCCGCTGGCGGTATCGGCGCACGATACGTTTTACATCGATGCGTCCAGCGCCAGCATCCTGCGATCGATGACCGCTTTCACCTCCCTCACCCAGGCAATGACGGGTGATGTCGCACGAATCCTGGGGCATGAAGTGCGCTCGACACTGCTCGAGGAGGAAAAGCTGCTGGATGAGTTCGGCGTCTACGCCACCGATTGACACCGGCGCGGTCAGCTATCCGCCGTAGCCAGCTGTGCGACACCGGCCCGGCGCTGATGAATCAGGCCGGCGGTGACCGCGGTCGCGGTGACCAGGAGCGTCAGCGCGAGCGGCGTACGGGTACCGGAGTGCAGGGCCATTCCACCGACGATGGCCAGCAGGACTACACCGACCGCGTAGGACAGGTATGTGCCGCCCCACATCTTCACCGGCAGTGCGGTGATCTGCGCCGCGGTCTTACTACGACGCCCCGCGATGTGGGTGGCGCAGATGCACAGGTAGACAACGACCGCGACCGCACCCGAGGAGCTGAGCAGGAAGGTGAAAACCGCTCCGGTGGGCAGGAAGTAGTTCGCCACGACCGCCAGGAATCCGGCGCTGGAGGCGGCGAGAACACCGGCGACAGGCACCCCGGATCGGGCGGTCCTGCCCAGTACGCGAGGGCCTTCACCGCGGCGCGAGAGCGAGAACAGCATCCGCGATGACGAGTAGAGACCCGAATTCAGGCACGACAACACCGCCGTGAGTACGACCAGATTCATGGTGGTCCGCGCGCCGGGAACGCCGAGCAGGTCCAGCACCGCGGTGTACGGGCTCTCCGTGACTTGCGTTGCGTTCCAGGGCAATAGCGTGACGACAACAAGTATCGAGCCGACGTAGAAGATCAGGATGCGTCCGGCGACGCTGCGCATGCTGGCGCGCACCGCGCTGACCGGATCCTGTGCCTCGCCCGCGGCGATCGTTACCAGCTCGGTGCCGAAGTAGGAGAAGAACACCGTCAACGACGCCACGAGCAAAGGCGTCAAGCCATTCGGGAACAGACCACCGTGCCCGAGGAGGTTGGTCGTGCCCGGCGCTTGGTGGTGCGGAAGCAGGCCGCAGATGGCCGCGACGCCGATTCCGATGAACGCGACGATCGCGATAACCTTGATCATGGCGAACCAGAACTCGAAACGCGCGAAAGAAGTTACCGCCGCGAGGTTTACGCCGGTCAAGGCGCTCATGAAGATCAGGGAATATAGCCAGGTCGGCACCGACGGCAGGAGCTGATTGGCGACCGCCGCGCCGGCAATGGCCTCGAAAGCGACTGTGACGCACCAGTGATAGGCGTAGACCCAGCCCACGGACAGTCCGGCCCAGGTGCCGAGTTCACGGGAGGCGTAGCTCGAGAACGATCCCGTTTCGGGGCTGGCTGTCGCCAGCTCGGCAAGCATGCGCATTACCAGGATGATCACCAGGCCGGTGAGTAGGTAAACGATGACAATGCCCGGGCCCGCTGCGGAGATCGCTTTGCCACTGCCGACGAACAACCCGGCGCCGATCACTCCGCCGATACCGATCATCGTCAGCTGCCGAGTGTTGATGCTGTGCTTCAGATTTCCCGAGGTAGGCACGATGCCTTCTTCCATGAACCGTGGGCCGTCGCCCGATAGCAAGTAGTGACATAGAACACGCCGAACCGACGGGGCGCAATACATATTGCAAAAGTGGTCAAATCTGCAAAACCTATGGCATAGTGCAGATGTCGACCCGCCGAAGAAGAAGTGAGGCCCATGTCCACCGTGCTGGTGAGCAGATCCGGTTCCATCGCAACGCTCGTTCTCAACCGCCCTGAACGGCTCAACGCCGTCAGTGCAGAGCTGTACCGGACGCTGGTCGACGAACTGAATACCGCCGACTTCGATCCGGGTATCCGCTGTGTTGTCCTCACCGGTGCCGGACGGGCGTTCTGTGTGGGTGCCGACCTGAAAGCGCACAAGTCCGGCACCATGACTCCGGCGGAACAGGCGCGCTACATCGAGCTGGGCCAGCGCGCCTGCGAGCAGATCCAGACGATGTCCACCCCGGTGGTGGCGGCGGTCAACGGATATGCACTCGGTGCCGGCGCGGAGCTGGCCGTCAGCGCGGACTTCCTGGTCATGGCCGAGGACGCGCAGATGGGGTTTCCCGAGGTGAGCATCGGCACCTTCGTGGGTGGTGGCGTCACCAACCGGCTTCCGCGTCTGGTCGGTCTGCGTAGGGCCACGGACATGCTGATCCTTGGAGAGCGATTCACCGGTCGGCAAGCACTCGATTGGGGGCTGGCCCACTCCGCGGTGCCTGGAGACCTCCTGCTCGGGTCGGCCCAAACGCTCGCCGAAACCCTGGCGGCGAAGGCGCCACTCGCGCTGGCCCGGATGAAGGCGGCACTACACCGCGATGACCCCCTCGACGTCGCGCTGGCCACCGAACCGCGCGACCTTCTCGCATTGATGGCCACCCGGGATTGGGCCGAGGGCGTCGCCGCATTCGCCGAACGCCGCACCCCCGTCTTCGAAGGAAAGTAGAGATGACCAGCATCGACGACCGCACGCCCAGCCTGGGCGCGCCCGCACGCACGGCGCTGGAGCGGCTGTTCGACCCGCATTCCATCGCCATCGTCGGCGCGTCCGTCAATCCGGCCAAGCGCGGCTTCCAGGCCATCCGCGCCCTGCAGCAGTCCGGCTACGCCCATCTCGTCTACCCCGTCCACCCGACAGCACCGAAGATCCTCGGTCTCGATGTGTACTCCTCGATCGATCGGCTCCCATACGGCATCGATGTCGCGCTGATCGCGTTACCCGCCGCGGCGGTCCCCGACACGCTGCGCCAGTGCGCCGCCGCTGGTTTCGCCGGAGCTGTCGTGCTCGCCAACGGTTTCGGAGAGATCGGGGGACCCGGCGCCGAACGCGCCGCCGCGCTCGCAGCGGTGATCGCCGAGACCGGCATTCGGGTCATCGGTCCGAACACCTCGGGTCTGCTCAACGTCACCTCGGGCGCGAATCTCATTGGCCTCGAGGATGTTCCGTGTGGCCCGATCAGTGTGATCACGCAGAGCGGGAATATGCTGCTGTCGCTGGTCAACGATGATCGGGCGATCAAGGGCCCCGGTTTCCACGTCTGCGTGGGACTGGGTAACCAGGCCGATATCCGGTACGACGAATGTCTCACCGAATTCGTCCGCGATCCGGGTACGGGCGTCGTGGCCATTCATTCCGAGGGATTCGTCGACGGAAGGTCGTTCCTGGTCGCCGCCGCTCATGCCGTGCCGGATAAACCGGTTGTCGTGCTGCGCGGTGGGCGTTCGGAGGTAGGGCGCCGCGCCGCGCGGTCGCACACCGGCTCG
Organism: Nocardia sp. NPDC004278; assembly: GCF_053602975.1. Classification (NCBI taxonomy): domain Bacteria; kingdom Bacillati; phylum Actinomycetota; class Actinomycetes; order Mycobacteriales; family Nocardiaceae; genus Nocardia; species Nocardia sp. NPDC004278. The sequence continues at coordinate 399,693 of NZ_JBSGEQ010000003.1, forward strand.
ATTGCCGGATCGGACGCCGTGGCGACGGCCGTGCTAGGGCAGGCCGGGGTGGAGCTCGTCGAGCGCTCCGACGAGCTCGCGGTTGTCGCGGGCGCCCTTGCCAACTGCGCCCCGATCGCCCCGGGGCGCAAGGTCGCGATCCTCAGCGACGGTGGGGGGCACGCCACCCTTGCCGCCGACGCCCTCGTCGCCCGCGGCATCGAACTGGCCCGGCTCGGCGAGCGGACCCAGAAGCGGCTGCGGCACCTACTCGGCGCTACCGCGGCCGTTGCCGGTCCGGTCGACGTGGCCGGCGCCACAGACACCGACCCATTGGTGTTCGCCGAGGCCGTCGATATCCTCATGCGCGATCCCGAGGTCGGTCTGGTGCTGATCATCGGCCTCTATGGCGGCTACCACCTGCGCTTCGACCCAGGGCTGCGCTCGATCGAGGATGCCGCCGCCGGGTTGTTGCTGACACTCATCGCCGAAAACAGTGTCCCGCTGGTGATCCAGAGCTGCTACGCCGGTCTCGACCTCGCCAACCACGACCGCCTGCGGGCCGGTGGCATACCGGTGATCAGCTCCATCGATCACGCCGTGCGGGTCGTGGCGGCCCTGGAGCGGCGTGGTCGCCTGCTGGCGACTACCCCGCAACGCTCCGCGCTCGTACTTCCGCCCCCAGCCCCCGCGATCTCCGGATCGGGACTCCTCGATGAGCCGACCGCACGGCGGGTGGTCGCCGCCGCCGGAATCGACCTCGGCGCATGGACTTTTGCACGTACCGTCAACGATGCGGCCGCAGCCGTCGTTGACTATCAGCGACCGTGCGCGCTGAAAGTTGTTTCACCGCAGGTCATCCACAAGTCCGAGGTGGGCGGGGTCAAGGTTGGTGTGATGGCCGTCGAGGCGGCCCAGCACGCACAGGCGATCATCGACTCTGTCCATGCGCATGTGCCCGACGCCCGCATCGACGGGATGATCGTTGCTCCCATGGCCGATGCTGGAGTCGAACTGCTGGTCGGCGCCACCCACGATCCGATTTTCGGGCCGGTGGTGGCCTTCGGTAGTGGTGGGGTGATGGTCGAGGCATTGCAAGACGTCACATTTCGCGCTGCGCCCTTCACCGTGTTCGAGGCGCTCGAAATGGTCGACGAGACGATTGCTGCCCGCATGCTCGACGGCTACCGTCATCTCCCGGCGGTCGACCGGCAGCAGCTGGCTCGATTTCTGGTCCGCGTCGGCGATTTCGTAGCCGCGCATCCGGAGATATCCGAACTCGATCTCAATCCGGTGATCGCTTCCGATTCCGGCCTGGTCCCGGTCGATATTCGAATTGTATTGCGCGAGAAGACCGGAGACGACGATGGCTGAGCCGATCGGCATCGACGGTGTCGGCCATGTCGCTGTCTGGGCACTGGACCATCCGTGGCGCGCAACCCGATATCCGCGGCCGACACGATTACCGTGCTCGACGACGCGGTGATGGTGGTCGATCGGGACCATAGCGTGAAAGTGTCCGCACTGCGACATACACCTTGGGCACGGCCGAGACACTGTGTGCGGGGATAGGATTCGGCACTCTATCGGAGACTCGGAAAAGGTTCCGGACCCGACCGGAGTCTCGGTCTCGGCACCGGCCGAGCCTGTCGTCGGCGGGCGCCGGTCAGCGGCAGCTGTGCAGCACCTGCTCCGCCGGCCCGGCGACTTAGGTGGATGAACGACGCCGACGAAGCCGTCGGAGAGGCTGTGGGTCTTCTGGCGCACCCCCTCACCGGACATGCCCCCTCCGGTGGTGTTGCCCTCGACGGTGGTGATGGTGTTGCCGTTCCGTGCGACCACGAGGCCGACGTGTCGCTCGCCGGGAAAGACAATGAGGTCGCCGGGGCGGGCGTCCGAAGGGCGCGCGGCCAATCCCATGCGCGTGGCATCGGACCAGACGCTCGGCACGTAGTTCTTGTTGCTCCACGGCACGTGGATACCGGCCTGCTGCCAGGCCCAGGTCGCAAAGGACGCGCACCACGCAGCGTCGATGTTGTTCGGCGGCAGGAGGGCGGACCGCAGGGCCGTACGACGTCGGTGGCGTTCCCGTCATCGGCGGCGACGCAGACGCGGGGCCCGGGGAGCTGGCCGTCGAGGGGATGGGTGCTTGCGTTCCGAGAGGCGGGTTTTTGCCTTTCTGGCGCTGGGTTGAACACCTGAGGCATGAAATTGCCGACCACGGGCCGGTTACGTGGGCCGTTGGCCGGGACCGAAGGGGCTTTGGACACATCATCGACCGGAGCGTCCTGGGACATGTCCGCATCGAACGGATGTGTCTCCGCTTCCCCGGTCATCGGCCATACCCGGTAGGACTCACCGTGTCTGTGACGACGCTTTCGTCCGAAGCCCACGCACCGGACGCGACGGCGTCGTCGTCGAATATGGATCTCATTCTTGGGAATACCTCGTCATCCGGCAGGTCGTGCTTCTGGAGCCGCCATGGCTCAGCGCGACATTCATGCGCACTATGACTGCACCGAACCAGCGAACGAGACCCCAAGTGGCCCAACTACTTCCTCCGAACTGTGGCCACTGGCTCTCCGGCCGACCGCTGCCGGCTGGTGTCGCGGTTGTTCGACGACGACTGGATCTGCGTCGGCGGGCCTACCGGACTGGCACACAAGCTTCTTCGCCATCCCGACCTCGAGACACGTCGAGTGGAACTCGGGCAGGACGCGACTCCCCCCCCGGCCACATCGCCATATAGCCACGGATCCGGGGTAAGAAGGTCACGCAGATCGGCGACCTGCATGGGCGGGCGTCCCATTCGCGGCGCTCATAGCAGCGTCGTCAGCTGCGCGATCCGGGATTCGACAGCGGTGGCAGCTCTGTCGGAGTCCTCGTGGCCACCACGGCAAGAATGATCGGATCGACGCTGCGGGCGCGGCGTGTGTTACCGCTGCAGTGTGAGACCCGACCGGTCGTCCTCGACGAGGATTCCGATGCCCTGAGGATATTGGATGAGCGGCGAATCAATCTGTCCGCCAGTAGGACTCGCACTGTCGATCAATTGCACGCACTGCTGGCCGGAGGTGCGCCGACCAACCTGACCACCAACACCGCCGCCGCAGTGTGGCGCGGGTTCCGGTCACGAACGCTGTCCGATCGTGTCCGCGTCGAACTGTGCAAGGACCTGATCACCGGATACCAATTGCCTCGATCAGCAGCTGACGGCCAACCAGGGCTGCCATCAAGGATCGTGTCAGGAGCGGCGCAAACGAAGCTGATTGGCCAGGTCAGGCTGTTGAGGGTCGTGGCACCGGGTACCTGAAGGGGCTGGTCATTCGTCGTAATCGTCTTCGTTGTGAGTGCCAGTTGCTTCATCCAGGTTCCGGTTGATCATCTGGTGGATGTCGCCGGTCTGTAGTTCCAGCTCCGTGATGGCCTGTCGCTGTTCTGGGGCCTCGGCACGCAGACGATCCAGGCGGGCCTCGGTGTCCCGCAACGCTGCTCGCAGCACGGTGGCACGGTCGTCGGCGATCTCGGCGCGCTCGGCCGTCGTTACATGGGCGAGGGTGGGCTCCTGATGCGGCTGGAAAAGTACGAGTGGTTCGCCATCTGGCCCGTGCTGGTCCATAAGCTTCAGGTATTCGCCCCAGTCGCGGGCGGTCGCCGGATTCCAGTTCGCCAGCGGCGGATGCTCGACACCCATGTCGCGTAGGTGTGCCTGGTCGAAGTGCAGATAATTCTCCTCGGGCGTGAGCCTGCGTCCGTCGGCGTGGCGGATATCGAACAGGTCGTGATCCCCGGTGAGCGGCCGGAATTCGCCCTCGGCGTTACGTCCGAACACCACACCGTCGCGCACCTCGAACCGACCGGCGGCGATGTGGGCCGCCATCTTCGGCTGCAGTGCCTCGTATTCGTGCACGCGCTGATCCAGCCTGGCCCGCAAGCGATTCCAGTGCTCCTCGGGGATGGTGTCGCGCTCGGGCAGGTGCAGATCGTGCGGCCCGGACTCGGGGAACCGAAAGTATCCGACCAGGCCCTGTCTGTCGGCCGGGGCACCGAGTTCGACGTCGAGCGCATTGATCGACTTGAACTTGATCAGCTCCGGTTTACCGGGTGAGCCGTCCTGGATCCACCGCATCGAGTCCGGATTCGTCGGCCGCACATAGATCATCAGGTTGTGCCGGTCGGCGTAGGCATGGAACTCCTGCTGCCGCGCCACGGGGATGCCGTACCGCGATTCGATCTCCTGTGGGCGTATTCCAGGCTCTTCGTCCCTGCGGCCACGACCTGGGGGAGGCAAAAGCGATGGTCGATCGTGGCCGATAGGGCCGTCGTCCCCGCCGAGCCCGCCCAGCGCTACGCCTGCTCCTCCCAGCGTGCCCATGACGCCGAGGGCCCAGCCGAGGACCGCTTGTGGCGTCGAGCCCGCCAAGAAGACCTCGAGTCCGACGTTGCCGGCCACACCGGCCACGGAGACGCCGAAATCCGAACTCCCGCCCGCTACGTCGTCTCCTCGCCGTCCGGCGCTACCGTTCGCCGACCGATCAGCCGGCAATGATCCGGTTGCCGTCTCGGTGGCTATGGGCGCCGCGGGGGCCTCCGACTCGGGTGAGCGTTCGTGTTTGGCCGTCCATGGTGTGGTGGGATGTGACGCGCGGTTACCACTGGTGGAAGACCCGGGCCGCTGCGTCTCGGTGTCCGTCGCGAGTGCAGTCCATGGTGTATGGCGCGTCGTTTGCGCCGTGTCGGGGTGGTTGGTCGGTTCCTGATCGCGGGACGCGGGCGCCGTGCCCGCCTGGTTCGACGGTTTCAAGTAACCGGTGTTTACCGGCCCGGTTGGTGCGTCGTATCCAATCCAGATGATCGACGCCAGCTCCAGCGACGGATCCACCCGAAGCGTCTGTTCATACAGATTGCGCAGCGGCTTGAACTGGTAGGCCAGCGAGCGCGACGTCGTATTGGTACCCGGCACATGTAGGTTCACCGTCTGCGCGGTGTCCACGTTGCCGAGCGCAACCACGACCTTCCCCTTGCCATTGAAGGCAGTCGAGTCGTAGGACAGGACGTGCACGGGTGGGCTGCCGGATATCTCCGTGGCTTGGCGGTCCAACTGTGCCAGGTGATTCCGGGTATGGATCAGGTTGCCGAACTGCTTCGACTCCGCCTCGGTGAGTTCGCTCCGGAACCAGTTCAGGATTGTCCTATCAGGTGGCCTACGGGCGATGAACTCCGCCAGATCGCGGCTTATCGACAGCCGGTTCGCTTGGTTGCGGATCGCGGCGGGAATGCCGTCGGCGTTGCCGATCTGGTGCGGATAGACCTGGATCAGAGCCTGCTGAGTGATGCTCAGCTCACTGGGCCGGGCGGGGTCGGTCAGCGAGTGCCACCACTTGGTGTTCTCGGTCGCGCGGCGACGTGCGGAGTCCGCGAAATGGTGGTCGCCGGAACGCTGCAACATGTGCGCGTCGGCGAACCCGCCCGCAAGCAGGGCTTTATTGGCCAGGTCCTGCTGGTCATAGGTGAAGCCCATGTCCACGGGCAGCGCGGTTCCGAGATACACCGGGCGCCCATCCGCGCCGCCCGGATCGGGCGATTGCTCGTCGCTGTGGCGGTCGACAGGCGACACCACGTTCTTGTCTGGTGACGCGCGCCTGCCCCATGCTCTCCGTAGTGGGCCCTGGATTTTGCCGTCTTTGCGTGGGGTTTCCTGGTCGGGATCGTGCGCGTGGAGGTTGGTGAGGTTGTCGTTCTCGTCGGTGGTGAGGAAGGCGACGAAGGCCTCTTCGATTTCGATGGCGGGGTAGGACTCTTTCCATTCGTCGAGGGTGCGGACGCGGGGGATACGTTCGGGGTCGTTGGGGTCGGTGTGGGGGTCGTCGGGGTTGGTGATGTTGGTGTCGAAGATGACGATGTTGCCGCCGGGTTTGTTGTCGGTGTTGGTTATGGTCAAGGAGTGCATCTTCTTGCCGTCGTCGAGGAGGAGAACGGCGGTGTCGGCTCCGTCTTTGAGGTTTCGGACGTCCTCGATGGTCTTGGTGACGGGGTTTTCGGTGTCGGGGTCGAACTCGATTTTGACGAGTTGGGTTGCGATGGCTCTGCGGAGGTGTTCCGGGCTCTTTTGCCGTTTCTTCGGTTTGATTCCCGTGTCGAGGCCGAGTGCCCACGTTGCTTGGGATGTTTGATTGATGCAGTCCAGCAGCTTCCGGGCTTTGAACAGCCGGTGGTAGAGCGACCACCCCGCGACGGCGCCGAATACTACGGCCATGGACGCGCCGGTAGTTTGGTGACCCGACAGCGCTATGGCCTCGCCGGCGAACGGAAAGCCCAGCGCGAACGCGCCTCGAGCCGTCGCGGAGCCGATGGATCTCACTCGTCCGAGCACCCCGGACGGTGTTGTGCTGTTCATGTAGGTGGTAACGGGTACTCCAACCAGGGCTTGGACTGCCCATGTGCTGGCGAATCCTGCCGACGCTACCCAGGGATCAGTGGTGAGTGCCATGACTATTGCGGACCCGGCCACGCCGGCCGATCTGGCAGTGAGCAGCGTGTCGATGCTGGTTTTCTCCAACCACCGCTTAGGGATCAGATTCAGACTCCCGACCACGCCCCCGAGCGGGGTGATCAACAGCACTGCGCCCTGCTGCCACGCCGGAAGACCGGAGTGGCTGATCAACCACGTAAACTGCAGTCCCTGCATTCCCAGGTAGAAATTGGTAAGACCTAAGTTGGCGTAGGAACGTCGTATCAGAGGGAGATTCTGGACGGCACGCACGCCCTTGGCGATCGACTTTCGAACACCTTCCGATTCATCCGTTTCCGGTGCGGCCGAGGACGCGGGCAGCCGCCGCAGTGTCGCCAGATTCACAATGCTCGTACTGACATCGATGAGGGGAGCTGTCCACGTCCCGGCTTTCAGCGCGATAGGCCCGAGCCCCTGTCCCAGAACGCGGCTGAGGTTCATTTTGAGGTTGTTGAAGCGGGACAGCCCGTTTTGCGCCTTGCCGACCATTTCGATGAGCGTCTTGTCGATGGCGCTCTTGTAGACAACGGAGGCGCCCGCTCCGACGAGTGTCGTTCCGACGAGTATGGGGACGGAGTACGACGACCCGGACGCAAGTGCGGCAGTTGCTGTCAACCCTCCTGCTGCTGACACGATTTGGCTGCCGATCAGCAACTTCTTGGGCGGAGTGTGGTCGGTCATATGTCCAGCGATCAGCGCACCCACGGTATGCGGCATCTGGGAGAGCCATCCGATGGCGCCTGCTGGTCCTGGTCCGAGCATTTGCATGAAGTACAGGGACAACATTGATTGCATAACCTCGGAGCCGACGTCGTTGAACGTCTCGGCGCCGAGACGTATGCCGACATAGGGGTCGGTGTGAGCCAAGCGCAGCAAGGAGTCGCTCTTCCCGAGGCCTTTGGTGTTGTCTGGTGCTTCTGTGCTGCTGGATTCCTCGGGTTCGGCCGGCTCGGTACTGGACTCGTTCGTCGGGGATAGCGCCCGAGGATCCGGCGAATGCTCGACTGCGTTGTTCTGCCGCTCGGAATCCGATGCGGCCGGTGGTGGTTGCCCGGACTTCGAGGGATCGCCTGCTTCTCCCTCGGTGTCGGCCTGTTCCGTGCCGCCTTGCGATTCTTCGTCGTTCGGGGTGCCCGCGATGGGGTGTTGTGGTCGTGTGCCGTCGTCTTCGGTGGGAGCGAGTGGAGTGAATGCGCTGTCAAAGAACAGGGCGTAGATGGTGCGCTGGTCGGGTTCGGGGTAGAGACCTCGTTCGGCGGCAGCAGTCTTCCATTTTTCCCATTCCATCGGGTAGGCACGACCGTTGTCGTCAGTTATGCGGGGGTCGCGGACCAGGATGACGTTGCCGACAGCAGTAAAGGTGAGCGCATGCGCATAAAGGCCGTCGTCGCGTGGTGCGAAGGTCCCTTTCGGGGCGGGATCGATGACGACGTAGGCGTTGTCGGCGTAGCCACGGGCGAGTAGTTCTCCCACCTCAGCGAGATCGCCTGCGACGGCGGCCAGTTGGCCGCCGAGATCGGCTTCGGCGGTGTCCCACTCGACCGGGCCCTCCCGATCGTGCCTCAAAGGTCGATGCGGATCGAGGCTGTAGGCGCTCAGCGAGTCCATCGCGCGGGCATGGCAGTCTCGCCGGACCTCCACGACGAACGCCGCCTTCTCGGCGCGAGTGTGCAGCTGCGCGAACCGGCGCCAGACCGGCCATGCCGCGGCACCAGTGATACCCGCCTGAGCCAACATCGCGCCCAGCTCGGCTGCGTACACCCTGTCTGGCTCGGCTGTCGCCCGCTTGTCCCCAGACGGTTCGTCGCCGGATGTAACCGAGGAGGCTCGCGGTGACCACGGCGTCGACTTCCGAGCGGTATATATCCGATCGGCCCGCCTGCGCATCTCGGCATCCGGCGGTGTGTCGGTGGGCAGCCACGCACGCGCGTCGACCGGCCCGATGAGGTCGGCGGGGTTTGCTCCCGCATGCCCGGGCTCCAGCGGCGCGTCATCCCCGGGCCGGCTGCCGATTATCTGCTCCTCGATGGCCAAGTCCAGAAATCCGTCCTCAGCGGTTGGATCCGGCCCGCGGACTGGTCCCCACGCAGCCGACTTCTGATCAATCGGCGATGATAGGGCTGCCGTCTTCGTGGGTACGTCCAGCACCTTCGGCGAGGATCGACGATTGAATTCCGGTGCGGAATCGGGATTTTCGTCACCGGCCCGTGGCAATGGTGCCATGGGTGAAGCGCCGACCCGGCCATCGGCAGCGGCGTGTTTTTCCAGTTCGTCGAGCCGCGGCAGCATGATGTCGTGCCAGTCCCTTCGGCCAGCGGCGACGAACGTCGGCCGTAGCCGTTCGACCTGCTGTCGGATCTGCTGCACTGCGGATCGCCGGAGGTTGTGGTGTTTCCACACGATTGCACCGTCGGGTCCGCGTTCTTGGAATTGTGCGGCGAAGGGACTGATTGCCTGTCGCGCGTGTGCGGCGTCTTCGAATGCGAGGCTGTTGTCGATCGCCCACACGTTCCCGTTGCGGTCGATCATCCAGTTTTCGCCACTGCGATCGGGGATGCGCACCAGCGCATCCAGCACGCCTAGACGCAGTCCGGCAGAGGTGCCGTAGAACCGTAATTCCGCATTGGCGTCGCGCGGATACGCATCCAGCGCAACCTTGCCGTCGGGCACTACCTCCATGTAGACGTGGTCGCCGATCATGTGTACCGCGGGCACGTGTGCCCCGATGGCCTGTCCGGTCAGCGACACCAGGAATTCCGCATGTGCATGTTGCGGATGCGACACCACCTTATGGATCACCTGGGTGCCATCGTGGAACGTGAGCCGCTGCACGACTATCGCCGAGTCGCCGGGAGCGCTGGATCGTTTTATTTCTTCGACTTGTGGAGGTTGGCCGGAGCGCAGCAGTTTGTCGATGTGGGTGGCGAAATCCAACGCCGAACCCGAACCCACCCATGTGCCGACATCTGCCGTGTCGTTGTCGGCGCCACCGTCTGGATCCGACGGCGACCGATTCCCCGGTGGTGGATCGTCCGGGGCGGGGATGGACTGTGGTGGTGGGCTACCAATATCACGATCGGGTCCGTATGGCCTGGCGCGTGTTTGCCGCGTGTCGCGTGCGCTGTTCGGTACGACTTCTTCGGATCCGATCGATCCCGGGTTCCGCTTCTGTGGGGGAGTGATGCGGGGCTTGGTCTGACTGTTGTGTTTCCAGAGCTGCCTCCACGTTACCGCGGTCGCTCCTTCCCGATAGAGGTCGGCGAGGCGGTCGGGAAGGCTCACTTTCGTCTTCTTGGTGCGGTTCTGGATATTGGCGATGAGCTGGCGGGTACTTTTCGCGGGATCCCCGTGGCCGCTGATCTGATCTCGCTGCTGGTGCTCCTCGTAGCACTTCATTACGAAACGCCTCGCGTCATGCGCGATGGCCGGATCACAGTCGACATCTTCGACGATGTCGAGGGCCTGCCGTAGGGCCTCTGGCATCGCCTCCGGCGGCGCTGGCGCTGGCGGTACCGAATCGGAGGAGTCCGGTGGGCGGCTACCGATATAGTCGTCACTCCTGTCCGGCTGGGTGCGTAGCCGAAGGCGATGCCAGACCTGTCCGTTCGGCAGCGGATCGGCCGTCTCTACATCGATGCGGGGGTCCTCTTTCGTCACACCGGGGTCGGAACTCGTGGAATCCGGTCTGGTGTAGTCCAGTTGGGCGTGCAGCCGCAGCCGGCCGGCGACGTCCTGCGCCGCGGTCACGACGATCGTGGGATCGTTCCCGGCGAATGGCCGGGCGAGTTCGGCGAGACGCGATACAGCGGCGATAGCGTCCCGGGAGGTGCCTGGATGGCTGGACTCCGGCAGTCGAGTCGCGAGAGTATCGGCGAGGGCGTCGGTATCCAAATTCTGCCCGCCGGGCCTGACGACCAGCTGCCAGCGGAAGCCTCTGTACTTCTTCCCCATCTCGGTCGCGTGCGACCGAGCGTCGCGATAGGCGTCGAGCGGTGTGTAGCTCGGCTCGTTGGTCAGCCGGTAGACGATCTCCCGCAGCTTCGCGGCGTGGTCGCAGCGCATGTCCCGGTTACCCAGCAGCCACCCGTCCGGAGGCCGGTACCCACTGTCCGGATGGACGAAGCCAGCGTTTCCGCGAAGGCGGTTGATGAAGGCCTGACGCACGATGATATGGCCGTCTTCGGGCGGCATGCGCCCGAACCGATCCGCGAGCCGCAATGCGTCTTCGACGTAGTTGACCCGAATACCCCATTCGGACAGAACTTGACCGAAAGTGCGTGCTGGGCTGAAGCGCCGCGACATCAGGTCTTCGAGCGCCAGTTCGATACTGTCGACGAGGGCGGTGGGCTCCGACAACGTTTGCAGGTCTGCCGCGGCAACCCACCCGGCAATTCTCATCGCCTTGGTGAATTCGCCGTCGGACAACCCCCAGCGGTCCCGCATCTCCTCGACGGCCGCTGGCGACGCGACCATCTGGGTTCCAGCCCCCTCGTCGAACCCGGTGCCGTTGACTGCGAATGCCAGGATTCGAGCGGTGCTCGAGTCGTAGCCGTGCAATATGGCGCGGCGGTAAAGCAGTTGCGCGGAGCGCAACTCGTCATAGCCTTCTGGTTTGTCGCTGCGCCGCCCGCCGCCATAAACGAGGTCGCTCCAGGCGTCGGCGACCATCGCCAACATGATGTCGCGGATGTCGGCGCCCTGCAGCAAGCCGTTCTCCAGGATGCGACGTAGGTCCTCGGCGACGTTCATGCCGTTGTGGTAGAACGCCGCCACCCCGTACTCGCGCTTCTCGAAGGGGTCGTCGGAATGGTCGTAGAGGTGATTGGCGCGACCGATGTCCCGATGGCCGTACAGCGTCCGATTGGCGAACAAACCCTCGGCAGCCAGCCGGATGCCGCGCCGGATCTCCGGATCGTGCTGCTCGAGCTGCTCGAACTGGTTCTCCGGCAGCCCCGCTCGCAGGATCTTGGTCACCTCAACGATCTCGTCCTTGATCACGTCCTCGGATAACGGCGGACACGTCGGGCTCAGCAGGGAACTCTTGATCCACTCGGTCAGCGCCAAATCCCGCTCGAGACCCCGCTCCTGCGCCCCGGCATAGATATCGGGTAGCGCAGCATTACGCACCCCGCCCGCAAACCTCGACCGGCGCAGCAGAGCCGCGTGCGATACCACGCCGTCCAAACCCACCGAAACCCGAAACCGACCGCGCGCCAACACCGGACGGCGTAGGTGGTCGTGCGGCGAAGAGCCCGGCCCACCCTCGCCGGGGCCTCGGCGGCTGTGCCCTTGTTCGTCAACCGGTACCGGGGTCCAACCTTCCTCCTCGAGCTGCTCGTACAGCGACTCCGGAACCGACCATTCTTCGACGTCCTGTCCACCCGGCGGGAGAGCGCCGAACGCCATCGCCGCAGCCTCCTTTCCCGCCCTGACGCCGTGTTCGGCCAGCCTGGCAAGCACCCCACCGAGCTCGCCGGCATCCATCGGCCCGGCCGGTACCGGCATCCCGGCCGCCGTTCTTCGTTCGGCGCGGCCTTCTGGATCCGACGAGGGCCTGCTGCCGATGAGACCGCCGGGTCCGCGCGGTCGGGTGTGCTGTTCCTGCTGGTCGGGTGCGCTGGCCGGGTGGACCGGGGATGAAAGTGACCGCAGCGTTGATGTGTGTTCAGTCTCGGTGAGCGCAGGGTCGGTGAGTCGAAGTTGCGGAAAATCGCGTCCGAGTAGTGGGAGTAGGAAACCGCCGACCATCATGGCGATGTTGGAGCCCGAACCCTGGCGATGCGGTTGGACGCCGAATCCCTCCAGTGACTGCCGGAGTTGTTCGGTGGATGCCTGGGACACTCCGCTCGGCGCGAAGGTGACGAAACCCGGGCATACTCCGCCGCGGTCGCGGGCGCGTGCTTGTTTCGATTCTCCAGTGATCGCGATCGACGTGATCTTCTGATTCGCGGTGTCGAATTCGATAGCGAAACGTGGCGGGTTGCGGGGTTCGGTGAAGTCACCCAGCGTGGTGAATGTGACACCGGCCATCACGCTCAGGCGGCTGGCGAATTCCAGGACACCGTGTTGGATGCTGGCCCACGACCAGCCCGCGATGACGTCCGTGTGCTCGGCGAGGCTCTCGAGATATCCGTACAGCACGATCTGGATGCTGCCCATGTTGGTCGCGGCGCTGAGCACCGTCTTGTTGCCGGGTATAGCGAATTCGTCTACCGAGTGGGCGGGTAGGTCGAGCTCGGCCCGCCGGTTCGGCGGGATCGCGTCCAGGATCGGTGCCCGGTCGCGGGAGCGTTCGTCCTTGATATTCGCGAGTTCCTGCCATACCGTCCCGTCCACCAGATCCCAGACCGCGGTCAGATACTCGACCGCGGCTTGCATGAACGCGTGCTGGCCGCTGTCGCGACCGTATCCATCCCGGCCGTGCATGACGTAGTCGTCGTCCAGCCAGGACGCGAAATAACCAGGTTCGACTTCCGAATAGCTCGACCGCAGCGCCGCGCTCACCCGCTCCGGATGACGCATCATCTGCTGCAGCGCCGTCTCGGTCAGCTTGTACTGCAGGCATCCCGATGCGATCGACCGCTCCAGCGAATACCGCAGATAGGCAAGCTGATCCGGTGGGAACAACTCGGTCAACAGCCGGGTAGCACCACCGACCTTCAACGGCAGATCCGTCTCCGCGAAGCGCTGCCCGATCTCGGCGATTATCGCCCGCGCCCGTGCTGGATCCGCCAGCACTTCCGTCATGCCCTCCCGGGACAACCCACGGATCAACGACACGACCGTACGCGGCACCTCTGCCGACGATAGCCAAGCGGAATCGGAGCGCTCGAGTGGCCTGCTGCCGATGAACCCGCCCGGCTTCGGGCTTTTCTCGTCTGCCTCGGCATCGCTGCTCGACGCTTTCCGCCGATCCGACTCCGTCGTCGACTTGTTCCACGGTGTCGGTAGTGGCTGATTTCTCGCACTCGCGGTGGTGTCCCGCTCACCTGCGGTGAATTCGGAATCGAATGCGGTACGCAACCGGGCGATGGCGTCGGCGAGGACGTCCGTCGCGGTTGCGGGCGGCAGACCCAGCCGCCTCGCGGTGTGGGCCAGCGGCATGCCCTCGACGAGATGAGCCATCACCAGCTGTTCGGCGATACCGGGATCGGGCAGATCCGACAGCGCCGCTCGGACGGTCATCACGAAGTCCGCATCGGAGAACCCTGCCCCAGACGGGTCGGCGATCTCGCGGCGCACAGGGCCGGACTTCCCGTTCCTCGGCTCGTCCGCCCACACCATGGGTCGGTCCAGAACCTCCCGCGCCAGCGCGACATCGGCCATGCTCAACCGCAATGTTCGTGCGATCACCGCGTCGTCGAGATCCGCCCCTTCGGCAACCATTCTGCCGATCTGAGCACCGACCGTGCTCACCATTTTCCGTGTGCGATTATCGAGGTTCGGGAATTTACGCTCGAGCTGGAAGCGGAAAAGCGCACCCCGGCAACTGGCCCAGGCATGAGCGGCAAACGACGCGGAGGGGATATGGCTCGTGATCGCGTTCATGGTCGCGGTCCAGGCGACCTGAACAGCATCATCACGGATATCGGGGGATTCTCGACGAACTACCGCATTCGGAACCCAGGCAAATTTTTCGAGTATCTCATCCCGGATTTCACGCTCTTCGCGGGATCCCACTCCGGTTACCACATACCGCTGGAACAGCTCTTCTTCCTCGCGATAGCCGGATCGCTCGTAACGCTCGCCATAGAAACGATCTATAATTTCCAGCAAAATATCGCCACCTATTCCCAGCGGCCGACACAATTGCCGCAATTTCCGCAACCGGGGAAGGTAACGATTGTTCTCGATGCTGGAAATAGTGCTACGCGGCATCCCTGCTCGCTGCGCGAGCTCAGTCGCCAGAACTCCTTCGTCGTAACGCAACGCCGCAATCCAACGCCCCAGTGATTTGTGTGAAGCGGGATCGGTATCAGCAGTGATATCGGGGTAGAAACGCCGGATAGCGTCGATCAGCTCCCCACCATGAATGCCGATCTTTCGGCAGATACGCCGGAAGCTGCGGAAATGCGGAATTTCTCCGTTCTCGATATCGGTGATATAGCGGCTGGACAGGCCAACCAGCCGAGCGAATTCCATCTGCGTCATGCGGAGGGTGCCGCGCCTTGCCGCGATCCAATCGCCGAGCGTCTCGTACGCGGCAGGATCGGTATCGGCATCGGTCTCCGGATAGAAGCGACGGATGGCGGGCTCCAGCAGATCCTCTTCTACCCCCAGTGCCAGGCAGATGCGCCGGAATGTTCGCAACTGCGGAACACGCTTGTTGTTTTCGATAACGGCAATATAGGTTTGGGCCATTCCGGCTTCGTCGCCGAGCCGCGTCTGCGACATACCTTTGTTGCGCCGCAGTGCCGCAATCCAATCTCCGATGGAGTGGTACGCAGCCGGATCGATGTCGCTGTCGGTCTCTAGATAGAAGCGACCGACTGCGGCCTGTAGCATTTCCGCTTCGGCATCGAGTGCCTCACATATTCGCCGAAGGGTCGGAAGGCGTGGAATGTACTTGCCTTTTTCGATATCGGTGATGTGTGAGAGATCTATGCCGGTCGCACGCTCGAGATCGATCTTGGTCATTTCTTTGCCGTAGCGCAGCGCCGCAACCCAGCTACCGACGGAATCGTGCGAGTCCGGATTGGTATCGGTATCGGTCTCTGGATAGAAGCGACGGGTCGCGGCATGCAGCACCGCCGCGTCGATGTTCAACGCCGCACCGATTTTCCGGAAATTCGCCAGCCTAGGGACGTTCTTGTCGTTTTCAATGGCGGAGAGGTGACCTGTGGCCATCCCAGCCGCTCGTGCGACCTCCTTCTGCTGCATCCCCCGTGCGTGTCGCTGCGCCTTGATCCACGCTCCCGGTGAGACGTCGGGCACTGGCAGTGCGGAATCGGCCTGTACGGACTGCTCCAGTGCGGGATCGAACGGCGCGTCGTGGCGGCCGACGTTTCCCGCGTCGTGCGGCCTTCTGCCAATGAAGCCCTGCGGGCCGGCCGGACCGTCCTGGGCGATGGTGCCGACGTACTTGTCGGGCACCCCCACTACGGGCAGGACGCCTTCCCGCACCCGCACCCGCAGCCGGTCGCCCTGCGCCTCGACAGCCAGCATCCCACCGCGTCCCACGCCCTTACGGCTCGATGCCACCTTTACCGCCTCGGCCATCAGCGGACCCGCATGCGCACCGAATCCCGGCACCAAGCCGACCAATTGCGCAGGCAAAGCGGCAGCCAACTGGTTGAAGCGCTTGCGATCACCCCACAACTGCACGGACCACGACAGATCCGATCCGTCTCCCCGATCGGTCCACTCGAACTCGCCGAACGACTCACCACCCCAGCTGTCTGCCAGCACACCTCTCGGCTCGGGAACTCGAAGCCCTTCGACCCACCCATGGACCGCGTATCCGACAGCAGTCCGCGTCGTCCTCGATGACAAACCGACGCCGTCTTCGCCAGAAGCTTGCAGAGCGTAGTTCACCAGTAACGCGGCGACATCCGACAACTGCGACGGGAGTTCCGCCGGTGCACCGTCGGCGTCGCGATAGCTCAGCGCCCCCACCACCGCCGCGCGAACGGCCGCGGCGGACATGCCGGGCGAGAACACATCCGGCGGCCGGTAGGGCGAGTTCTCCGATGGCCTGCTGCCGATGCTCTCGGACGGTCCTGTGTCGCCGGTTCGAAGCGGCGCTGCGGCGAGGGGGGATGGATGACGCAGGCCGGACGGGCCAGAGTGGGAGAAGGGATCGTCGTCCGGTGTGCTGCCGCGCAGCGAATCGTCGCGATCCTCGGATGGGCGACTGCCGATGCCACCGTGGGGGCGGTCCGGATCGGTACCGTCGACCGGGCGGTTGCCGACGCCGGCGTGATCGGAAGGGGCCCGATCGGTGCCGACGGGTGGGTCGCTGCCGACGCTGACGGGGTCGGCCGGCCGGGAGGCGTTGGGCTCGTTCACATGTACCGATTCGCCGGCTTCATTGATTTCCCGGACCAGTTCCGGGGGCACGTGCGTTTCGGTGGGGAGAGTGTTGTGGTCGGCCGAGTCCGGAACGAGATCGCCGTGTTGGTCGAAATCTATGGTCCAGAAGGCGCGCTCGGACTCGGGCACTTTGTCGATGAACTTCTGCTGTTCGCGCTGCCAGGTGTCGAACCTGACGGCCTTGTTCAGCAGTGCACGGCGGTCTGTGAGGTCTTTCGGTCCGAAATCGTTGTCGGTGCTGCCGTCTCCAGAGGCCGCGAGGTCTACCACTACCAGGTTCGGGGGTGCACCGGGTTCGCTGTCGTTGACCAGCAGCACCAGGTGGTTGTCGGCCTCGTCGCTGCCTTGTTCCTCGGTGTTCTTCCACTTGTAGACCAGGACTTGGATGCCTCCTGGCCGCTGTTTCAGCGACTCGACGGCCTGATCCAGCGAATCGGATGCCTTGGGCGAGCCGTGGCCGAACGACGATGTGACGGTGTCCCAGTTGTGGCCCCGCAGCGGTATTCCGCCGGGCGGCATGGTGAAGTGGTCCGCGTTGTCCTTGCATAGCACTCGCATGGCGGTCACGCCGTTGTTGACGCAGCTGTTGGGGCTGCGTCGATGTATCGCGACTACCAGGTCGAGCAGGGCGGCGGTGGCCAGGTAGAGCGACGCCGCGTCGACAACGTTCTCGACGACGGGGGTCTCGGCGGCAGCGGTGTGAGCCGCGGGCGCGTCGGCCACCGGGTTGTCGCCCGCGGGCCGGTCTGCGGGGTCGGGATCCGTGCCGAGAGCGAGCCGGTGGGTGCCATCGTCGGACAGATGCCGAGCGACAGCTTCGCCCAGCACATCCCGGGCCATTGCCGTGGTGACATCGGAGGCGGCAACACCCGGACCCAGGGCTCGAGCCAGCTCGAGCTGGGCGGTGGTCACGGCGGCGCCGACGTGGCGCAGTCCTTCCGCGCCTTCGATATCCGCGGGGTTCCAGCCGATTGTCTCGGCCAGCTTGTCGCGTCGCGGTGTGAGCTCATCGAGCGCCTGCTCGTCGGTGAGTAACGCGTACTGCACCGCCTTTCCGGGCGCGGTCGCGTCGAGATGTTGACGCAACGCCTCCACGGCAGAAGGTGGCAGGTTCGCCCGGTCGAGCAGCCTGACCAGTGGGTCGGCGTCGTTCTGGTCGAGCGCATCGTTCTGGTCGAGCGCCGACGGGAAGGCGGTCGAGGTGGGAATTCCCAGCAGCCCGGCGAGCCGCGTGGACCGGTCAACCAGTTGGTCCGGTCCGCTGAGATCCCTCGGCTGCCAGGGCGTCATGGCCATGATGAGGGCGGACGGGTCGGTGATGGGTGCGTAGTGGAGGATGAAATCGGCGGTGGCGTGGTGGTGGGCGCGCTGTTGCAGCCCGGGCACGAGCGAGGCGAGCTTGTCGCCGGCCTCGACGAGCTTGTCGTGCGTTGCGGGAGTGGGGCCGGTTCGGTGGTCGGCGACGGCTTGTTCGTACTGGATCACCGTCTCGCGGACCCCACGCAGGTGCATGGCGTTGCGGATCAACGCGTCCTGCGGCGACATCAAGGCTTGCGCCGTGCCGGGTTTGCCGTTGCGGGCGGTGCGGTTCTTGGCCTGCTCGTAGATGTAGGCGTGTTCGGGGACCTCGGTCATCCACACATGCATGCCCCCTTTGGCCAGCACCGCGTCGGATACCGCGATGTCCACACCGCGTTGGCCCTGCCGGTTGATCACCAGGATCTTGCCCTGCTCACCGGCGGCGTCGAAGACCTTCTGCAGCTCGGTTTCCCAGTCGGCGCCCCATTTGGCGATCCGGTCGGCGTCGACCGCCTCGATCGCCTCGCGCGGCACCCCCGCCCGTAGCAGCGCCCGGACCTGTTTTTCGACCAAATCGTTGCGGTGGCACAGGATTTCCTGGAAACGGCCCTGCCCGCCGTCCCGCATCTCGTGGGCGTATCCGGCCAGCGCGTTCAGCTTGGCCCTGGTGTTCTCGTGCGGGTCGGGCTGGCCCTCCATCAACCGCGACGGGTTGAACGGATCGACCGCGTGCGGTGCCTCCAGCCCGTATACGGTCTTCAGCACCTCACCAAGGTCGGTCAGCGTGCCCGAAGCGCCGGTGATGTGATCGAAGAAGCGATCGGTGCCGTAGATCTCGGCCGCGGTAATGCTCTTGGCGGAGTCGGCGTCGGCGCGCACCACGATTCCGTGTTTCTCGGCGCTCATCCCGATGGACTCGGCGGCCCGGATCTCCTTGGCCTCGATGGCTTGGGCCAGGCTCGCCTTGCCCGGCTCGGCGCTCCACCGCGATTCGCTCGAGGTCTTCGGGTTGCGTTGCAGGCCGTGTTCGCCCTGATCGATGATGACGATCTTGCCCGCGTCCATGACGTAATGGATGTTCTTGCGGGTGGTGAACTCGGCGGAGGCGGCCATCTCGAGCCGCGACAACCCGATCTGCCGCAGCCACCGCTTACCGCCTGGCAGCGCCTCGACCTTCGCGCGTCCCGCTGGTGTCAGCGCTGCCTGGCCGTCGTGCCAGTACTCCGTCCCCACCTCGAGGGTTCCATCGGGCAGTTCCACATCGACTTCTTCGGCGATCCGTTTCAGGCCGAAATCCTCATGCGACAGCTGTCCTTTCGCGAGCGCTTCGGCAAGGAAGTCGTGGGCGGCGAACACCTCACGCGCCGTCTCCTCGGGCGCGGCGCCGGCGGTGATCTCGGAGCGGATGAACGTCTTTTTCCCGCGGTCGATGATCGCGTCCATCTCATCGATCACCACCCGGCGCGGCGGCATGTGACCGGCATTGCACAGATGTCCGACCGTCTCACCGGTGGCCACCACGATCGCGGGCCGACCCGACGTCACCGGACCGAACCCCGTCTCCTGGTCGGCCCGCAACACGTCGATCCCGAAGCCGCCCAACACCCGCCGATACGCGGTGAACTCCCGATGCGCCAGCCCGTCCGCGGTCGTCACCAGCAGCATCGAACCGTGGCGAACCGCCTGGTTCATCGAGTACGACATGAACATCAGCGTCTTGCCCTGGCCCGGCTCCATCTGCACCGGCCGCCGGGCCATCTCGAACCCGCCCTCCAGCTGCGGCTGCCACAGCACCTTCCCCCCGGGCGCCTCGTCGGTCGTCCCCCGCCGGATGATCTCCATCCCCGCGATCAACGATTCTCGCTCGTCGGGGTGGAACAACCCGGCCTTCAACACCTCGTCGGGAAGGTTGGACAGCCGCAGCTCCTGCGGAAGATGGTCACCGGAACGCGCGTGGAAGTCGGCCAGCACCTCATCGGCATGGTCACGATGACTCGGTGCCGACGAAACGGGATCGTCGGTCGAATCGGCGGCCGGGTCGGCCGACATCTCGTCGCCCGTTCCATTCGCCGGGACGCGCCGCTCCGCCTCGGGGACGTGCTCCCCATTCTCCGCGGGAGAATGCTCCTGATTCCCCGGCAACCGGTGTTCACCGGCGGCTGGCGTTTCGGGCCCGTCGCCGGTACCCATGGCAGGGCGGGCGTCAATCGGGGTCTCGTGACGGGTTTCCTCCGCCGCGGCACTCACCTTCCCGGTGTCGCCGTGCTCGTGATTCCCTGGTGATCGGTGTTCACCGGCGGCAGGTGTTTCGGGCCCGGTGCCGACCTGACGGGCCGGGGTGCTCGTCGAAACCTTCGGTGGCGCCGACGTTTCCCCACCGGCCTCGACCGGTCGTGGCGCTGTCGCAATCGTGCGGGCAACTGATTCGCCCCGTCGCGGATCCGCCACCGATGCACCCGTCTCCGAACGCCCCGCCGACCCGGCCGCGGAGTCGAGTCCCACGGGAGCGTGACCGGTCGCCTCATTGTGTGGCATCGAGCCCGATACTGCGGACGGCCGTGATGGCCCGGACCTCACGGATGCGGTGTTCTCGGTCCCGGCGGTCCGGGGCATCGCGTCAGCGGCGGCGACCGTGTCCAAATCGCCCGCCCAGGCTCTCCTCGCGGTCGCCCACGTGTGCTCCGCTTCCTCCGAAATCTTGATCGGCGGCGCGGCGGCACGCAGGTCGGGCCGGGTGAACAGACCGCTGCCGTCGACCTCCGCCGTGGCGGACCGAGAGTGGGGGGCATGAGAATGCACGGTCCCGGCGAATGCGCCGTTGAGCAGCGGCGCGAGGATGTGGTCGAAATCCTTCGGCCAACCGGTGATCAATGCTGCCGCTCCCAAGCCGGCCACCGCGCCGGCGGCCCCGTGCACCAAGCCGAGCAACAACCGGCTGTTCTCCACCCCAGGAAAGATCCTCGGCGCAAGCTTGCCCGCGATCATGCCGCCTGCCGCACCCCCAGCGCCGGACACACCCGCGGCGAGAATCGACATCAGGTCGATACCTTTCGGGTTCTCGCCGTTCTGTCCTATAACGGTCGGGTCCCGGTATCCGGCTGCGAGTTGCAGGGCTTGGACACCGGCGTCGACGCCTGCGGGCAGTGCGGCGGCTTTGCCGACCGTGACAGCGAGCTCGCGCGGCCCCAATGCCGACAGCTTGGCTGCGGTGTTCGCCGCGCCCCGCTCGTATGCTCGCTCCAGACCCGCGCGCATCAGCTCGACCTCGGTCCGGCCCTCGGCCAACATCGACTCCGCCACTGGCGCCGCCGCCGCCTCCCCACCGGGACCAGCAGCGGCCGCCGCCGCCAGAAGCCTGACGACTCGGTAGCCCAACTCGATGCCGAACGCGAACATCACGCACAGCGTTTTCTCCGCATCGTTGGCCGCCGCGTCCGCCTGATCGGCCAGGATCAGCGCTTCGTCGTGCAGCCTGACCGCGCCGTCCTGGTGCAGGCGCAATGTTTCGCGCAATCGATCGCCGAGCACACCGACAGAATCCTGCTGCGCCAGTAGGGTTCTCGCGTCCTCTGCGTGACCGTTCATCGCTGCGGCCTTGTCTCGCAACTCCGCAGCCATCCGGCGCATCCTGGACACGTCGGCGCGGGGCAAGTCGCCCCCGAACACCACCATTTCGATCGGGCGTCGCACAATGCTGGGCAGGCCCTCGAACAACTCCCGTACCTGCACTACCGGGTTCAACAACTCTTCCACCGGCACCGCCTAAGCCGGCGGCGAGGCCGCATCGAGCAGCACCGCGTACAGCGTTCTCGCCGGAGCGCTCGCCTTGTCACCGTGCAGTACGACATCGGCGAACGCATCGCACACCGCCCGACTCACATCGAAGCCGCCCACACCCAGGGTGGTCCCGGTCAACCCGGCACGCCAGCGCCGGTAACCACGCAACACCTCTGCGAGCGTGGTGTACCGCCCCGCCTCCAGACGCATATACTCCGCGATCAGGACGCGCTGCGCCTTTCTCCGCGCGACACCGCCACCGGCAAAGTCGAGTGCCAGGCCGAGTTCGCGTACCGTCGCCGAGTAGATCACCAGATCTTCTGGACCGGCCCCGGAGTCCGACGTGTCGGCGACTCGGCTCGGTTCACGGGCCCTCCGCTGGTCGAGAGTGATCGACCGCGCAACGCCGGACGCCGGGTCGTCACGCGATTCGCTGCTCCACTTCACACTGCCTGCGTCGTCGAGGTCTGCCACCGCGACCACGTCGAGTCCGATCACCGGGTACTCGGTGAGGACACGATCGACAGCCGCCGCGAACTGGCGCACGACCGCCTCCTCAAGGTCGGGCAGGTCGAAACCGACGACCTCGACGCCGTGCCGCTCAGCCAGCATCCGCGCCAGCCACCCGAGCGTGGGATTGCTAACTGGTTGATCAGGGGAGCGAAGTCGATCGTCTCGGCCCGGCAGTTCTTTGGTGGGCTTCTTAATGCTCGGCGGGGAACCGAACCGGGGGCTCGAAGAACTCGACTCGGCAGCCGTAGCCCGGCCGGGTGCCATGAGCGGCCGCCCGGTCCAAGGGGTATCTCTTCTTCCCGCACTGACCGAAGGAGCGGCCCCCCGTTTGGCCGCCGCCCCCGGCGCGCCGGGGGCATTCCGCGACGCTGGAGGCGATACCGGGCTGGACGAGGGCCAGCGGCCAGGGTCTACCACAGGTCTCTCACCGCCACGTCGGCCTGCTGTCCGCGCCCAAGGGTTGGAGCGCTGCGGACGATCCTGCGGTGTGGACGGTCCTCCAGACGCGCCCCGCGGCGCGCCAGGCGAGGATTGTTCGGTGGGATCGGCGGCCCTGCCATGCGGCGTAGAACCCGCTTGACCCGGCCTGGTGCTCAGGCCCGTTCGACGGGGGTCGGCAGCCATGGCATGCGGCGTAGGAGCCGGGGCGCCCGGTTCGGGCGGCAAAAGAGACGTGACGCCTGGTGACGAATGCGCGCTCGCCGCGTTGCCCGGATCTGGACCGGTCTGCTCTTCGGCCGCTCGGCCTATCAGACCGGCAGTGTGTTGATCCTGTAACTCGAAGTTGTGCGCGGCGTCGACGATCCCCTCGGCCGTGCCGTGCAGGCTGTCCTCTATCGCCCGCAGGTTGGTCAGCAACTCATTGGCATGCGGCGTGAAATCCTTGGCGAACGCCTTGCCCAGATCGTCGTCGCCCCAACACCCGTCGGCCTGCGCCAGGCAATCACGCAGTCCGGCATATGTCTGGCCCACCCGGTCGCCGAGGTCGGCTAGCTGCGCACCCTGCCGCCGCAGACTGTCCAAATCCAAGCGGACTTCATCGTGCACGTTGCCACCCCCATCGGTCAGGCTCGGCTACCTCGGCGAAGCCGGAACCGTTGCTCGAAACCGGCTACGAACATCGATCGCGGCACCGATGAGGTCGAGCGCTCCACGACACTGTCATCGGCGACATAGAAAACCGCACGGTCCAAAGCGATCTCCCCAGCGGGCACCGGCGAATACACCACCCAGCCCACGCTGATGCGATCGGCCTGCAGCGTCGACATCGGGTATTCGGTAGCGTCATGGCCCCTGTCACGGATGTAATCACGGACGAGGTCGATCGCATCGGCCTCGAGGATCCGGCCCGCATCGTCTGCGACCAGGCCTGCGACTACGAACTGGAACATGGCGCCATCGACGTCGACCCGGTCGTCGTCACCGAAGACGTTCACTGTCTTCTCGCGGGTCACCACACCCGCCTCCGCAGCGGACACCAACAGCTCGGCGGCCTCCGACGCCTCACCCGATCGGTTATCCAGCAGGCTGCCGATAACGCCCGCCACGGTGTCGACCGTCCACACTGCGGGCACCGCCGATGCACACTCCGACATCGGAGCGGACTCGCCTCGATACCACCGCCCTGCCTCCCACCAGTAACAAAACGACAGCAAACCAGCTGCCGCACGGGGATTGAGAACCGGATCCGCCACCCAATCCGGCGCGCCCGCAAAGAATTTCGGAACCGCAGCACCCGAGTTGTAGACGGCATCCAGGACCGGCGCGTTCCAGACACCACCTGACAACACCGCCCGGCCACCGGGTAACAGGGTCAACGTCGAACCGCTGTGTCCCACGCCTTCGAAAACCCCCACCGACGGACACATCCGCGGCCCCCACTCCGACCCGACCGCCGCGAATGCCGCCGACAACACCGCCCACCGGGCCAACAACACCGCGAGATCCGGCAACTCGCCATCCACCGGCACCGCCCGCACGTCCGCGCTCCGGTCCGCCCGCATCTCGTCGGCTGCCTGCCGCGGTGGCCTTGATCGCGATTCGCCACGCCCCACGTACGCCGCCAACCACACCGGAAGCCGGTTCCGCGGAAAGACCTCCAAATCGGCAAGGTAAGCCTCCGGCGCGAACAACTGCTCGCCTGGAAACGGCTCTTCACCCCGATCACACACGACCTCGACACCACCCCCGCCCATCCGCACCAGCAACCGCCACCACGGTCCACCATCCGACTGAGCCGACACCCACCTGTGCCGGCGCACCGCATCCCACACCGCATCCGACACCCTGCACCGGACCGACCGCGTGCCGTCGTCAGCCACCAGCAGAGCCGACTCGGAGACGACAGTCATCGAGAACCAAGCCTCCAACCGCCGCCACCCAGACGGGGCCAACTCACGCAGCCCATGCACGATCTGATCGTTCAGCTCGAGGGAGTCGGCACCTCCCCGCTCGGCCACTTCACGCTCCATGTCTTGCCGACGACAGACGGGCCGACGTTCCTGCGGCGCCAGAGTGCGACATGTGCGGGCCGAAAGTCGAAGTAGCCGAAAGCGGACCACTCGTGCGGGCGTGGGCCGATTCCACCTCGAATCGGTCGCAGAGGATTGCCGGCAGTTCGTGGTAACCGAGCCTCACGATGCGACCACCTCGTCGCGCTTGTCACCGGTGTTGTCCTCACACGGGCGCGCGGCATCGGTCCGCGGTCTGTGCGGGACTTCGGGCGCGGCAGTGGCCTGGTCACCCCACACCGGTCGTTGCCCCGAGTCAGCCACCAGCTCATCGGATTCCGTCGCCGCCGTCGCCGCCTCGACGAACCGGTCCGGATCGCGACCGGCCGTCGCAGCCGACAACACTGCCTCGGCGAACATCAATGAGTCCCACCTCCTCGCCGACCCGATCCCACTGCACCCGTAGCCGTTCACCCTCGTCGAGTGCCTTGCCCTCGGACTTCGCGCCGGATGGCGCGGCCACGCGAGACATTGGCGGGGCTGGATCGGGTGGAGACGAGGCCGATTTTTGGGTGGCGGCGCGATAACCCCTGCAAACGGGCGAGCCGCCTGGCGCGATTTCTTCCCTGCTGCGACCGTTTCACCACCGAAGGCGACTCCGCGGCGTGTTCGGCAACAATTCACCTACTCACAGATACATGCAAACTATGTTGCATGTCAACGATCATATGCAAATCTATTGTCATCGCGTCACGGTGATTCGCCGTATTGCTGGTCTATGCCGGTGGTATGCGATCAGTAGCTCTGGGTCAACGACCAACCATCCGCGGTCGGTGTTCTGGACGTCGGCGAGCTGTCGGATGATGTGGTTGTGCCGGACCCAGGGTCGACCCCCAACCAACACGCTTCGGAGGCTGTGCGTTCAAGCGTTCGCCACTGCTTCCCCGGTGGGAGACTGATCGACCTCCGGCCGGTTGGTGCTGCGGCGGATAATTCCCGAGTGTTCGCCGCCACCTGACCCGCTGGCCCCGTATTCGAAGGTTCACGCCCTGCTCGAACTCGGCTCGCCCCATACGCTTTTCGGCGAGCGGATTCGGCAGCTCGATAAAGTCGGCGTGCGGATGGCCCAACGACATCTGCGGATCGGTGCGCCTGCTCCGCTGGCCGTGTCGGATGGTCGTATCCGCCTCGTGCTCTCCTGATCCTGACCATCGAATCAACTGGCATAAGGCTATTCAGCTCGGCGGCGCTGGTCGGCATTATCGGGCGCGTAAAGAGCAGGGCTGCTCGCACGTGGTGGTCGAGAGTCCGGCTTCGCATCGGTAGCGCGGATGTCGTTCGTGGTGTCCCGATCCGATTCGAACGATCGGTTGTGGCGGCGGGTGGGTCCTGCGTCATTCGGCTCGAGATCCTCGGCCGAGACGTTGGGGGTTCGTTTGGTTTTCGACCATGGTGTTACCAGCGGACTCCGTTCGACCGAGCGAGCAGTTGGTGGCCGAGAAGTGCTGGACGGCAGCGGTTTCGAGGGAGTGGCGCGTGGCGCAGGTGCCGGTTCGGAACGCGCCCACGGGGTAGTCGGCGTCGAAGGGTTGTGCTGTCCGGAAGGCTGCTGCGCATATGGTCCGGCTTGGCTATCGGATGCGATCAGTCCGGTCGCGAACTCGTGTTCGCGACGATCGGTATCGTCGCGGAGGCGAGAACGCCCTTCGGTCCTGACGGGCTCGGCGGCGGTGATCCGGTCGGCCCGACCGTCGGGGCGGGCAGACGCGTGTTCGGCCGAGGTTTCGGTAGTTCCGTGCCGCGGTGTGCCATCGAGGCGAGCAAGCCCGTGCTCGGCCCGGCCCGGATACGAGTCCGACGTGGATCCGGCTGTGGTGGTGGCCCTCGTATCGGCGGTCATCGGGCCCGTCGAGTTCGGATAACCGCCGTGCGAGACCTGCGGACCGTCCACGGGCGCATACGATTCCCGCTGCGTGCTGTCAGAATATCGACGCTCGGGCAGGTCGGCGGCACTGGGGCTGGCGCGGTCGGCAGTTGCAAGATGTGCCGGCGAATGTCCGGCGTCGAGCGCCGGACGCTCCATCGACCATGGTCCGGCGATACCGCGCGGCAACTCCAGCGG
This sequence comes from Nocardia sp. NPDC004278, assembly GCF_053602975.1. Taxonomy (NCBI): domain Bacteria; kingdom Bacillati; phylum Actinomycetota; class Actinomycetes; order Mycobacteriales; family Nocardiaceae; genus Nocardia; species Nocardia sp. NPDC004278. Next base: position 426,376 of record NZ_JBSGEQ010000003.1, read on the forward strand.
ACCCTTAGGAGCAGACGACATGCCGGGATCGGTGCCGACTCGCGACAGGTTCGTCGGCACCGCCGGAGTGCTCGGACCGTCGATGCCGTCTGGCCCGTCGGTGGTGAAATCCAGCTTCGCCACCTCGTCGGCAAAGTCGGCGGCGTGCCGCATGATCTCATCGGCATGGTCGTCGAGGACTTTGGCGTAGCGCAAAACCTCGTCGGGCTCGATATGTAGCGGTGACACAGACGAACTACTGGGCGGTGACACCCCCAGGAGATGGCTCGCCGCGTCATAGGCGACGCCATTGATCATTCTGTCGATGGTGTGTTCCAGCGGTTCGATGGCCTTGCCGATCACCTCGGCGACGAGGTAGCCCAACAGATTTTGTGCCATTTGATCGCATATCCGCCGTGCCGCCGCCGCGAGGCTGGGCCCGGCGGCAGGCCCGGCGGGTGTGGCGATGATCGCGGCGTAGCTCGCTGCCAGTGCGGCAAGCTCGGCCAGCACAGCGACTTTGACCACGGTGATCACGTCCGCCGCGAGATCCAATGCCTTCGCCACGACCGTGCACGCGGCGTCGAGGTCCGCCATATGCGTCGCACTCATCCGCCCCCAGGTCGCGAGCAGTTGTTCGTATGAATATCCCGAATAGACGGAGCCCATTTCCTTGATAACGCCGGTTGCGGATTCATGCGTGTTCTGGACTTTCGCGGCGAAGTTCTGTACCTGCCGCCCGAGCGTACGTACATCGTCTTCATTGACATCCGGATACTGAACACCGCAGAAATTGAGGAAGAGCGCGACTTCGTGCGGTATCTCTATCGCCACGTCAGGAGCTCCATTGCTCGGGCCCGTGCTGCAGAGGGAATGTCATCAGCGTCGCCGATCAGGTGGGGATGCGTCCGCGCCGCGGCTGATTGCTCGGAGGGGAGCAGTGTGTGCCGCCACTGTGCGTTCCGCATCGCTCGCGCATGAGTGGCTGCAATGACGAGGTCAGGTTTGATACGCCTTACCAACGACGATGGATCCGCGTCCGGGCCGAAGGTGTGTTTCAGTTTCGCTATTGTGCTGAGGGCCAGATGGTTCTCGGCAGCGCTGATCGGGAAATCCGAGGGCAATGATGTCGCCAAATGCGATGGTCGATCGTAGCCAATCGGACTGTTCTCACGGTTGGCATGCGCAGCGGGGCTGTCGTTTCTCTCGAGTGATTGGCTGGAATGCGGTTCTGGACGAGTGGTGATCTCCAGCCGTGGACGGTCCCTCGCGGCGTCGGCGCTCGCCTGTCGGACCTTGGGCACACCGTCGATATCGGCCGTATCCTCCGCTCGGGCTGGATCTTTCGATCTCCGGCCGGTATCGCGGGGAGGCCTTTGGGGAGCTCGGGCCGCTTCCTTTTCATCCTCCTTGGCTACTCGCCGGGCGATCCGGCGCAGGAGTTCTATGAGCGTGGCATTCCACAACCGAGTTCTCGGCAGGTGTAGCTCGAAAAATGGTCCTACCTCAGGGGTGGCCGTCGACAGCTCGGCGAGCATGTAGATGGTGACGAGGTCGCTGGGCGGGTGGGCGAAGGTGATGTCCGGCCCCGCTGCCGCGATCTCTTTACCGTCGCCGACGAACAACCGGGCGCCGATGGCTTTGCCGATACCGATCATCGTCAGCTGGCGAGTGTTGATGCCGTGCTGCAGATCGTCCGAGGTTGGCACGATGCCTTCTTCCGTGGGCGGTACCCAACAGCCGGTAGTGGTAGGGACACGACCTTCGCGAATGAATGAAATATATTTTGCAATCATAATGTATCTTGCAAATCGTATGGCATATTGGGGAGTCGAACTGCCGGGCTGAGCAGCCCGGCGCCGCGGATCCGCAGGCCGTGCGGGTCGGCCGATCTGCCTGTCCCGCAACGGCGTCAAGCAGCGATCAGGAAGAAGTGGGGCCTATGTCCAGCGTGTTGGTCAGCAGATCCGGTACGGTCGCTCGCAACCGTCCCGAACGGCTCAACGCCGTCACCGCGGTATTCGCCGAGAGATTCGTCCGAGTCGGACTCGTGCCCGGCGACCCTGGATCGTGGCTACTGCCGAGGGCAGTCGGCAGGGCCCGAGCGTGCGAGTTGGCTTTCATCGGTGAACCGATCGATGCGTGCACCGCGCTCGATTGGGGCCTGATCTCCGATGTGGTTGAACCCGACGCGCTACTCGACAGGGCCCGCCGCCGCACAACCCGGATATTCGCAAACCCACCGCACGTCCTGCGGATGACGAAGCGACTACTGCGCAATCGAATTGGCAGACCGCATCGGCCTGTCCCCACAGCTATCGCATTACGTCGCGCTCGACGTGAGGTTGCGGTGGAGGAAGCCCGCCCAACTCGACAACGGGAACTATCTGATTCGCCACCGACGAGCACTGCGAATCCGCCGGCTACTCGTAGGATCCGGCGAGAACCCTGTTATTCCCCCGTGAGCTGCTTCGGTCATCGAATTAATGCAGAATGTGCCGCCGCGCTGCACATGTGGTACCTGACCGGGGCGCATCCCATCCTCAGACTCGGGTAGGCGACAACTGAACCCTCTCCGCAGGGCCTTCATGCAGATGGCCCACCGTTTGAAGGGTCTCCTGGCTGAGGAAGCGGCGCCCAAAGGCGTCGAGAAGGCGACCAGAGACGCGGCTCGCTTTGTTAGGCGAGATGTCGATGAAAAGTTGAATGCCGACCAGTACGGCGCGCGCGAGATCGCCCGAGCAGGGGAGGGGCTGAGGCAAGCCGAGCACGTTTCGTGGGCGGAACACAATGCTGCTGGGGGATCGGATAGCGACGTCGGTGAGGTGGCGGCGCTGATCAAGCAAAGGTCGGCGGAACTGGGGTTACGCACCCCAGCCCAGCGCGCGCTGGAATCGAGGCTGCTGATCGACGAGCCGCTCCACCAGGCGGCCCTGATCACACATCATCCCCACCCAGAACTGCTGTTCGGCGAAAAGGAGTGGGCAGGGTATCTGGAAGCTCGCACGTTCGCCCGACAGCACGGTAACCGCGAGTTGGACGTGCCGTTCATAGCCGAACTCCACCATCGGTTGGCGCGCTTCGCCAATCCCGATATCTCTGGGATTTTCGCCCACAGCAAGCGGTGGGGCGTTCGGATGGGCTCCACGTTCACCGACGAGGAGGCAGCCTTCATCAAGGCGAATCCCTATCTGGAATACTTGCCTCGGGGAACTGTTCCCCTCGGAGCCGCTCGAGACGCATACGAATACCGCATCTCCTCACCAGACCAGGTACGGGCCGAACTCCAGTCCATGTCCGACTGGTACAACAACGCCCGCAACCAGCCCGGGACCGATCCCTATCGGCTCGCCGCCCAACTCCAGCAGCGGTTCGTCTCCATCCACCCCTTCGTCGACTACAACGGTCGGTCGTCCCGACTGTTGATGAACTGGTCACTGGAGCGCGACGGGCTGCCACCGAGCGCCCCCATGGATTTCAACAAAGATATCTTCTCCACGACCGAGGACTGGACCGACTCCGTTCGGGCGGGCAGCGACGCGTTCGGCGAACGTGCAGCCCGCCTCGAACATCTCGGGAAAACCGCCGATCCGGTCGAGGTGTTCGGCCTGGAGCGCGAACACGAACGCTACCAAACTCTCGGCGGCATGACCGCCACACCATTGCCTGGGGCCGGGCATGACATCAAGTGGTACCAGTCGCTTCTAGAACAGCTGCGAGGCAACGAGCAATAAGGTCGAGTTCGGACCGGATGAAGCCTGATTCCCATGGACGACACCACGGCCTCCGGCCGTCTGCGAGTTCACGCCTCCCGCCCCTGACTATGGATCAGAAGGTAGCTCTTCCGCTAGAACGTTGGAATGGCCTTGGACGGTGTGAGGGTGCTGCTGCCTGTCCAGTATTCGGGTAGCGCCATCTTCTGTAGGATTTCGGAGGCACCGGCGAAGTTCTCGGCTTCGGCGGCCGCCAGGTATTCCCGACTGAGGTGCACATTGATGAACCTGTTCATCAACGCGGCACGTTCCCGGGATACGGTGCTGGTCAGGTTGGGCAATGTGGTCCCGGTGCCCGATACGACATCCCGAATCGCATGGATGACCGACTCTGTGGGGTTGTCGAAGTAATCGCGCAGGAACTGCTGCTCCAGCGCGGTGAAGCTGCGGAACTGCAGGTCGGGATCGGCGAAGCGACGTTCCGCCAGCCGATGCGCGGTCCGCTTGAACAGCGCGACATTGGCCGGTGTCGCGCCCAGTTTGAGTACGCCGAGCGAGGCGATGGCCTGTCCGACATGCTTGTCGCCGTCCCACATATTCGGCCCCCAGCTCGTGCGGTAGTTGTAGGCCTTGATGGCGTTGGTCCGCATTTCCTTATCGGTGAATCCGGCGCTGAACAAAGCTGCTTCGGCATCGCCGAGACTGGCACCGCGGTCGATCAGTCGATCGATCGCGACCGCGGCGCCCATCGGTGTGTGGCCGTAAGTCGCCGCGGCGGACCTGGCGGAGTCGATGATCTGCTCGCGCGTGCGGTAGTAGTTGCGGATCCAGCCGAACCGGTCCGCCTCGACCGCCATCCTCATATTTGCCAGCTCCGCTCGCTGCCGCATCCCGGAGCGGGAACTCAACGGAGACCGTCTGCGGCCCATGAGGTATTCGGTCACCGGCGATGCGTTCATCGTGTTGAGTGCCGCCAGTCCGGTGATGAGCCGCTGGGTTCCGGACATGCCGCCCGCTGCGGCCATGGATCCGCCGCCACCGGCTTGGGCGGCACGTCCGGTCGCGAGCACACCACTGATCTGACCTGCTATCCGGCCGGGTGCGGCGGCCAGACTTCGGCTCATCCGACGCAGCAAGACGATTCCGACGAGCATGAACGACCCACCGATGAAGATCACCGCGATGCCGTGGCCCTGTGCCTGTTCGAACACATCGCCGAGAACGAGGGCGTAGATGCCGAGATAGAGGGTAAAGGCGACCATCTTTCCGGCCGATACAAAGGCATCAACGAGATTGCGCAGCAAGAATGTCTGGCTCGGTCCATAGACGTATCCGCCCGCGGCGAAGCCGAAGATGGCCATGAACGCGTGATAGACGGCTTCCGCCGCGGCCACCACGATCTTCCCGGACAGATATACGCCGAACATCAGCAGCACGGCGGCGAAAACCAGCAACAGTAGGCCGGTGCAGACCTGGCCCGCGTTGGGATTTTGGCTCTTGGTGTACGCCGCGACATCACCGCAACGTTTCAGTCCGCTGGTGACCTTGTCGTCGCTGCCGGCCAATACACCGTCCGACCACGCTGCCCGGCACGCCGGTGAGTCGTCCACGACATGGCCGAAGTTCCACACCTGCAGTGGATAGCGCACGAAGTTATCGGCGAGCGTGCCCTCGATCGAATCGACGATCATGTGTGGGCTCGGGTTCGATTGGCCGTTGAGACCCGCGGCTACCGCCACACCGACATCGCGTCCCTGCGCGAGCAGCCCATCCGAGGACAGGACATCGGCCATCGGATGCGCCAGATAGGGCACGCTGAACAAAGCGACACCGATCATCGTCACGACCTGAAGCGTCGCCTTGGCGAAGTATCCGCGAACGATGAACCAGCCCACGGGTATTCCGCCGACGGTCACCGCGAGCACCAGGATGACGGGCGTGCCGACTTGTCCGGCGAGCGTGTCGGCGACCCGGCTCAGCGGCTCCGCAACCAGGTCGAGCCAGCGAAAGCTGACCGCGTAGTCGATTACCCAGATACTGGTGACCTCGGTGCCCATGAACCCCGCGAACTCCAGGTCGAGCGCGGTCGACAATGCCGCATTCCCGGGATGAAAGACGTTCCCGTGATTCGTGGCGAAGACATAATTGGCCAGCGGCACGCCGTGTGAATCCCGGACATTCATCCAGCCGACAGCATCGATCGTCGAAGACCCGGCGGTATCGGTTCCGGTCTGCGCCGTCGCCACCGCACCGAGTGTCATCGGAACAACGAACAACACGAATACGCCGAGCAGCAGGCGGCCCGTTATTCGACGCAGCCGGGTTGCGCCGCACCAGTGCGCGCATCGACGGACCATCGCACGCGGTCGCCAACGCGCCGTATCCCAGAATTCCAAGTCCGACAGCGCAACTGGGCGGTCGTTGCCCGACCCGGGTCGCGTGCCAACGAGACTATCCGATCGCCCCAACACGCATACAAACGTAATGGTCGATCGAATACCGAAAACCCATTGAGCTCAGGGTGATTCGTATAGATCTCGTATGAAATCCCGCGGCCGCCGCCGACCCTACATCAATTCAGCAATGTGCCGAATACCATTATCCATCGAAGACCCGATCTGCGTTCGCATCGCCGATTATCCGCAGCGTTCGAACCGAGGGAATTCGATATCAGGTCGGCGGCAGTTCGGAATGTCTGGCGAACGCCTGATCGATCAGCTCCGACGTGGCGCGCGTGGCGATCAGCCGGGCGATGGCCAACTCCGATTCGAGTTTGGCGCGATCCTTCGGAGTGCGCCCGGACTGCTCATAGGCCTGGCCCGCCAGGAAGTAGAACAGCTGGGTCGCATACTGATCGGCAATCTGATTGCAATCGGCTCTGAGCCGCTCGATCAGTTCGAAGGCGTCGCGCGCGGGAATACCCGCATCGACGAGTCGGGTGGTCAGGTCGCCGCAGCGCGGATTGGTCACCCGATAGGCCTCGTGCGGATCGCCGCTGGCGGCGAGTGCCTGCTGCACGTATTCCGGAAGTTCCGGGGGTGCCTGCGCGCGCTGCGCACGGGGGGAGCCGGGCGCGGCGACCGTCGTCGGCTCGGAGATGGGCTGGTCGTTGACGCCGAGCACCTCCGCCAATCCGTCACCACGATCCCAGGCCTCGAGTAGTTCCCGAATCCCGTTCAACTTCATGCCCCGACTGAGCAGACGGCTGATCGTCTGCAATCTGTTGAGGTGATCCGACCCGTAATAGCCGATGCGCCCCCGAACATCGGGGGAAGGGAGAAGTCCTCGTTCGTGGTACACGCGCACGCTCCGCACGGTGGTATCGGCCGCCCGCGCTAGTTCGTCGATCGTGTACTCGGACTCAACAGCCATATCCATAGGAAACCACAATTCGCCCCTTAGCGGATGGCCCGCGAACAAATGTACCGTTGCCTAACGATACGCCAGGATCACATATTGGTCAACGTGCCGTTAAGTAGCGGCAGAAACGATTGCCGAGGAGCCAATCGTGGGTTAACGTTCGTGGACCAGCAATCATCGCTGGCCTTCCGGGGACTGTTGAGCAGCCCCGATGACCGCCCGACCAATGGGCCCGCACAACGGAGTTGGCGCGCCCTCGGCATCCCCGGAGACGGCTATGAGCATCACGCAATCTTCCCTTGTCATGGAAACCGTTGCGACGGTAAAGGTTTCGGCGCTTCCGAACGCGTCGGCCCATCGGCCACCCTGCGCGGACGGTCCCGACGACTGGGATCTGGACGTGGGTACCCCGGACTCGTGGCGTGCGGCGATGCGAATCTGTGAGAGCTGCCCGGTGTTCGCGAAATGTGAACAGTTGGCGCAGACACTCATCGAGCGCGGTACCGGCCCCCGCGCGATGATCTGGGCCGGAGTGCCCTATGACAGCGCAGGCAAGGTCGTCGCCGATCTGGACCGCCATCGCATCACCCCCGTCGATCACAAGCGGCCGCTGCGGATCATCCGCACCGGCTCGCGTCCCGCACCCGCCGATCCGGTTCCGGCGGCACCGCGGCGCCACATTGTGCTGGGCCGTCGGTTGGAGCCGACCGGAACCGGCGCGCACTGACCTATGCTTTCGTGCACTGTTCACGACGGACCTCATTCTGGCGGTGTGTAACTCATGACAATGTTGGCTCTGGAGATCGGGCCTGACGGTTTCGCTGCGAGTCGGGTGGAAGACAATGTCGGCGCGGACGAGATCCGGCGCGTCCCGATTCCGGCTCGTGCGGCCTGGGACACCTGCCGTGACCTGCTGGTCGAGGTCGCCGGCGGCGAGGACGTCACCCGGGTGGGAATCGGCTCGGTCGGCCCGCTCGATATGGCCGCCGGTGTGGTGGCGCCGCCCGGGATCGCCGAGTGGGCGGCGGGTTTCGCACTCGTATCGGCGGTGGAGAAGCTTTTTCCGGACGCCCTCGTCCTGTTGACGCTCGACGGCGTGTGCCTGAGCTTGGCCGAACGTAACTTCGGTGCGACGAATGAGGTATTCGATGCCCTCGCGGTCAAGGTCTCGAGCCGGATCACTGCGGGGGTCTCGGTCGGTGGTTTCGTGGTGGTCGGTCGGACCGGAAACGCGGGAAACCTCGGCCATGTGCTGGTGCCTGGCTTTGATGAGCGCTGCGAATGCGGAGGTCGGGGGTGCCTGGAGGCGGTGGCAGGCGGAATCTCGGCAGTGAATTGGGCACGCGCACAAGGCTGGCAGGGCGCTTCGGTCGAGGACCTGGTCGGTCAGGCACGTGCGGGTGACGAACTGGCGGATGCCGCACTGACCCGGGCCGGAACGGCGCTCGGCAGTGCGATCGCCTCGGTGGCCGCCCTGCTCGACCTGGACCTGGTCGCCCTCGGCGGCACGATGGCGGCGCCGGGCACCTCGCTCTGGAAGGCGCTCGGCGCTGCTGTCGCGACGCACGCCCGACTCGGCCATCTGACCGGATTGCGGGTCGTGCCATCGGAACTCGGTGAATTGGGCGTGCTGGCGGGGGCCGGTGTGCTGGCGCTGACGGCGGGAGAGGGCTAGCCCGCAGCGATTGCGGGCGGAATTACGGCCTGAGACCAGTGCTTTCGTCGCTGGTCTCAGGCATTGTGCTGCGGTTTGCCGCGCCATGCGCGAACTGCGCTGAGCTGTGGGAATTCTGATGTCCATACACGCGTTCTTAAGCGGATGTTAAGAAAAGACCGCTCGGTGCACGTGCGGTGGCAATGTCATGCAGACTGCATCTGATGTCGACATCGCTCAACCTGTTGAATGAGCCGTTATATAGCGGTACATTGACTGTGTCACACAGGTGGCGGCTTCCGACGAACGGCTGGTACGGGCAAGTGCGATGACAAGTGGCGCAGTAAATCCATGGATAACGATCGAGACGTTGACACCCGAAGCGATGTCGGTGGCATCGGTGGGAGACGCGCCGCGTGGATTCGCCGACTGGCAGCGAGTACTGCAGCGGCTGCTGTCGCGGACGCCGGCGCTCTACGACAGCCTCAAGACCCGAAGCCTGGTCGATGCGATCCGGGCGGCGCGCGACGAGGCCGAGGATGTGGATCTGACCATCGCGACCGGTTCGGGTCCGCACGCGCTGCGGATACGACCGGTGTTCGGACCGGGTGGCGATGTGCATGCGGTCCGCTTGTGGGTGGGGTCGGCCGCGGCGACCTGCCCCGAATTACCGCCCGCGGTTGGTGCGATCTGGGATCTCAATACCCAGACCATTCAGCAACCGATCGGTGCGACTCGACTGACGGGGAACTCGGCCGAGCAGCATGTGCCGGTGATGTCGATCGCCGAGTTGTTCCATCGGATCTCGGCCTTCAACCGACATGCCGAGGTCCTGGATCTGCTCTACAGTCCGAAACCCGGTGACAAGCTTCAGTTCGATGTCACGGTGACCGATGGTCCCGAGCGACCGGGGCGGTGGCGGATCAGCATCCGGGCCCGCGACGACGCTCGCACACAGGGCGCGTGGTTGTTGATCGAGGATGTCACCTCGGACAACGAGCAGTCGGAGTGGCCGACGCTGGAACGGGTCGGATTGCGCGAAGCACACCGGCGTGCCGGAACTCATCTGGCGATCATTCAGACCGAGCGTGCCAGCATCTCGCATTGGCTCACGGATCCGGCCCCCTGGATCCGATGGGACTATCTGTTCCGGCCGGTGGACGTCTTCCATCCGGATGACCGCGTCCGTTTGGTAGCGCTGAGTGATCGGCTGCAATCCGGCGATACTGCGGGTGTCACGGTGCGGGCCCTCAACTACGGTGGCGGTTACACCCCGACATCGTTGCTGCTGTACCCGTATCCGGGCTATCCGAGCCGGCAACTCGCGATCGCCCAGCTGGTGCGCCTGGCTGATGACATGCCGATGCTGGAATCCGGGCGCCACACGCTGGAAACCCCACAGGGGCAGGCGCCGATCGGGTACGACGATCAGTTGCAGTATCGGCTTGCGCATCGCTTGAAACGTAGTCCTGTGTACTGACCCGCTGTCCCCAATGTTGGGAACGATGACGGGGGCTGGAAATGATGGTGCTCTCTACCATTTCGGGAGTGCGGACAATGGTTGGCAGATCGACGGATTCGGGCGATGAATTACTTCGCCGAATGGTCGCACGCCGCCGCCGCGACAATGTGATCGTCGCGGTGCTCGCGGTGCTGGCCGTTCTCGGCGGCGGACACGCGATCCTCGATTTTTTCGCCGCGGATCCGCCGCCCCCATCCGACAGTGCGACGCCCGCGACCATCGGCCGCGCGCAATTGGCCGGGTCCTTCGCTCAGCAGTTCATCATGACCTACTTGAGTTCTGTTGCCGGACAACAGGATCGGCTCGGCGAATATGTCGGAGCCAGTGCCCAGCAGATCACCTTGCCCTCGACGGCCCGGCAGGTATCCGATCCCGCCGTGGTGTACGTGTCGCGGATAGGGAGCTTCGACACACTCGAGGTCTGGTCGGTGACCGTATCGGTCCGGTTGGGTAAGTCGGCCCTCGGCGGCACCAGCGGCACGAGCACCAGCGGCACGAGTACCAGCGGCACCAGCACCAGCACCAGCGGCGCCACCGCCAGCAACAGTGCGAGCGCGGACACCCGCCAGTTCTATCGGGTCGGGGTATCGGTGCTCAACGGTCGACTGCGGGCTCTCGCGCTGCCCGCTCTGGTCGAACCGCCCAGCCGGGGCGCCGATCTGGCGCAGGCGTACTCCGCACCCTGCACGGCGGATACACCGCTCGCGCAAGTGGCTTCGGGCTTTCTCGCCACCTATCTGACGGGTAATGGCGATGTAGGCCGTTACATCACCCTGGACGCCGGTATCGTCGCACTGCGCCCGGCCCCGTTCACCGCCGTGGAGACCGTCGCGGTCACCTCGGACGACAACAGTTGTGGCACAGCGCGTTCGCACGCGCAGGTGCTCGTCACCGTCAATCCCAAGGCCGACAGCGGGGCGGTCGCGACGCTCGCCTATCCGCTGACCATGGTCCGCGACGGTGGCCAGTGGCAAGTGCAGTCGGTCGATGCCGTTCCTGCGATGACCAACCCGCCTGCCGTGATCGCCGACCAGCAGAACTCGCACGCAAGTGCGCCGAGCTCGACGACGTCGCTGCCGTCGACGACGGTGCAGATTCCGCGGGCTACCCAGAACTGATACGAAAGAGGCACGGCCGTGGGTAATTTGAGCGCCATCCTGTACAACATCCTGATGTTCGTCCGCTGGGCGGGCCTGATCCTGATCACCATCCTGAGCATGGGCGTGCTGATATCCGAGGCGGCCAAATCCAAGCTCTCGCCCGCGAAGATCCTCGCCGTCGCCGGATCGGCGCTGCTGGCCGCGGTCCTGTTCTGGATACTTCCGACCCTGGTCAACTACGCGCGCACGGACTCCAACATCATCGTCCCCGATCACCCCATCGGTGGCTATCGATGACCCAGGTGATCAAGGTCTTCACGCCGATCAAGCGGGTTCCCACCATGATCGGCAAGGCCCAGAACGGGCAGAAGCTGCCCTTCGGGCCGTACACCCTGCCGCAGGTCGCTGGCGCGGTGGTGTTGATGGTGATCACCTCGGTGTGCGCGATGGTATTTCCGGTCAATCCGGCGGTCACCTTCGTGGTGGGACTGGTGCTGACAATCGCGGTCGTCTTCGCCGTCGGACTGGTGCCGTATACCGGCGTCCGGATGACTTCTCGGGCGCTGTGGGTGGGTCGGCTCCTCATATTTCGCAAGCCGGTGTCCGCATCCGGTATGCCGGTCAACGCCGATTCGGCGCGCCACACCATGTTCATCGAAGAGTCCATCGTCCTGGTCCTGCCGGATCGACCGGTTGAGGTGGCGGCGAGCGCCAAACCCGATATCCGGATGCTCGATGTGATCGGCGTCGGCGGCAGCGGCAAGGACTTGCGCAACTGGATCAACGGCAACGGTGGCCCAGCATCGGAAGGGAGCCGCTGATGGCGTTCGGACGAGATCTACAGCCCACCGCCGCGATTCGCGGGAATCTGCAATTCACCCATTCGGGTCTGGTCACCGCGACCTACTTCATCAACCCGCTCGGCTACGGGTTGCGCAAGGCGGGTGACAAGCACGATGTGAAGATGGCCCACCATGCGCTGATCAACAGCTTGCCGAGCGGGTCATTGCTGCTCGGTATCCAGGCGCGGCTCAATACGATCGATGTGCTGACCAAGATGGTGGAGGGCGTCGATCTCGACGAATGTGAGGATTACGCCGACGAGGTGGTCGCCTCGTATGAGCGAGTCCGCGCGATCTCACCGCAGACTCGGATCTACTTGCTGACAATTCCGGTCGGCACGGCGAACTCCGGTATTTCGGCGCTGTCGCGTATGTGGCGTGGCAGCACCACCACGATCGATGCGACCGCCATCTCCCGCGCGGATCTGGATGCCTACGACGAAAAGGCGAATGAGATCCTGTCCCGGATCGGCGGGGATTTCGATCCGGTTCCGGTGCCCGCCGCACTGTTCCAATGGCTGTGGGAGCACTACCTGTCGCGTGGTGCGGCGGGCGATCCGGTGGCCCCGACGCGGGTCGGCGCACTGGATGACGCGACAGCGGCCGTGTTCTCCTCGGCGGCACTCGACGAGGGCGCTCAGGCCGATAGCAACCGGCGGGTACGGCCCTCGTTCGTCCCGGTGATCAAGGTCGTGCAACCGGATTACGAGTATCGCCCGTCGTATCAGGCGATGCTCACCCCGCATTCATTCCCGTACGCGGGCATGCGATTTCCCGGTGGCAGCGAATTCCTGAATGTGCTGGAGGGCCTCGGCGACGTCACGGTCGACTGGGGGATGCGGGTGTCGACCAAACCCGCGGACCAAGTACTCAAGAACAACGAGCTGAGCCTGCGCCGACTCGGTGAGCAAATGGATCAGCGCGACCAAGAGGTGTCCTTCGCGCAGAATACGCTTACCTCGAAGGCACAGATGTTGGGCGAATACAACCAGCATTTCGAGGTCAACGGCGGTGAGTCGGAGGTCTCCTTCACGACCGTCATCGCCATCGGTGGCCCCTCGCGCGATGTCACGATGGACGCGGTCAATACGCTCAAGCGCCGCTATAAGCGGTTCCAGGTCGAGATGACCGCACCGCTGGGTACCCAGGTCGATCTGTGGTCGATGCTGATTCCCGGAAGTCCGCAACGCCGGGCTTACGACGACTTCGCCCATATCGTGCCTTCGGATATGTGGGCCGGGTTCGTACCGTTCATCACCAGCCAGATCGGCGACGACAGCGGCCCGGTGATCGGGGTCAACCTGCTGTCCGGCCAATACGAGCCGATCCATTTCGGCATCATGGAGGCCGCGCTGCACGACTTGTCCGCATCGTTCGCGGTCACCGGCGAACTCGGTTCGGGCAAATCGTATTTCCTGAAGCTGATGGCGGTGCTCGTCCACGATATGGGCGGGCAGTTCCTGGCCATCGACCGAAGTCAGGTCGGTGAGTGGGAGCACTTCGCCGCCGCGATCGATAATGCGGTTGTCATCGATCTGGCGAATCCGACGGTATCGCTGGATCCGCTGCGCATGTTCGAACCGAGGGTCGCGGGTGAGCGCGCGCTCGATTCGATCCTGCCGCTGCTGGATCTGTCACCGACCTCCGGCGCGGGTGCCGCCGCCAGTAATCTGCTGACCATCAGGGGGATGGCCGAACACGGTATCCGGAGTCTGCTCGATCTGTTCCATGTCGTGCGGCGGCTGCGCGACCAGCCCGGAAACTCGGAGGAATATGCGGATCTGGCGGCGCGCCTCGGCACCGTTGTCGAGCGGGTACCGGTGCTGTTCGATCCGGCGCTGAAACCGTTGCGACTCAATGCCGCCGCGACGGTCGTCCGCAGTCACCAGCTGGCACTCCCGACTGCGGAGGAGCTCACCACGCCGCACCTGTACAACCGATTGCCGCTGACCAAACGGCTCGGGACCGCGCTGTACGAACTCGTCGGCGTGGCCGCCCGCGAGGCGTTCCTCACCGATAACGGCAGGTTCGGACTGCTGGTCGGCGACGAGGCGCATCACTTCACGCAGACCCAGGTCGGCTCGGCGGTCACCTCGGATTTCAGCCGCGACGGCCGTAAGCATCTGGCGGCGATCGGGCTGGCCTCGCATGATCCGGCGACCGACTTCCAGGGGGCCGCGCACAATCTCATCCCGAACCGGTTCGTCTTCCGGCAACGCGATGAGACGCTGGCCCGCAACAGTCTGGAATGGCTCGGCGTGGATCTGGAGGAAGCGCCGTTTCTGCTGCAGATCCTCCGAGAGGAGACCTCGCCGCCGGTCGGCACTGGCCGTCAGGTGCCCGAGGAACGCCGCGGTGAGATGTTCATGCGTGACGCACTGAACCGGATCGGCCGCGGCAAGGTGCTCGGCCCGGCCCGGATCGATCGCGCCGCCGCGATCACCAGCACGCCGAGTGCTCCCGGAGGCACCCGCACGGCCATTTCGGAAAGACAGGCAGTGCGTTGAGATTCGCGACAGATCGCGGCATTCGATCGGGCCGAAATGACTTCGGGCTGGGGCAGGATGCCGAACTCTTCGATCCGGTCCACTGGCGGCCGTCGGCGGTATTTCGGCGATGTCGTAGGTGGATCGGCGCGACGCGCCGTCGACGCTGGACCACGTGGACCCTCATCGCTCTCGTCGTGCTGTTCATCTGTCCAGGCATCATGGCGGTGCTGGCCACCGCGCAGACCGGCACGGGGACCGTATCCGCGCCCAATAGCGCGCTGAGCTGGATGCGGATCAAAGATTCATCGGGAGTAGAACTTTCGAGCTATCTGTTCGCCACCAATCGCGGCGGAATCTTCAGCCCCGGGAACATCGTGATGTCGTTCCTGATCATCGTGCTGTTCGCCATCTGGCTGGTTATCACGGTCACCGCGATCTGGCTACCCACCGATACCCTGGATTTCGGCTGGCTGACCATTGTCAGCAAGCCGCTCCAAGGCGTGGCCGAAGCACTGACGGGCCAGATCGCGACACCGATCATGCTGGTGACTTTCGTCGCGATCGGCGCGGTTCCCGTTGGCGTATTCATTGTGCGCGGCTATTTCTCCAAGGCCTCGATGCAGGTCGTGATGATGGTGGCAGTGGCGATACTCGGGCCGCTGTTCCTGGCCGAGCCACTGGCCGAGGTGCTGTCACCGGACGGACTGCTGTCGCAGGGGCGGAATCTGGGGATTTCGGTGGCAGCCGGTTTGAACGGCAATAGCAATCCGAATCCGAACCAGTTGATACAGACGATGCAGTCCGACATGGCGGACAACTTCGCGCGACGTCCGTTGCAGGTGTGGAATTTCGGGCACATCGTGGACGACCGAGCGTCTTGCAAGGCGGCCTGGTCGGCCGGCGTCATGGCCGGCGACGACGACCGGGTCAAGAACGGGATGAAGTCTTGCGGGGATAGCGCCGCCTATGCGGCGGCCGATAACCCGAGCGTCGGTCAAATCGGCGCCGGAATTTTGCTGCTTTTGTCCGGGACGGTGCTATTGCTTTTCGGCGCCATCCTGGCCATCAAGGTCATCTGGGCCGCGCTCGATTCGATCTACTACGGATTCATGACGATCTTCGGATTCGCCGCGGGCGGCTTCGTGTACGGGCCGACGCAGACGTTCACCATTCGCTGTGTTGTGCACGGATTCGTCTCGGCTGGGCGCATGGCTATATTCGTCATATTTCTTGGCGTCTACGAGTTGTTTCTCGGCGATCTGTTTCGGCAGGCGCGCGGTCAGGTCATGTCGGTATTCGTCATCGGCGCGATCGTGGAAATCGTCGCCATCTTCCAGTTGAAGCGCCTCAATGCGAGTCTGGAGAAGGGCAACGACTGGATTGCGAACCGATTCGCTCTGGCCATTCAGAATGGCGGTGCCAGAGCCGGAGCGGGTGGGGGCGGCGGCGGGACCGCGCTCGGGATGGGGCAATTCGGCGCGAGTCACAAGATGTCGGGCTTGGGGATGATGGCGCTGATGAGTGGCGCGAGCACGATTGCCAACTCGCCATTGACCGAATGGATGATGGGCGGCCTGCCCGGATCGATCCACCCGCAATCCAGGCTGAAGAGGGCAATAACGGAGGCGCAGGGAGGCGTGTGGGTGGGGGACGAGCGGTTCGGCGGGCGGTATGGCTGGTATTCGCAGTCTTACATGAACCGCGAACTCTTTTCGGCTAATGCTGGCGCGGAAGCTGGAGAATACGGCGGTTTGGACTCGTTCCTGGGCAATGCGGCAGCGGTACAAGGTGTTATCGATGTGGGTGGCACCGCGGCAGATTCGTTCGGGGCCATGATCGGCGCCGGTGCGCGGAACGAGGAACGAGCGAGACTTGCGGCACGTTCACGTGCGACGATTGCCCAGGCTGCTTCGAACGAACCGCTCCAGGATCGCGACCTCGCGTTCTTGGCTGCCGCATTGCGGCACACCCAGAATTCGGCACGCCTACTGATCAATGGCCACGGCAGCGCCGAGGAGGTCGCGGCAAATGTGGGAACCCTGCAGCAGGCGGCCCGGGAATTCCGTCGAGTCAGGGCGGGCGGGGTTACTCTGGCCGATAACGTCGATCCATATTTATCGCATATGAATTACGTCGAGGAGTACATGAATAATGGCCGTGCCCGTCATGCCAACTATGATCCTGATGCGGCGCGAGCGAAGATGGAGGCGCTCAATGATGTGATAAACAACGGTTCCTCCGGATATGCCCGCGGCAGCGGGACCGCCGAAAGGGACAGGCTGTTCGATGCCGGTGTCGATGAGACAACGGCGGATCGTATGAAGCAGTGGATATTCAACGAGCATGCGAAGGACGCGCAGAGGGCCACCGAACGGCTAACTAATAACGTGGCTGATCCAGAGGCAATCCGTGATCTCCGGGATGAGGTCTACCAGGCTGTTCGAACAGAACATTTGGCCGCGGGTCGTACCGGCGATCTGTCGAATACGGTGACGCCACGCGGAACAAATCGGAATCATCCGGCCTGGACAAGGACACTGAGTCAGGTCGATCGGCTGCTGCGGAGTTAGGTCTACACCTCGGAAAGGTAAAGTCGCTCGTCCTGTGCGGAGAGGTATTCGATGATCGGTCGGCTCATGTTCCTCGCCATGGTTCCCGCCTGGGCGTGGTTGTTGCTGGCGGTGGTGTCTGGACTGGGCACGCTTCTCGTCATCATGGTGCTCGTGGTCGGTGGGACGACATCGGCCATCTCCGCCGACCTGCACTATCAATGCGACAGTGCGGTGGGTCCCGACCCTTCGCAGACCGAGACCTCCACACCCCGTGCGACCGCTGCCGCCAGTTCGGGAGCGGGCGCCGCGCCCTCGACCGCGCCTACCGCCAACCCGTACGCGGAATTGACTGTGGCACCGGACGATACAACCGCCTCCGACTGGCAGCGCGCCTGCGTGAGCGCGATCCGTACCGCGCCGTACCAACTGCCGCCGCTGCAGACGACCATGAGCGGATTGCTCAGTGACTGTGCTCGTGAATTGGCCATCAATCATGCGCTGAAAGCGTCGGCAGGAAGTGCCGACGGTGCGCCGAGTGGCCCTTCGAGTGCGGCAGGGTTGACGCGGGATGTCATCTATCAGGCCTCGGCCGGCGCGGTGACCGGGCGTTGCGATCCGACGGCGCAACCACCGGACGACACCGAACCCGTCGTACCGCCTGCGAGGGGTACATCGGCGCAGCCGGGATCGACGGCGGCAGCGTGCGGGCAATCGTCGAGTATCGGGAAGGCGGTAATCGTGCTTCCGAAAACCGTTGCGGCCCAGGCGGCATGCGGACAGCGGGTCGACCCCGCCGCGGTTTCGGCGGGTGATCTGGTCTTCTGGGATTACCGGAGCAACGCACCGACGCGGACCGGAATCGCCCTCGGCGCAACACAAGTCATGACTTATGATCCCTATTCCGGACGGTTCGTCGAGCAGTCGATGCCGACCGGCCGTGATGTCCGCATCAAGCGAGTGCTAGGGGGTGGATCGTGACGAGCGCGGAGGTGTGGCCCGCGGACTACGAGGTCGAAGTTGTCGATGAGCCAACCGAAGATGCTGGGGGAGAGGGCGATTCACAATCCGGCCCGGTAACGCCATGGTCGGGTAGGCAAGGGCACAAGGCCGCGCCGCGCAAGGGTACCGGTCCGGTCAATCCAGGATCCGGTGCGTCGCCGGGGCAGAACGGTTCGTCAGCGGCGCCGGGGCAGAACGGCGCGCCAGCGACACCGCAGGCGCAGCCGGGTCAGGGTGGTTCTGCTCCGGGTTCGGTTGTTGTGCCGCAGGGCAATGTTGTCGCGCCGCCGGCTCCGGGGGCGGGGCAGCCGGCGCAGCCGCCTGCTGCTCAGCCGGGGGCCCCGCAACAGGACCATCGGGCGGCCGAGCCTGCTCCTCTGGTGGATCCGGACACGGTGGCGGCGTTGGCGCCGGCGGCGTTGTCGGCGGGGGCGATGGCGATGGGTGTGTTGCCGATGCTGGCCTCGGCGTTGGCGGGGTTGGGCAAAGGCGGCGGTGGTGGTGGCGGTAGTTCCGGGAGTGGTGCCGATGGTGGTGCGGATGGTTCCGAGGGTGGGTTGTCGCCGGAGGCGCAGAAGGCGTTGCAGGCGTTGAAGTTGCTTGCGGCTGTTTATGGTGACGGGAAGACCGATGATCCGCAGGTCAAAAAGTTACGGCAGCAGTTGGGGATCAACGGGTCCGGTTCGGGGGCGACCGCGATCAGGGCGCGGCAGTTGTTCCAGCGCAATGCCGCGACCGCGTTCAACAATCTCGACAACCAATTGGGTTCCTACATTGCGGGTTTGGCCGGTGACCACAAGGTCGACAAGAAAGCTGTCATGGCGCTGATCCGTGAGGTCAACGTCGCCTTGGCCGAACTCGGCCCCCAGGCCTACACCAAGGCCGGACGCGAGAAGGTCCACCAGATCCTGACCATCGCACTCCAAAAGGCCAGCCAAATCGTCACCGGCAGCAACACCAGCGCCAGTGACACGGCCAGCGCGATCAACCGGCTCACCAACCAGTACCTGTACAACATCGCCGGCAAAAAATACGCAGGCGGCACCACCAGCGGCGGAGCATCCGCGGCCGCGCAGCGGGCGGTCCAGATCGCCTTGGCCAAACGCGGCGTTCCGTACGTGTGGGGTGCCGAAGGTCCGAATTCCTTCGACTGCTCCGGGCTCATGCAATACGCCGCGGCTCAGGCGGGTGTGAGCATCCCACGCACGGCCGACGTCCAGTACCAGCGATTGCCGAAGGTCAATCCGGCCGATATTCGCCCCGGTGACCTGATCTTCCCCGACTCCGAATTCAACAATGGGAGTCCTGGTCACGTCATGATGTATATCGGAAACGGCCAGTGTGTCGAGGCTCCGCACACCGGAGACGTCGTCAAAGTGGTCAATTTGCCGCGCGGCTATCACGCGACCCGCTGGTCTTGACAGTCGAACGCCGACCGCGTCGCCCGCTCAGTATCCGACGTAATGTCCGCCTTGGTGCATCGCCTGGATGCCGGGCACGTCACTGACCGAGCCGTAGCGGGCGATGGCGTACCGCACGCCCGCGATGATGTTGTCGACCGGATTCCAGATATCGCGGTGGCCGGGCAGCGCGTAGGCGTTGAAGGTGGGGTCGATGGTCTGCATCAGACCCTTGGACGGAGTTCCCTTGGCGGCGTTGCTGTCCCAGAGATTGATCGCATTCGGATCGCCCGCGGATTCGTGCTGGATGATCGCCGCGATATCGGCGGGATTGATGTACCGGGTGTCGTAGCCGTTGGCGGCCAGGATGCGCAGGGCGTCGTTGATCCACTGACCCTGCTGACCCGACGGGCGCGTGCGCGGCGGACGCGCACTGGATCCGCCGGTGCTCGGTTGGGCCCGGCGCGGCGGCTGCCGGGTCGGGCGCGCATTCTGCAGGAACCGGTCGGCCAGTGCGGCAACCTTATCCGCGGTGATCGCCGCCGCCGACTGTCCCTGTCCGAGCACGGCGCCTGCGCGCTGTAGGGCATTGCTGAGTGTGGTGATGAGCATCTGACGCCCGGCGGTGGTATCGGCGACGCCGCCGAGTGCGGTCATGGCCGTATTCACCTCGGCGATAATGCCATCGATGGCCGCCCGGCCCTGGATCGTGCTATCGGCGGCGCCGCCCAGCAGGCGGCCGAGTTCGGCGTTCAACGACTGCGTCGATTGCGCGCGGCGGCCGGTATCGAGATTGTTCGCCGCGTACTGTGATCCCGATTCGCCGGGCCATGAGGTCGGTTGTCCGGAGCCGAGCGCGGGTGGTGCGTGCGGCTGACCGGTATCGGTGGTCGGGTCGGCCCTGCCGTACTGGGCGGAAATGGATGCCAGCGCACCGAGCGCCGCCGCCGCGTACGGTGCGCTGGTGCCGAATCCGGCGAGTGCGTCGGGGCGGGCGACCGTCGGCGATCCGGTTGCCGCGGTACCGGATTCGGCGACCGGTCCCGCCGCCGGGCCGCGTGCGGCCGCGGTCGCGGCAGGCTGCTGTGCGAGCGCGGCCGATGGGCCGGTCGGCGCCCGCGGCGGACTGCGTCGCGTCGCATTCCGGCGTGGTGTGGATGTCGTTGTGCCGGGCCGGGTCTCGTGCGCGTCGTCGAGGCTCGGATCCGGTGTGTCCCGCTGCGGTGGTGGCATCAGTAGGGCTCGTACGCTCGGCCGCTGCGTACCGCCTTGACGCCCGGCACATTGCTGACCGACCCGTATCGGCCTATCGCATAGCGGACCCCGGCAACGATATTGTCGACCGGATTGTAGATGTTCTTGTGCCCGGGCGCGGCGTACTGGTTGAAGGTCGGGCCGATGGTCTGCATGAGCCCGATCGAGGGTGTACCAGCCGCGGCATTGCTGTCGTAGTTGTTGGTGGCATTGGGATTGCCGCCCGATTCGTGCTGGATGATGATCGCGATGGCCTGCGGATCGATCGTGCTGATGTTGTAGCCCAACTGCTGCAATACCTGCAGTGCCTGCTTGATCCAGTCACCGACGGTGCCGCCGGGCATCTGGCCGCCGCTGGCGACGGTGCCGCCTGCGTATTTTTTGCCTGCGATGTTGTACAGGTATTGGTTGGTGAGCCGGTTGATCGCGCTGGCGGTGTCGGTAGCGCTGGCGTTGCTGCCGGTGACGATTCGGCTGGCCTTTTGCAATGCGGTGGTCAGGATCTGGTGGACCTTCTCGCGTCCGGCCTTGGTATAGGCCTGGGGTCCGAGTTCGGCCAGGGCGACGTTGACCTCACGGATCAGCGTGATGACCGCTTTCCTGTCGACCTTGTGGTCACCGGCCAAACCCGCAATGTAGGAACCCAATTGGTTGTCGAGGTTGTTGAACGCGGTCGCGGCATTGCGCTGGAACAACTGTCGCGCCCTGATCGCGGTCGCCCCCGAACCGGACCCGTTGATCCCCAAATCCTGGCGGATCTGTTTCACCTGCGGATCATCGGTCTTCCCGTCACCATAAACAGCCGCAAGCAACTTCAACGCCTGCAACGCCTTCTGCGCCTCCGGCGACAACCCACCCTCGGACCCATCGGCACCATCACCAGTAGCACCGGCACCGGCACCGCTACCACCACCGCTGCCGCCACCTTTGCCCAACCCCGCCAACGCCGAGGCCAGCATCGGCAACATACCCAACGCCATCGCCCCCGCCGACAACGCCACCGGCGCCACCGCCGCCACCGTGTCCGGATCCACCAAAGGACCGGGCTCAGCAGGTGCAGCCTGGGGCTGCGGAGCCGGCTGAGCAGCAGGCGGCCGCCCCGCCCCCGGATCCGGCGGCGCCACGACATTACCCTGCGGCACACCAGCCGAACCCGGACCGGATCCCGAACCAGCAGGCTGAGCACCGGAATTCGGGCCTTGGGCAGCCGTTCCCGGCGGTACCGCGTTGTTGTTCGTCGATCCCTGGTTCGCCGGTGTAGACCCGTTCTGTCCAGGCGTCGCGGGTTGGCCGGGTGCGCCCGCAGTCGCGCGCCTGCGTCTGTTCGACCACGGGGTTACCGGAGCGGATGGTCCGGGCTCGGCACCGTTTTCATCCGCCTGACCCTCGACGGCGATCTCCGCCTCGGCGCTCGTCACCCCGCACCTCCGAGCGCCCGCGGCACACGGACTCGGGTGACCGGCGGTGCCGGACGCCCGAGCGGCAGGCCATGGAGGCGCATCCGGTATTCCTCCTGTGTCGATCGCCCGGCGGACCGGAACAACGTGGTGGCCACGGCAATTCATGCACGTCAGTGCATGACCTACCATCACCATCCTGACTCGTTCGGTGCGCACCTCAGGTTCCCACTGTTGGGAATCCTCAACAATGAGGAGGTCAGTAGAACGTCCACGCGCGGTCGTCAACGGTCTGTTGCGGATAGGTGCGCACGCGATATCGGATAGGTGATCAGGTTGTGGGGTTTCAACTGGAAAAGCGCGGTCGTCTTCGGGGCCGGCTTTTTGGGCGGCCCGATAGCCGGTCCGCTCATCGCGGGCGGGGCGGCGACTCTGATGGCCCACTATCTCGATCACAAGAGCTGGGACGAGGCTGGGGAGCAAGGTATCGTGGCCGGCGTCAGTGCGATTGGAGGCCATTTGGCGGGCGGGATCGTGGGCGGCGCTCTCAAGAAACTGGCGGCGAAGAAGTTGGACGGCGCGGCTGCCAAAATAGTGTTCAAGGGCATCCAGAAAAAGGCATTCCAAAGCACCACGAAAAAGGGAGGCACGGTCACATTGCAAACAGCCCGAAAAAGGGTCCTGGACGGCAAAGCAACGAGTTGGGGGCTTCGAGGTATCAACGCAGTCGGGCGCGGCGCGGGTGCCATGATTGGGGACCATATGTACGGTGAAATCTCGGAACTGCCCGTCAAGATCATCACGTAACAGATCCGGTCCAGGAATAGCGCCGTGAAGATGCATGAAATGCTGATGCCCGATCCTGATCGAATCGAGGAAGTGGCGCCGCAATATAAGCCGCTGCAGACAACGGTGGATTGGTACCTTAAGCTGCCCAGCAAGTTCCAGGGCTATTTCGACAGCTGCGGTAAGGATGGGAAGACCGATCCGCCGACCATGCCGGTTCCGGAGCAGGTCACCGGGGCGCATCTGGCCAATTTCAAGAACTATGCGGTCACGGCAGCAAGCCTGCATGATGCGGCGGCCGAAATCGATGAATCGACCAAAAGCGTAGCACCGCTGGCCAAGAAGTGGGCCGATACCTCCGAGGCCGCGCAGCAAGCTGTCAATGCCGGGGTTCTCCAGATCAGCGAGGCGGCGCCAACCGTGCCCGCCCCCGGGATCAAGGAAGATCAACACATCTACGAGTACTGCAACGCGGCAATACAGGCCGTCGCCGGCGCCTTGGACCAGGCGCACAACGAGCACAAGGACTCCGCGGACGGCGTCGACAAAGAGACCGCGAAGCTGAAAGAGCTGGAGGACCAGATCAAGAAGCTTCAGCAGGAGAACGCGGATCTGAAGAAGCAGCTGGCCAACCCGCCGACCGTCCCCGAAGTGCCGTCGACTCCGACGACGCCGGGTCTCGACCCCAACCCGGTCACCCCGATCGACCCCAATTCCGAGGTCCCCGGGCTTGGCAATCTCGATCCGAAAACTCCCGGACTCGATACCGGAAACACGCCGACCGGTTCCCCGCTCGACGACAAGGTGCAGCAGGCGCTCGACGATCTCAAAAACGGCGGCACGAATCCGACTACCGCCACACCGGCATCGGTGCCGGATGCGGCGGCCGCATCGCCGGCGAATTCCGGTATGGACATGATGAGTTCGATGTTGCCGATGATGCTGTCGCAGATGATGAACCGCGGCCAGGCCGACACCGACCTGAACAACCGGCGCGCCGAATACGACCCGTACGAGGACCAAATCCGTGCCGTACCCGCGGCCGTCACGCCTGCCCAGCCTGCGGTGCAGGCGGCGACGAACACACCCGCACCCGCGACCAACACTGGCCCTCCGGCGAATTCGTCCTCCTCGCAGCCGACGACCGGTATGCCGGGCCGCACGCCGAACTCCGACGGAACTGTCGTGTACACGTTCCCGGACGGCCGGACTCAGAAGGTATCCGTCACTGTCGCACAGGCTTTGGATGCGGCGTTCGGCAACGCCAGCGGCACCGACGCCCAGGCGGCATACGCGAAGACCCCGGCGAAGTGGTCGGACAAGAAGCAGATCGGGACCTCGGTCGATCCGTACCAGCTGATGACCGGCGATGTCGCGATCTGGGACGCTCGCACCGCGATTGTGGTGGCCTTCCCAGCCGACGACGGCGGCACCCTGGAGGTCGTGGTCAACGGCCAGTTGAAGCAGTTCGCTCCGGCGGAAATGTCCGATAGCGCTGGGGAATTCGGCCAATTCGTCGGATTCAGCCATCCGCACGGCATCGAAGCGACCGCGCCGGAGGAACACGATCAGGGCAAGATGTCGGGTACGCCGGTCACCGGCGATCCGTCGGCGGGTGCCGCCATGACCGCGGCGGCCGCTCCGGCGTGATCGTGAGCCGGATGGTGAGAGGAGGAGGCAGTGGCGCTGAATGTCGACCCGGCGGAACTCGTCGATGTGGCCTCGAAGCTGGCCGCGCTGGCGCGTGACACCGGAGCCGGATTGCCGAACGGCTGGGTGCAGCCCGCGGGTGCCGACCCGATCTCCGGGGCCCATGTGCCCCGGCTCAACGCGCAGGCCGCATCATTGTTCAATGGTGTGCTCGGCGTGCTCAACGAGGTCCAGCGCCACGCACACCACATCGGTGGCGCGGCAACCGATTACACCACCACCGATGATCAGGGTGCCCGGATCGTGAGCGGCAGCGGCGCGGAGATCCTCAACAATCCGGTGGGCGATGTGCAGGAGTTCGGTCTCCGGCAGGCACCGAACTTCACCCTGCCCGCGGCCACCGGATCCGTCGATCCGCTCACCTTCGCGAAGCAGTTGCACACCGGCCCCGGCCCCGGCCCGGCGACCAGTTTCGCGGCCGATATTCGCAAGTACACCGGTGGCTTCCACGTCGCCGCCGCCGAAGGCGTCGACGGTGCGGCCACGCTGATGCAGAACTGGACACCGGTCGGCACCACGGTGGCCGAGCACCTCACCGAGCATCGGAATTGGCTGGGGCAGCTCGGCGCCGGATTGGGTGCGCTGGCCGACAATGTCGACGCCTACAGCAACGCGTTCACCATCGCGAAGGCCAAACATCCGACACCCGAGGAGATCATCGCGGCCCGCAAGCGGTTGCTGGCCGCGATGAAGTCGAAGAACGAGTTGGCGCTCCAAGAGGCGCTCGCCGAATTCCAGGAGCAGAACGCACGTTCCGTCGAGGCGATCACCGGTTATTCCGCAACCGTCAACTCCAAGGTTCCCACCGAGGGCGGTACGAGCGATAGCGGTGGCAGCGGCAAGAGCAGTGGCAATGGCGGTGGCAGTGGCGGCAGCGATTCCAGCATGCTGTCCCAGATGCTGCCGGCGATGATGAGCGCAATGTCCTCCGCTGCCGGCATGGCCCAGAACCAGGGCATCTCTGACCTCGGCAGCGATGACGAGTACAGCGACTACGGATACGACGATCTCGGCGTACCCAGCGGCCTCGGGTCGTTCGGCTCCGGGGCGGCGGGCAGTCCGATCTCCGGCGTCGGAGTGCCGGAGATCTCCGGCGCGACAACCTCGGTCTCGGTGGGCGCGATGCCGATTGTCGCGACCGCGGGTGCGGCATCGAGCACCGCGGTCGGAATGCCGCGAACACCGGTCATCGAGGGAGTGTCGTCCGCGGCGTCGGGCGCGGCCGCGCGCGGTGCCGGTGCCGGTGCCGGTGCGGGTATGCCGTACATGCCGATGGCCCCCGGTGCGGGTGGTGCCGGTGGCGGCGGCAACGAACGCAATCGGGTGGTCGCGTGGCATCCCGACCGGTTGATGTACGTCGACGACACCCCCCATACCGAACAGGTCATCGGGGAACGGCCGACGATCGCCCCAACTGTGACACCGCCGACGCCGTCGGCAGGCCAGGGCCCGACCCAATCCGGAGGTTCCGTGTGAGTGATATCCACCCCGATGTACAGGCGGCCCTCGATGCCGCCCGCGAGTTGCGGCATCGAATCGCCGATATGCGTGAGCGGATCGACGGTATCCGAGCGCGTCGGCCATCGCCCAGCGGTGCGATCATCCCCGAGGTGGATGCGATGGGTCGGCTGACGGATCTGTTTCTGGCGCCGGGCACCGTGGACCGCCTCACCAATCAGGAACTGGTCACCGAGATCATGGCGGCCATTCACGAGAGCACCGCCGATGCGGCACGGCAGTACCAGAGCGTGATGGAATCGGTGCCGCCGCCCGAGCCAGTCGTATCGCCCGGTCCTTCCGGTCCGATCGGACCCTCCGGTCCATCCGGATCGCCGCCGGCGGCAGCGGGTGCGGTGCCCTCATGACAGCATCGCGGAGCGATTCGATGGAGGGTGGCCAGGAGACGGGTGGGCCCGAACTCGGCGCGGTCACGGTTGCCGATACCGTGCGGTGGCTGCACGACGAGGGCTTGGTCCGGTTGGCCGGGGTCGCGGAACGGATGCCGAGTCTGGTGGCCGCGTACACCATCGACGTCGCGACCGGAACCGTCGTCGCCCATCCCGCGACCGGCGTCGGCGTCGGATCGGATGTGGTGACCCTGGGCGCCGACGATCTGCCCTATCCGGTCGGCACCGCCAAGCGGTTGGTGATCGTGGGTGTCACCACCGCCGAGGCATTACTGGTCGTCGACCTGGCGACCACATTGACCATCGCCATCAATGCCGATCGACCGGAGCTCGCGGCTCGGGCCTGGGCGGTGCAATTGCTGCTCAACTCCGAGATCACGGTGACCACCAATAGCGCCGATATCGCGATCGCGAGCAGTCCGCGCTGCCGCCAGAGTTTTATCCCCGGAAGCAGCGCGACGATCATGAATATCGACGACGCGCGCCCGCCGATCACGACGGTTACGCTCAACCCGACGAACGAGGGCCCCGACCATCTCGATGTCGCCCCGGACGGAACCGCCGAGATGTATCTAGGCGCTCGATTCTGGCAGCTGCGCCAGATCATGAGCATCGATGATGCCGCGTGGAGCGCGCTCACCACGCGACTGGACGCACCCGATGAGGATCCGTCCGTGCGCAGTGCATCCTCGAATCGACAACCTGCCGAACGACTTTAGGAGAGATCCCGTTGACCGAGCCACATCCGGACGAGTTCGACGTGGACGAGGGGGCGCTGACTCCCGACTGGCGGAGCATGGTCTATGAAGTGTTCAATCCCGACCACACCTGCGGCGTCGCCTGCGACCGTGACGGTGAGATCGTCGGGATGCACATCACCGACGACGCTCGTGACAACGGCGATGCCTGGTTGGCCGCGGAGATTCTGAAGCTCGCGCGTCTGGCACACATGAAGTCCCGGGTCGGGCTGCGGGCCGAAATGGAGTACAAGGGCACGCGTTCCTACACGATCGACTCGTTCGATCTGCCCACCGAAGCCTCCTTCCGCGCCATGGTGAATGCCGAATTCGGCGCGACCAGCTGAACCGAAACAACTTCTCTCAGACGGGATGCAGACATGGTGGATATGGATGAACCGCACGAAGTCAACGCTGCGGCGGCGAGATTCGCCAGAGCCATCGAAACCGTGTCGGGTCAGGTTTCCGGCACCGTCGCGGACCTGGTCCTGCACCATCGGCCGAAATCGGAACTCGACCGAGCGCTCGATACGCACCGGCAGGAGGCCGTGACCGCTTTGCTTCACGCCGTGGCTGCCAATGACCACGGTGCGCGGATTACCTATGCCGCCACGGTGAGCACGACGAATGTTCTCACCGATGCGGATGTGGCGGGTGGCGCGTACGTCCAACGGTCCGACTCGATCTGATCACCGGATGTCGCCGGAGCACGAAAGTCCGTACTGGGATGAGATAGTCAGAGACAACTGGCCTGAAGTCCCGCCCGGTGACTGGAGCGCACTGGAAAACACGGCGCGTGACGGCGCCGCGGCGCTGGATACCCTCGCCGCCGATCAAGCCCGCAACGAGTTCGACAATCGGGTCCGCGCCAGCGAGGGGCTCGACCCCGTCAAACAGAATATGCTGCAGCAGCGCGGGAATCCGCAGGCCTTCGCGGACGCGCTGGACGCCGCGGCGGATATCTTCCAGGGTTTCTCTGATCTGGTCTATCGCACCCGCAATCAGATACTCGATATCGTCGACGACGCCACCGCCAGGATTCGCAAGGCGTACCAGGACGCCGAGAACGATGAATCCGATGACGAGTCCGAACGTGAGGCCAAGGCAGCAGCGCTGCGCGGCCGCGTCGCACGGATCATCGCCGAGGCCCGCGACGAGGTCGACGATGTGGCGCGGAACGCGCTGAAGTCGAGCCGCCCGGCGACTTCGCCGACGCTGAAGCCGTTCTACCGTAAGTTGCGGCAGTTGGGGCCATCGACCTACGGCGGTCCCCATCTGCCGGACGGACCGCCGGGACACCGGCCCGCGCATCAGCATGTGCCCGGCCCCCAGCACGAGATCGGGCACCCGGGGGCCGGACCGAACCACCAGTTCCCGGGTCCGCTGGGCTTCGGCCCGCAATTCGATATGTCGGTGGTGAATCCGTCCGACCAAGGTTTGCGGGGAGGCGGGCCGACAGATCTTCCCGTGGATTCGCCGTCGCATGGCACGCCAACGGGTGTGCCAGCCGCCCCAGGGATGCCGCCCGCGGTCTCCGCCCCGACCTCGACTCCGGGCGTCACCACGGGCTACGCGCCGGCGGCGCAGTCGGACGGCGCTGATCCAGGTGCTTCCACGACCGGCGTCCCGTCGCGTGCGACGTCTGCCACAACCGGCGAATACCAGGATCGCCCCGATGCCGATGCCGGTGCCAACGGCAAGACGGCAGGCGAGGCCACCGATTCCGGGCAGCATGGGGAAACCGGCACGGCCGCAAGCGATTCCGGTCACAGCGCCGATCCTGCCGAGCGCACTCGGGAAGCGGCATCGACCAACTTGTCAGGGCCGATGTCGCCGATGCTGCCGACGATCCTGCCGCCCGCGGCCGGTTCGACCGGCATCTCCGCGCCGACCGTATCATCGGCGCCGCCGGTGTCGGCACAGTCTGCTGCGCCGGGTGGTCAGTCCCCGGAGGGGCAATCGCGACCGGGCGCGATGGATTCGAAAGCGCCGCAGGTCGATTCGCGTGGGTCCGGGGCCTCGGTTCCGAAGGTTTCCGCAGGTCCGGTTGTGGCCGGGCCGAGTGCGGCCGTCCCGACCGCGAAACCGAGTTCGGCGCAACGGGATCCGCAGACCGTGGACGGGCGTTCGGATACCGGCGGCAGCGACGAGCTGATCCGCGATGTGGTCGGCGGTGCGATGGTGGCCGCCGCGGCCCCGACCTTCATGCTCGGCGAGCGAGTCGACGGCGATCTCGTTTTGGCACGGACACTGCTGGGCGGTGTGCTGGCCGTGGTGGATTCGTCGGTGCTCGGGCTGGAGTGGGCGGTGTCGATAATGCGGCATTCCGGCGGCATCAACGCGTTCATCACCTCGAATGAGGGCCGCAGCTGGCTCCCTGCGGGCCTACATCTTCCGCGTGAGATTTCGACGCCGTGGATGTGGGAGGTCGCGGACCCCGCGTGGGAAGGTGTATCCGATCCAGCGCGGGTGCTCGCCGAGTTCGGCGCGGCCTGGGGACGCCGGACGGGTGCCACAGTGACGGCCATCGTATCGTCGCAGCCGATCGATTCGGCTATGCGCGCCCAACTGCGTGAGGTACCGATGGAGGGGCCGGTATCCGCCTCGTCGGCAATGGATTTGAGTGCCGCGGCAGCGGGTTTGGCGGATCGGCTGGGCCTGGTATCCGCGCCGCAGTTGCTGGAGCGGATCGGACAGGTGCCGGCGCAGGGGATCGGATCGCGCTGCATCGACCTCGCCTGGGATGCCCATCGGCGCCTCGCACAGGCAGGTGCGCCCGACTCGCTGGGGCTGCCGCGCCTGCGCCAGCGGATCCTGGAGGCGATCCGGCAGCGCCGGGAGGTGCCCGCCGACTGGTGGGAGGAACTGCGCGATGCCGACGATCTGCTCGCGGCGTCGATGCTGTCGCGCCGGGCCGATGTATCACGGGTGGCGTTGGGGGAGTTGCGATCCGACGCCGATGGGCGTTCGGCATCCGAGGCGATGCTGCTGCGAGCGATGGTATTCGAGCGTCGCTGTGACGAACTGGTTTTGCTGCTCGCGGAGGAGCCGAATCGACAGCGCTTGCGCGATGCGGTCTACGCCCACGGACAGATCGTCGATCATCCGTTGTTCGTGGATGCGCCGCGCGCCCCCACCGGCACCACGGCCGCTCGGCGACCGACGATCAGCACGGGACCACCACGTCAGTCGTAATAGTCGTCGTACTCGTCGTCCTCATAGCCGACCGGGGCGGCCTGCTGGACGACTTCCGCATCCGGTTCCCGAAGGCTGGGTGCGCCCGGCAGCAGATCCTCCGGATCGGGCATGCGGCCGACGATATCTTCGATCGGGCCGATGGTTTCGCTCACCCGCTGATGCGCCAGCCGCGCGGCCTCCCTGGCAGCTTCGGTGACGGCCCGGCCGAGATCTGCGGTCGCGCCACGCAGGGCACGCGGCTCCAATCGCACATCAGTGACAATGCCGGACTGATCGACGGTGACCTCGACCGAACCGTCGCGCGAACTGGCCGTGGCGCTCAGGGCGGACAACTCGTCCCGAATATCCGCGAGCTGTGCCCGTTGTTGTTCATAGTGCCACTGCTCCATCAGCTGCCGTCTACCTCGACTACCGCCTAGCCCTCAGCGCTTGCTGCGCATCGTCACAACGATATCGGTTCGTATCGCGAGCGGCCATTGCCCGCGGCGGAGGCACCGCCCACCACAGTGTGAACCGAACGCCGCGCCGAGAAAACCGGCCCCGAACCCGTGGAACCCGAGTACCGGAACAATCTTAAAGAGCCACCCAAGCTGTAGGGAGACTGTCGTGACCGAACAGTCTTCGGTCGGCGTGAATCGGATGTGCGCCCGGAGTTCGATCGGATCGGCGGTGATGTGGCGGCAATCGTGGAGCAGCTGCGTAGTGAACTGGGTGCGAAGGGCGCACCGTGGGGAGTTCAGCACGCTCCAGCCGAAGCGTTACCGACGACGCCGAGAACGAGCGGGACGTCGCCGCGATTCGGACGCGATACGGTCCCGGAATTCTTCGGGAATTTGTCCGATGATGTCGAAACGGTTCGTGATCAACAACTTCCGGAAAACTGTCGTGATCTGGGCGTCGACGGTGCGGGTGGAGCTGCCTCTCCGCGCCGCGATCGCGCTATTGGCCCATCCCGCCGCGGCGAGGAGCGCGACTTCTCGTTCGGCGGGCGAGAGTTCCTGCCACCTGGAGTCCGTCGTGCCGGTGCGGGGCAGCTGGTCTTGGACAAGATTGCGCATGAGCGGCCGGAGCTCTTCGAACTCCGGCCGCAGTTGCTGCGCTTGTTGCACAGTGGCCTCGAATACGTCTTCACCGAGCACTTTCGTGGCGGAGTCGACGGCTAGCTCCATCTCTTGGCGCATCCAGGTGAGTCTTTCCGATGCGATGCCCTGGGCGTGGTTCACCGAGGCAGTCATGCCGAACATGTAAGCGAGCTCGATGGCGCCTGCTTTCAGTTCGGCAGGATCGCCGTCGCCGGATGCGGTCCGGCGAGAGACGGTATGAGCGAGTGCCATCATCTTGAAAGGAATGAACCACCCGGCAAGGAAAGTATCTTCGCCGGCGAGAAACTGCTCCAGCGCCGTTCGCCCCGCCGTGACCGCTTCGCCGATCTCTCCGTACAGAGACACTGTGTACAGCCATATCAGCCTGGCCCAGGACAGGGTCCAACCGGCCTTGGCGGTAATGGCCCGATCGAGATGTCGCCGCGCGGTACTCGCGGCTTGTGAGTCGCCGACGATCGAGCGAGCCAATGCCTCGAACAGTTCACTGCGCTGCTCCCCGGCTCGGTCGCCGGCCTCGGCGAACTTCCCGCGCGCACGCGACAACACGTCGACCGCGGCGGCCTGTGGTTCGAACATCAGCTCGACACCCCAACTGAACTCCACATAGGCAGGCAGACCCGTATCAATGGTTGGTGTGTCACGCCATGTCGTCCCGGGCACCGTGTCGGGCAGGCACAGTGCGGCACATTCGTCCAGTAGCTGTCCGGCGTAGGCAATCTCGCCCTGCCAGATCGCATTCCACGCTAGCAGTGCGGTTGCATTGGCCCGCAGTCGAGTCGATGTCGGGTCGACGTGGCGGATGGCTTGCAACGCTCGCTCGGTGAGGTAGGTTGCCGCACGATTGGCGAAACCGAAAAATGGAACCAGTAGCGCCATCAGGACGGCGACGGTCTCGATGCCGACGGCGACTTCGGTCGGGTCGTCGAAGCTGGTTTCGATGCCGATCAGAATATTGTCCCATGCGGAGCTGACCCAGAAGTACCAGGTCTTTTCTCCCGGTCCGAGCCAAATCTCCTGCCCCGCAACGACCTTATCCCGGTAGTAGCGCCGATGACGAGCCAGCAGCTGTGTTTCGTCCAGGTCCTCGCGCCGGCGGCGCAGTCGGTCCCTGGCGAATACTCGGACACTCTCGAGCATGAAGTATCGGACGGTGGTGGGTGAGATGTGCGTGCACACCAGGGACCGCTCAGCGAGTCGTTCCAGCAGCTGCTCGATTTGCTCAGCAGGCAACGAAGTGTCGGCACATATCGTCCTGATGGCTTCGGCTTCGGCCCCAGCGCTTGGTATTTCAGCGTTGTCGCTGTTGAAACCGGTCGCGAACACCGACATTCGGTCCAGCAGTAGCTGTTCTGGTTCGGTGCACAGGCCGTATGACCAGGCGATCACATCGCGAACACTGTGATGCCGTTGTTCGACACCTATTCGGGCACCATGTGACCAACGCAGGCGGCTGTCGTCGGCACCACCGGTGACCTCGCGGAGCACGCCGGCCGGCGGCTGATGCAGCAGCCGTGCCGCCGCCAGCCGGATGAACAGGGGGTTATTGTCCACGTGCCGACAGATCTGTTCGGCAATGGCGATTTGTTCGGGTTCATCGGGAATCGACCGGCCAGTGAGTTCTGCGCGCCGCCGGAACAATTCGACCGCCGCGGCTTCGGGTAGTGGTGGTACGGCAACAATGTACTCGTCGATCCAGCCGACCGGTTCCCGACTCGTCGCGATGATGGTCAGTTGGGGAATGACGTCCAGTAGCACCGCGACCAGCGATGCGACCCCGGACAATACATGCTCACAATTATCGAGCACTAGTACCGTCGTGTGCGGTTCCACTGGATCGCTCTCGGACAGCGCCGCTACCAACCCCTTCCAGGCGGACTGCCCCGTGGCATCGACCTTCGCGACCGACTGCATCACCTCTTCGGCCACGGTGTCGGTGTCCGTCCCCGGTGCCAACCGCGCGAGCTGGGCCCAATGTGCCTTGCGGTTCGGGCCATTTCGGAATCGGTGTAGGGCCTCGGCAGCCAGCGTTGTCTTACCGATACCACCCGATCCGACCAGAGTGATCAGGCGCGCGGAATCCGATGCGAGCAACGTTTCGATCCGCCGCAATTCCGACTGTCGGCCGACGACTCCGTGTACTTCGGCGGGTAGGGTGCCGATACGCTGCGGCCAACCGGAGTTGGTAATGGGAACGGGCAGATGTTCGCCGCGATCCGAAACCGAGAACATGCGTACATAAGTTAGCCGATGCGCTCGCAGCGTGCCGAACCGATGTGGGAAATTCCCGACGGCTGAGTGTCGGCCAATTATCTAGGTATGTTTTGCGCGAACATACTGATACGCCGTCTCGTCGGCCTCGCAAGAATGCACTGCTGCACGGGTAACAGATGGACAAATGCGACGAAATGTGAAGCCGCGGGGGACCGTGGCAGGGGGGAGGTATTACTCGTGGACCACGCGGTCAACGATTCGGCATCGGGCGGTTGCGGGAACGACGCGGACGCTGACCGGCTTCGACCTCGATCCGGTTCTCGAGCTCAGCGGGAACGTGTTCGATGATGTCCAATCGGTTTGTGACCAACAATTTCCGGAGCACGCTCGCGACCTGAGCGTCGACGGTGCGGATCGAACTGCCCCGGCGTGCCGCGATTGCGCTGTTGGCCCAGCCTGCGGCCGCGAGAACCGCGACTTCCCGCTCCGCGGGGGAGAGTTCGTGCCACCGCGAGCAAGTGGTACCACCGCGCACAGCGGATGGCGACCGGTAGATAGCTTCCGTATCCAGCAGCAACTGTCGCAACTCGTCGAACTCCGGCGGTAGCGCTTCGCCACGCTGTACTGCTGCTGTGTACGCATCTTCGCCGAGTATCTTGGTCGCGACCGTAACGACCAGCTCGAACTCCTGGCCGAGCCAAGTCAGTTTCGTCGGTGCGATGCCATGTGCGCGGTGTAGCACGGCGCTCATGCCGCGCATATGCGCAATCTCGATGGCCGCTTTCCACAGTTGGGCAGGGTCACTGTGACCCGATGTGAGCTGACGGGTGACGGTATGACCCGATGCCATCAAGTTGAAGGGGATGAACCACAGCGCCGAAAAGGTATCTCCCTTGGTAAAGAACTGCTCGAGCGCGGTCTGGCCCGCCCGCATCGCCTCGTCGATCTCCCCGTGCACAGATATCGCGTACAGCCACACTGCCTCCGCCCAATCCAGCGTCCAGCATGCCCGCGAAGCGATGGCACGATCGAGATGTCGCCGGGTGGTGCGCACGGCTCGCTCGGGATCCCCGGTGAGCGCACAGGCCAGTCCTTCGAACAGCTCGCTGCGCTGCTCGCCCGCCCGGTCACCCGCATCGGCGAACTTCCTGCGCGCACGCGACAACACGTCGACGGCGGCCGGATGCAGCTCACACATCAACTCGATTCCCCAGGAGAACTCCACCGCAGCGGGCAGACCGATATCGGCGGTTGGCGTATCACGCCACGTCCTACGTAATTCGAGGTCGGACACACAGTGGGTTACGCATTCGTCCAGGAGTTGTGCGGCGTCGGCTATCTCGCCCTGCCATATCGCATTCCAGGCCATCAGCGCGGTCGCGTCGACACGCAACCGAGTCGATGCCGGGTCGATGTGACGGATGGCGCCTAGTGCGCGTTCGGCCAATGAAGTAGCCGCGCGGTTGGCGACCCCGAAATACGGCACTAGCAACGCCATCAGGACTGCTACCGTCTCGAGGCCGATGACAACCTCGGTGGGCTCGTCGAAACTGGTTTCGATGCCGATCAGAATGTTCTCCCAGGCGGAGCTCACCCAGTAGAACCAGTCCCGCTCGTCCGGGCCGAGCCAAATTTCCTGTCCCGCAACGACTTTGTCCCGATAGTAGCGCCGGTGCCGAGCCAGCAGTCGCATTTCGTCCAGGTCGTCGTCGCGGTGACGCAAACGGTCTCTGGCGAACACCCGTACGCTCTCGAGCAGAAAGTACCGGACCGTGGTCGAAGAAATGTGCGTAGATACCAACGACCGTTCGACGAGACACTCCAACAGTCTGTCGATATCTCCGGCGGGCAAGGACGGATCGGCACAGACCGCCCGGATGGCGTCGACCTCGGCGCCACCACTCGGTATGTCGGCGCCATCGGTGTCGGAGGCGGTTGCGAATACCGATATTCGATCGAGCAGAAGTTGTTCGCGTTCGGTGCACAGCCGATAGGACCAGGCGATCGCATCGTGCACGCTGCGATGGCGGTCCTCCACTCCAGCCCTGGCGCCATGTGACCAGTGCATGCGAACGTCATCTACGTCGCCGGTGAGCTCCCGCAATAAGATCGCAGGTGGTTGATGCCGTAATCGCGAGGCCGCCAGCCGAATGAACAGGGGATTATTGTCCACGCGCCGGCAGATCTGTTCGGCGATCGCGGGGTGTTCATGATCATCGGGAATCGACCGTCCGATAAGTTCGGCACGCTGGCGAAATAGGTCGACTGCCTGGTCCGCCGGCAGTGGCGGCACGGTCACGATGTGCTCATCGATCCAGCCGATCGGTTCCCGGCTCGTCGCGGCGATCGTCAGCCCGGGAACCAGACTCAGTAGCACCGCGACCAGATGGGCCACGCTGGACAGCACATGTTCGCAGTTGTCCAGCACCAGTACGGTCTGGCGCGTATCCGTCGCATCGCTACCGACCAGCGCGTCCACCATGCCCTCCCAGGCCGGCTGCCCGGTGACATCGCCGCGTGCGACCGATCGCATCACCTCTTCGGCCACCGAGTCGGTATCCTCATCTGGCGCCAGCCGTGCGAGCCGAGTCCAGCAAACCCTCCGGTTCGAGACGATCCGGAACCGACGCAGCGCCTCGGCTGCCAGCGTCGTTTTGCCGATGCCACCGGGGCCGACCAAGGTGATGAGCCGCGCCTCCCCGGCCGCCAGCAATGTTTCGATCCGCTGCAATTCCGTGTGTCGGCCGACGAATCCGGAAACCGCGGCCGAGAGATCGCCGCGCCGATGAACCTCTCCGAGGCCCTCGACGCCAGCGACCTGGGAATTGCGGTGAATGGGTACCGAGCACATTGGACGTAAATTACCTATGACTTTCGATGCCGACTTGAAACAACCTGCTACGACTCGAGCGTGATGTGGAATCGGGCTGTGATGACGTTCGGTGCGATGCCCGGCGTCCCGTGGCAGGCGCGGTTCAAGTGCGAGTTGTCCGCGAACCCCGCTTCATGCGCGACCTCGGTGAGTGGCAGGACCGACTGCTTGTGGCGGGCTTTCGGCGACGCAAGGTATGTCTGCACGCCGCCCGACCAGTCGGCTGCTTCACCGATCATGGCCGCGACCAGGTACCTCATCAGTGATGACGACCTCATTCCTCGGCTGCGACGACGCCCCTTCGACCGCGGGATCCGTATTTCCGGGACCGGTTGCGATCGGAAGTTTGAGTGCAGACGTGACCCACTTCAGGATCGTAGGTGCGGTGATACCTGGCAACCGTTGGGGCCTGATCAACGGCGGCGGGGTGACCGTCTGCGGCGCCGAGACGGTCGGCATTCGGTCCGGGCGGATCTCGGGGAGGCCCGTCGCTGCGGG
The DNA here is from genome assembly GCF_053602975.1 of Nocardia sp. NPDC004278. Taxonomy (NCBI): domain Bacteria; kingdom Bacillati; phylum Actinomycetota; class Actinomycetes; order Mycobacteriales; family Nocardiaceae; genus Nocardia; species Nocardia sp. NPDC004278. The sequence continues at coordinate 463,659 of NZ_JBSGEQ010000003.1, forward strand.
GAATCCCTTGGCAATCAATTGTTCGAAAGGCTGGTAGCTCGGAATCAGCGGATCGGTGCGCAGTTGTTCGAACAGTCGATCCATGCCCATACCTTGGAATATGGCTGGAGCCGCGTCGATCGAGAACCCGGGTGAGCCGAACAGCGCGTGCAGCAGCACGGCGGTATCGAGATCAGGGCCGCTCACTTGGGCGAAAGGATTGTTCAGCGATCCATCGAAATCGAAAGCGCTCCAGTCCTTGTCCTCCAGGCCGAGGACACCTGGTGACGTCGGATCGGTGAAATCGTCGGCATCGGTGGCAAGCGCCGTGCCCAAGTCATCACCCTGGCTCGTGGTCAGGGCTGCGTCATCGGTGCCTGTCGGTTCAGGGGCCTTGTCGACGTTCTCGGGACTACCGCCATGCTGCACCGGAGTGGCCGGGGTGGTCGGTGGCGTGGCCGGCGGTGCCGGGGTGGTCGGCGTTGATGCTGCGGCGCCGGATTGGTCGTTGTCGGAGCCGTTGTCGCCGGAGTGGTCGTCGCCGGAGTGGTCGCTGTTGGTGGCCGGCGGGGCAGAGGAACGAGGGGGCTCTGGTTGCGTGATAGTCGGGGCCGCGTTGATGTTCTGGGTCTGGCACTGGTTGACGAATGCGGCGACTCTATCGGTCGAGTCGCCAATTATCCTCAAGACCGCTTGCGTGTCGGAGTCGCTGAGGAAGAAGCGCTTCTTGCCGCTCGCTCCCGAGTCGGTCTCTACCGGTGGCCGGGCGCTTCTCATCGCATCATTCAGGTACTCGATCTCTGCCTTGATTTTTCGAAGCGTGCTTTGATTCGCGTCATCTATTTTCTTGATTTTCGGGGTGAGGTCGCGCTCTAGGTCTATCAGGTGTTCGGTGTACTTATTCAGCGATATCGCTGTCTTATTATATGCCTCGGTTCCCCTGCCTATGTCGTTCTTGTCGGTCAGGTCGGGGTTTACCACCAAGCCGAGCGAGATCAGATCATTCATCAGTGGTGGCGGCACCGTACCGCCGAGCGGCCCGAACAAATCGACAGAATCTTGCAGCACACGCTGCGCGGCGTTCACTGCGGCGTTCACCACTACGTCCTCGCCGTCGGGGTGTATCAGGATAACGCGATTTGGATCTATGTATACCTGGGTATTGCTGCTCCAGACAGGCTGGTTGTCGACCACGTTGTAGAGCACGAGATTTCCATTATCTTCGAGCCGAAGCCGAAGGTTCCGGTTGATATCCCGGGGTATGGGAGCGCTCCATCCATCTTTGTTCTTGTAGAGTTCGGCATCGTTGCTTTTATCAGACTCTGTCTTCAGCTGACCGAATTCTATTTCGAGCCGCCGAGAGTTGCTGCCGTGCGTTTCCGAACTCCACATTGCCGTACCATTTGGACCTCTGGCCGGATCGGCGGTAGGGCCGTATAGCACCACATTGCCGTCTTGCTGCATCGTCAACCGGAACAGGCCGTTCTGGGAAACGAGCGACTGGCCCCTCTCGAGGGTGTCGCCGTTATTCAGCGTGTTCCGGTGCGGGGGGTCAACCATGGATATGCTCCGCTTCGATCAGTCGACTACAGCGTGGTTCGTACAGATGGAGTGAAATTCATCGGTCGGAGATCGGGCCTCATAAGAGGTCGCCGACTTGTCGAAACGCCTATATCTGATCTACATCGATAATGTCGCACCCTCACTTTGCCCACCTGCGCGTCTCGTGTGTCAGTGGGATTGTGCTGGGCGCACCGGCGGGGCGCATCCGTACATTCGTGCCGAAAACACTTAAGTAGGTTCGGCGGCAACAGCGTCGAGACAAGGTTGCGAGCCTGAGAGGCAACTGCTCGCTGTGGGAGCGTGCAGGGCAGCTGTGTCAGACGGTCGGGCGTTGCCGACAAGCACCGGCGCGACTGCGCCAACTGCCAATGCCACGCCGACGGCTGATACGGGTAACAACCCGAGTCCTCGGTCTCAATGATGGGGATGCGTGAAATGGGGAGAACCGTTGAGAATGGAGAGTTCGTCGGTATGGTCCAGGAATTCGCTCGAGATCCGGACGAACTGCGCAGACTGAGTGATGCCAACCGCGCCGGCAGCGCTGCCGCCTATGCGCGGGCAGAGGGGGATCCCGAATGGGAGGCCGCGTTCGAAGCTCGATATGGCAAGGCAGCCAACGCGTACCGGGTGTTCGCCAGCCAGTACATAACCGAGCGGGGAATCGGCTACACCAAAGTGGGTGATGATCGAAATGCTATCGGTGACAACTTGACGACTGCCACGAATGCGTCGAGACAACAGATGGGGATGGCGGCACGCAAGTGCGGCGGACGATCACGGAGGCGTGAGGCCAGCCTTCACAGCTCGAGTGCTGCCCGCCCGTCGGCATAATGTTCCGGCATTATCGCGGTGATATCGGCCCGAATTTTGCGCGGCTATTGCGGAGTCGGCTCGGTCGGGCCCCACGCATCGTGCCACGTCGTATATCGACTCAAACCTGTTCTGCCGCAAATTGCCGTTTTGCGGTCGTTCCGATCAGGGTGATACTTCGGCCTCTCAGGCCCACCCGATCACCCCGGAAGGCAGTGCAATTCGGTTCAGTCCGGGTCCGCCGTAGCCAGGCGAACGACCTCATGGTCGATGGCCGCCAGAGTTCCGGGGTCGTCGACCTGGCGGGCGGCGAATCCCAGTGCGGCGCGATATGGGCCGACCTCGTTGGCGCCGATGTCGACCCGCCCGGCCGCAGCCATCAGGCGCCGCACCGTAGCCGGGTCGATAGGCGGATGTGGATTGGCCGGGGACCACAACTGCCACAGGGCTCGGCAGGTCACACCCAGTCGTGCCGTCGAGGGCTGCTCGATGAGCCATTCGAGGAGGCGAACGTCGACGTCCGCGGCTTCGAGAAGGAGTGCCCGTATCAGCGCGAGATCGATTTCGAGCATGTCGTACTCGAGATAAGCGGATTCCTGGGCGGAGACCAAGCCGATGATGCCCTCCCTGATCTCGGACGGATCAAGCTCGGCATAGGCGTGTGAGCTGGAGTCGAGAAGTGCTTCGGCGGCTCTGCCGAGATCAGCGGGCTTCTGGGTCATGGCATACCTCGGTTCAGCCGCTCGGCGGCCAGGATATCGTTCGTCGTGAGCTTTTCTCCAGGCAGTCCGCCGTCGATTAGATGTTGGCGGACTGCCTCGAGACTTTCGGCGGGCGCCCATGGAAGTGGCTGCCCGCTCTCATCAACTCGGCGGAAGGTGTAGCTCGAGTTGTTGTTGATGCACCAGGTGTCGCTGAGCGTGCCATCAGCATTGCGAACGACATACAGCTCGCCCCCCGCTCGCGCTGGACCACGTGCGGTGCCACCCTCGCCAGGCTGAAGGTCACCGTGTTTCATATGGAAATATTGATCCGGCGGCAGCGGCTTCATGAAGTCGGAGGAGTTCTGCAGCTCCGGTGCGAACTTGAAGTTCCCCTCGGCGTCGACCACCCAGAGGTACTTGTCAATGGGATTGAGGGACGTCAGATCAAGCGGGGTCCCGGGCGGAACTGTGCGCATATTGGGAGGGTTGGTGTAGGGCCACTCCCTCGGCCGAGGCTCCGGCCCGCCCTTCGCGCCGACATCGGTGGCCGCTGGCGCTCCTATCGGCTCGCCCTTCCCTGGATCGAGGGTATTTGTTGGGGGCACCAGCTCGGGCTCCGGCGCCGGGCCGTGGTCCTGGTTCGGATCGTGGGGGTTGCCCGGATCGTGTGTCCCCTCCTGTGTGTGCTGTTCGTCACCCCCTGGAGGCGTGGTTTCTTCGGGCCTGGTGCCGTGCCCTTCTTCGAGGGCCCTTGGGTTGAAAGCCGGACCGCCCTCGTCTATTTCGAACCAGTAGGTCTGCTGACCGTCGGGGCCTTCCTCGATGCCGTACCGATGCGCAAAAGCCTCGAGCTTCTGTTCGATGAGGCTTCGTGCGTGTGGCGGTATCTCGGATCTCGCTTGGCCGCTCGGTGCCGCCGGGGTGTCGGGTCGCGACACCTCGACTCGCAGCATTCGGTTGCCGACGTCGCCGGTCTTCGTGGCCAGGATCTCGCCGCCGGGTCCGAGGTAGACATGCGCTTCGAACAGAGTTCTCCCCAGATGCACGGCGGATGCAGCCTGGTCGGGGTTGGCCCAGTCTTTCATCACCGCGTGCATACCTTCGACCACGTTGGGGACGTTCGCGGGATCGTCCTGGCCCGAGTGTGCCTGCCACAAGGTGCCGACCGGATCCGACCCGGGACCGTCCTCTCGCGGTGGCGGGGGGAGTTCGTCCGGCAATGGAAGATCGATGGGGCGCTGGTGCTCGAGAGCATCATTCAGACGCTCTATGTGTGGGGGCCCGACCTGTTCGTCTGGGGGCGGGGTATGTGGCGGTACCTCTGGTTGTGGCTCGGCCTCGGCTGGTTTTCTTTCGCCCTGTGTGGGGTCGGGTTGCGTGGTTGGTTCCTCGGTGGGTGCACGCGGCGGCCAGGCCTGTTTGTCGCCCTCTGGAGGCGCGGTCTCTCCTGTGTCCGGTCGCGGTGTCGGCTGTGGCTCGGCTGGTTCCTTTTCGCGTGTCTGGCCGGGTGGCGGGGTGCCTTCTTCCGGCAGCTGAGGCTGTCGAGGTGGCAGACCCCTGTCATCGTCTCCACGTGGGAGCGGCGGGAGGTCCGGCCTGTCGGTGCCCGGCGGGCGGGAAGGAGTTGCGGGCTCGTCGGTCGCAGGTATGGCGGGTCTACCGCTGGTCGGACCGCCAGAACCGCCTGGTCCGGTGCCCGTGTGTGGTCCGGTGCCGCCTGGTCCGGTGCCTGGTCCGGTGCCGCCTGGTCCGGTGCCGCCTGGTCCGGTGCCTGGTCCGGTGCCGCCTGGTCCGGTGCCGCCTGGTGGGGTGCCCGTGTGTGGTCCGGTGCCGCCTGGTCCGGTGCC